>CALXWH010000010.1 GCA_944392315.1 uncultured Alphaproteobacteria bacterium | reverse complement strand
GATGTATTGGATAATTTAGATAATTTGTTTTTGAGTGAGTATAATCTTTACTAGTCTATAATCTTACTCTCATACAGCGTTTGATAATGTAGGACGTCATATAAGATTTCTTCATATTGGCGTCCTTATCCTGCACAAAGGTTGAATTGGATAGTAAACTTATTCCCAGTATTATGCTCAAAAATATTTTATATCTAGTCGGTTTTATCTTTTCTCTTTTGTAGGGGATTTATACACGGCTGGGTCTTCCATATATTGTTAGATAATGTAGGACGTCTTCTAAAATCTTATCAAGCATACGAGCTTGAGCGGCATCATCTTGTAATTCACCAATTAGTCCATTGTCTTGACTATTGTATAGATACCAATAGAATTTTAGTGTTCCATTGCTTATTTCTTCTATTCCTTCTTTCATTTTTGAGGTGCTTTGTTGAGGGAAATTCTCTTCAAGTTTATTTAAAATTATTTCTTTAATACATTGCGAATATATTTGTTCAGCTTGCTTCATTTGTCCGTCTTTAAGTGCAATTATTTTATCATATTTTTCTTTGGGATAGGCTTTGTTATGGCAGTAGTCTTGATATTTTTCTACTTGTTGCTTTATTTCTACCTCATCTTTATCTTGAGCAAGGGCGGAATTGGACAGTAAACTTATTCCCAGGATTGTACTCAAAAATATTTTATATCCTATCTTTTTCATTTTTTCTCTTCTCCATTGATTTTAGTGGCATTTTAGAGAAAAATGCTGAATTTATCGTTAAAAGGGGCGGTTTTTACTGCCCCATATCTTTTTTATCTATGACAAATGTTTCCACACCACTTGAAAAAATTTTTTCTAATACAAACCATTTACCGTCATAACAATATTCTTTTTGCTCATTGCAACCTTTTAATACATAACGAACAATATGACTATATGTTTCTTTAGTTTCTTCAACATAAAAAGTACAATCTAATGTCACAAACATTGGTGTGTTTTCCAGCATTTTACATCTTCCAACAACCTCTTTTCCGTATAAGTCATAGTATGTGACAGAAGTTGGCGTTAAAAAGGTTGGTCTTGAATCTCGTGATATGGGAGATAATTTTTTATAAAACAAAGGGTTTACAAATTTATCTTTGGGAGCGTTTTTAGACTTTGAGGGGATTATATAAGTAATTGTTTCATCATAATATTTGATAGGTCTGATTTTTTGATAAACCAGCCAGCCCCCCTTATCCAGACACATATTTTCTTCATTGCAGGGTTTTAGAGTATATGTGAAAACTTGTGTCTCTTCTTTTTCATTTTTGTAGTTATATTTAAAACATTCCAAACTAACTGTATCCATTTGGTTGTTAATGAGTTTGCAGGTATAATTATACTTAAAGTCTTTACTGGAGACCATATAGATACTTGTTGGGGTTAATTGCACTTCATAATTTGAATGCGAAGCTGAAATCATTTTTTCATAAAAGACCGGATTTACAAACTTTTCTTCCTTGTTCAGATTAAACAAAGAGCAACTGGTTGTTATGATTGTGGCAATTATGCAAGCAATACTTATTCTTTTCATCTTTTCTCTTCTCCATTGATTTTGATGGTATTTTAGAGAAAAATGCTGAATTTATCGTTAAAGAGATGTGTCAAGTCTCGTCATCTCTTTGATTGTACTTGTATGTGTATAAGGGTTTGCTTGATAGTTGTTTTAACTTTCATCTATCCAGCGAGGTAAGTCTTTACTGCTTCGTTTTGTTCAAATAAATATAGCAATACTTTTAAAGCTTGTCCGCGAGGAGTTGTTAAACTCTGGTCTTGTTTTAATATATTATGGACATCATCTCGCGCTTTTATCAATAAATCTTGATGGACACTCATATCGGCTAACTTGAATTGTGTAAATCCGGATTGTCTTGTTCCTAATATCTCTCCACCGCCTCTTAGTTCCAAATCCTTTTCTGCAATATAAAATCCATCTTCGGTTTGCTTCATGATATTTAAACGCTCTCTGGCAACACTGCTTATCGGATATGAATAAAGCAAAATACAAGTTCCGGATTCATATCCTCTTTTTATTCTTCCTCTTAATTGATGTAATTGTGAAAGACCAAATCTTTCCGCATGTTCTATTATCATCACGGTTGCTTCCGGCACATTAACACCAACTTCTATAACAGTGGTTGCAACGAGAAGTTTCTTTGTTCCTTTTTTAAACTCCTCCATGACTGCGTCTTTTTCGGCTTCTTTCATCTTTCCATGAATTAGCCCCACAACATCGCCAAAGTACAGCTTTAACATTTCACTACGTTCGGTTGCGGCTGCCAAATCGGATTTTTCCGACTCCTCAACCAGTGGACAAACCCAGTATGCGCGGCCGCCATCTGCTAATTTGCGATGTAATGCCGCGATAATGTCTGGCATTTTATTCACGTTCATCACCGCTGTGACACAGGGTTTTCTTCCCGCTGGCAATTCTCCTATTTTGGTATAGTCCATATCTCCGTAAGCAGTTAATAGCAGACTTCTTGGAATCGGGGTTGCCGTCATTACCAGAACATCACTCATTGTTCCTTTGGAGGAAAGCGATAGTCTTTGATTTACACCGAATCTGTGTTGCTCATCAATCACGGCATAACCTAAATCTTTAAACGTAACGCCTTCCGTAAATAGGGCATGCGTGCCTATTAAAATATTGATTTCTCCATTTTGCAGTTTTTCGTAAATTTCTCTTTTTTCTTTAACTTTTAGTTTGCCGGTCAGTAATCCTACGGTGATGCCTAAGCCTTTGCTCAAAGAGCTTATGGTTTCATAATGTTGTTTGGCTAGAATTTCCGTTGGTGCCATTAGTGCCGCCTGCGCCCCCTCTTCTATCACTTTCAGCATACTTAAAAATGCAACGACGGTTTTCCCTGAGCCGACATCTCCTTGCAATAAACGCAACATTTTATGCGGCGCATTTTGGTCTTTGGTTATTTCGGCTAAGGCTTCTTCTTGCGCTGACGTGAGCTTAAACGGGAGATTTTCTATGGCCTTTTTATAAAGCTCCCCCGTGCCAATAAAAGCGCGTCCGTTTTGGGCTCTGACTTTTTGACGAATGAGCGCTAAAGCTAATTGGTTTGAGAGTATCTCATCATAGGCTAATCTTCTTCGCGCGGGTGATGATGGTAATAAATCCGCCGGATTTTTGGGATGATGTACACGGTATAAGGCTGACTTAAAATCTATATATTCTAAATCTCCTAACGAATCCGGTGATAGCCATTCCGGCAGGGTTGGAACGTTTCTCAGCCCCTCTTCCACGAGCCTACATATCATTTTATTGGTCACGCCGGCCGTGAGGGGATAAACCGGTTCTAAGCGCATAATTTGAGGCAGTAGTTCTGGCGAAACGGAGTAATCCGGATGACTCATCTGCCACATTCCGTTGAAATATTCTAATTTTCCACTAATGGCTCTTTTGCCGCCTAATGGATAATTTTTTTCTATAGAATCCGCATATACTTTAAAAAACACCAAAACCAATTCCGCTGTTCCGTCTGTGCAATATATGCGATATGGGTGTTTTTTAGTTTGAGGAGGAACGTGTTCCGTTATGGTTACAATACCAGTCCAGATTTTTCCATCTTTTGCATTTATCAAAGGTTCATTATAGGTTCTATCAACCAAACTTACCGGAAGGTGAAACAAAATGTCTATAATTTTTTCACCGCACAGCTTTTTTATTAACTTACTATATTTCGTTCCTACTCCTTTTATGCTTTCAATACTGGCAAATAAAGGGTATAAAATATTCGGACGCATAATTTATGTTCTTTACAAATTTCCGGTTTAGGTTATTAATTAAGTAACTTAATAACAGAAGTATCTGCAAATGTCTAATGATTTTGATTACTTTAATAAGAAAAACTTGTCCGGTGTTGCCAAAGATGCGGAAGCTTTTGCTATATACGATTTATTAGAAAAAACAAAAAAAGATGTGCTTTGTATTTTAAGCGATGGGACTTCTTTAAAACAAGTTTATGACACTCTTAAATTTATTGCACCGGAAATTGAGTTATTAACTTTTCCGGCGTGGGATACCGTACCTTATGACAGAGTTTCTCCGAATGCTGCCGTTCTTTCTAAACGTATTGAAACACTTGCCAAACTTGTCTTAGATGATACTAAAAAACGTAAAGTCGTTTTAACCAGTATCGGTGCAGCCATTCAAAAGCTGCCTCCTAAAAAAATCTTTCTTAACACGCGTAAATCTATTCAAGTTGGCGGCAAACTTAATTTTGATGAGTTTTTGCATTATGTTGCCATTAACGGTTATTCGCGCGTGGAACAAGTTATGGAATCCGGAGAATATGCCGTTCGCGGTGATATTATTGATATTTTTCCAAGCGGAGCGGAGCAGCCTCTTCGTATTGATTTGTTTGATGATGAAGTGGAGCGGCTTAGACTTTTTGATGTGGAAACACAACGCAGTACCGAAGATTTAAAATTTTATAGTTTTGACAGCGCAAACGAAGTTGTTTTAGATAAAAATACTATTAAAACTTTTCGCTCTAAATATCGTGAGGCCTTTGGGGCTGAGGGGCTTAAAGATGAATTGTATGCCAGTATTTCTGAAGGCAAAAAATATTTAGGTATGGAAAACTGGCTGCCTTTCTTTTATGAAGAAGGGCTTCCATCTTTATTTGATTATATGCTCGGTGCCGATGTTATTTTGGGAATTGACTGCGATAATGCGCTTAAAGCAAAAGAAGAAACTATTGCCGACCACTATGATGCGCGGTTGGAAGCCCTAAAAATTCGGGATGTTTCAGAAGTTGATAAATATCGGCCGATTGAGCCTACTCTACTTTATCTTAATACTCAGGCGGTTACTGACCTTATTCATTCTCGTTCTTATGTGAAACTTTCTAAACTTGCTTTGCCGGAAGCTAAAGACAACATCAATTATGGTTCTGTTCCGCAAAAAATTTTCGCTTCACTTAAAAATATCAGCAATCTGACCGTGTATGAAGATTTAGCGCAAGAATGCCAGCTAAACAAATCTAAGAAGAAAATTATTTGTTGCTATACTCAGGGTTCTTTGGACCGTATGTTTAATCTCCTTAAGGAGAATAAATTTAAAAATCTTATTATTGCCGAGAATTGGAAAGATGCTCTGAAGAATGCGGAAAAAGGTAAAATCGTTCTTATTGTCCTTGAACTTCAGCACGGTTTCATCAATGACGACTTCTTTATTGTTACTGAACAGGATATTTGGGGTGAACGTAAAAATATTCGCTCACATAAAAAAGTTTCGGCAGAGAATCTAATCTCAGATATTTCTTCTCTTAATGTTGGGGAATATGTGGTTCATATAGAACATGGTATCGGGCGCTTTGAGGGATTGGAAAATATTGTAACCGATGGGGTTGCACATGATTGTTTGAAACTTATTTATGCGAACAATGATAAACTCTATGTTCCTGTTGAAAATATTGACGTTATCAGCCGATATGGTGCAGAAGACAGTAATGTTACACTAGATGTTTTGGGTGGCTCGGCGTGGGAAGCTAAAAAATCTCGCGTTAAAGAGAAAATTAAAGATATTGCTGAAAAGCTTATTCAAATTGCTGCGCAAAGACAAATGAAAAAAGCTGAAATTTTCGTTCCTGAACGTGGTTTGTATGACGAATTTTGCAGCCGATTTTTGTATACCGAAACAGATGATCAACTGAATGCCGTCAATGATGTTTTAAAAGATTTATCTTTAGGTGTTCCGATGGATAGACTCGTTTGCGGGGATGTTGGTTTTGGTAAAACCGAAGTTGCTTTGCGTGCCGCATTTACGGTTGCGACTTGTGGCGCACAAGTTGCTCTTATTGTTCCGACGACTCTATTGGCAAGACAACATTATCTGAACTTTAAAGAACGTTTGCAGGGATTTCCGGTTAAAGTTAAGATGTTATCCAGACTCGTTACACCCAAAGAGGCACGAGAAGTTAAACAAGAACTTAAAGACGGCAGTTTGGAGATTGTTATCGGAACACACGCCTTGCTTGCTAAAGATATTGAATTTTGTAATTTAGGGCTCTTGATTATTGATGAGGAGCAGCATTTTGGGGTTGCCCACAAAGAGAGGTTAAAACATTTGAAGTCGGATGTGCATATTCTGACGCTCAGCGCCACGCCAATCCCCAGAACATTACAACTTTCTCTAACCGGCGTTAAGCAGCTCAGTATTATCGCAACACCTCCGGTTGACAGATTGGCGGCCCGTACGTTTGTTATGCCTTTTGACAGAGTGATGATTAAAGAAGCCATTTATCGCGAAAAATATCGTGGCGGACAGATTTTCTTTGTATGCCCCAGAGTTTCTGATATTTTACAAATTGAGCCCAAATTAAAAGAGTTGGTTCCTGATGTTAAAATTGCTGTGGCTCATGGACAAATGTCTCCTACACACCTTGAAGATGTGATGTGTGACTTTGCTGATGGTAAGGCTGATATTTTACTCTCTACTACGATTATAGAATCCGGTATTGACTTGCCTAAAGTTAATACAATGATTATTTATCGCGCTGATATGTTTGGCTTGGCGCAATTATATCAACTACGTGGGAGAATCGGACGCTCTAAACTTCGCGGCTATTGCTATTTTACCATTCCGAACCAAAAAGTTTTAACACCTGTTGCCGAAAAGAGGTTAAATATTTTACAGGCACTGAACCAATTGGGTGCCGGTTTTTCTTTGGCAAATCATGACTTGGATATTCGCGGGGCCGGAAATATTTTAGGTGTGGAACAATCCGGTCATATTAAAGATGTCGGTATTGCGCTGTATCATCATTTGTTAGAAGAAGAAATCAACCGTATTAAAGCACGTCAATCCGGCGATGAACATCAAATTACGGCTGCTTCTTCTGATTGGTCGGTTCAGATTTTGACGGGTGTTCCGATTATTATTCCGGAAAAATATGTTGCAGATCTTGGTGTTCGTTTGGGACTTTATAAGCGCATAGGTTCACTTAAAACCGTTGAAGAAATCAGTGATATGAGAGAGGAATTGATTGATCGCTTTGGGCCTATTCCTGAAGAAGTTGAAAACTTGCTCAAAACGGTAGAAATTAAACAAATATGCTGGCTCACGGGAATTGAACGCATTGAAGCCGGAGCCAGAGGTATTTTAATTGCTTTTCATAATAATACGTTTAAAAATGTTGACAGACTCATGGATTTTGTTACCAAACAACTTGGGGCTATTAAAATTCGTCCTGACCAGAAACTATTTATTGAACGAGATTTAACCTCTTATAAAACACGATTAGACGTTATTAAAAAATATGTTTCTAAATTGTATGAGCTTTCTCTTTGAGTAAGCCCCTTATGATAATTTTTCTAAGAGTTTTTTATATGCAGCTGTTAAACGCTTGAATTTTTCTTCGGCATCTTTGTCGTCTGGATTTAAGTCCGGATGACAAGTTTTAGCTAATTTCTTATATTGTTTTTTTAAGTTCTCAATATTGAAATCTTCCGAGGATAATTCCAAATGCGCCATCTCTTTTCTATCTTCCTGACTAAAGTAAACATTATCCGTTACTTTGTCATATCCGGAGAATCCATGTAAAAATTCCAACTCTTCATCTAAATCACAGCCAAATTTGTATTTTATTTTTGAGTGAAAGCCACTAAATCTTGTTCTTTTTTTAAATGTTTCTTGTTCTGCTGAAGCATCGTCATCCATATAATAATTCCATTTGGCATTATATTCCTGAACGTGCTCTAAGCAAAACCAATAATAGTCTTTTAACGTTCTGTCTTTAGGGGCTTTAAATTCTCCTTCTTTGTTACATCCAGGATGATCGCATTTATGTTTTACACCTTCATTTTGCGGTGCAAAATATTTTCGCGTTCTTTTCCTTGTTGTGGCCCCTTTTATCACGTTTTTGTCCTTTCTTGATTAGAATCTTTGGGATATTAGTATAAACTTCTCTTCCAGTCAAACATAAAAAAATAAAAAAGTTGGTGTATAAACAAAAGTTTGTGCTCGCATACGTTTTTTTTGGATTTATCCTGATTATGTAATTTTATGAGGATATTATGCCAGAACTTCCTGAAGTAGAAACCATTAAAGAGGCCCTAAACAGAGCTGTGAACGGAGCCGTTATACAATCTGTATTGATTGCAGAGAGGCGTTTTCGTATTCCCATCCCTGATGATTTTGCAACAAAAATCACCGGAGCTGCTGTTAAATATCTTCGTCGCATCGCTAAATATGTTATCATTGATCTGGATAATGGGCTAAGCATTGTGTGGCACTTTGGTATGAGCGGCAGAGTTCGTATCATTTCTCGGGATAATTTAGCCAGCTTCACACGAGAAAAGCATGATCATGTGATTATCTATACAAATAAATGCACCTTAGTTTTTAATGATGCACGTCGTTTTGGTTTAATGACCTATCTTAAAACAGATGAACTTTATGCATCAACGCTTTTTGCAAAATTGGGAATCGATCCTTTTGATGAGCGTTTAAACAAACAATACCTCTTTTCTAAATTAAAAGATAAGCATATTCCGATTAAAGTCGCTTTATTAGACCAATCCATTATCTGTGGAATCGGAAATATTTATGCATCGGAGGCCTTGTATTTAGCGCGTATCTCACCATTAAGACTCTGCAAAGATATTTCTTTGCATGAATGTCAAATTCTCATTGGGGCCATTAAAACCATTCTACAAAAAGCAATACTTGCCGGAGGCTCGACTCTTAAAGATTATCGGCAACCAGACGGAAGTATGGGGTATTTTCAGTTTCAGCATGCCGTATATGGCAAAGAAGGAATGTCGTGCCCTGATTGTCAATGTGAAATTTGCAAAACCGGCGGCATCAAAAAAATTATCCAGGCCGGACGTTCTACTTTTTATTGTAACCTTTTACAAAAATGAGGAATCTAATATGAAAAAAATTGTTTATACATTTTTATCTTTAGTTATCATGTGTTTTTCTTTTAATTCTTATGGAAGAGACTTTGTGGCCGGATTTGAAGATATTCCCCTTATGGAAGGCTTAAAACAAATTGAAGCTGATGACGTTGCCTTTGGTAATGAGGAAACTCGCTATCTTGAAGCACAGTTAGTTGCCGTCCGCAAAAAGAACTTTCAGCATATAAAAGATTTTTATGTCAAGACTCTGCCTCAATTGGGATGGACATTACAAGAATCCTCTGCCACCTTTTTGAAATTCTCCAGAGAAAATGATATTCTTGAGATCAATAAAATTTCTTCAAATCCACTAAAAATCAGTATTAGCTTAAAAAACAAGAACTAAATTTAATGATTTTTGAAAAAATTTGTTGACTATCACAGATTATAGAGTATAAGTGTGTCAGAATTTTATTTGTGTTTAACTTAATTTTGACAGGATAAAAAATATGGCCAATCATAAATCGGCAAAAACAAGAATAAACAGAAACAACAAAAGAAGCATCATTAACGGTGCGCGCAGAAGCAGAGTTAGAACTTTTGTAAAGAAAGTTATTGCTGCTGTTTTGGCTGGTGATAAAGAATCAGCTGCTGCGGCTTTGAAAGTTGCTGAAAGCGAAATGATGAGAGCTGCTCAAAAAGGTGTATTCCATAAGAATAAGGCTTCCAGAACAATTTCTCGTCTTTCTCAAAAAGTTAAAGCTTTATAATTTTTCTTGATTTTTTAATAAAGCGCAGGCACCTCTTGTTGTTAGAGAGTTGTTTGCGCTTTTTTGTTTATTTTTCAAACACTTATCCCGAATCACTCTTAGAATCTTTGTCAAGCGCTTTTATTTAAAAATTCTTAAAATAATGTGTTGTTTTTTACTTTTTTATAACATAAGGTCTTTTCATGTTATGAGATGAGAGCACAGAGTTGTACTTTATAATTGAAGTGTGAGTGGCTTTACTAAATATAACCAACAGACTTTGTAATAAAAAGAATTCTATATATTTCTCTGATGATAGCACTTGTATTATTTTATTGGCTGAGCTTTGTTAGACATATGAATTAGCTAATTAGTTTTATAGATTAATTTTGTTAAGAAATATTATCTAACGTCCAGAAATTTTTATTGAAAGAGAGCTTGCTTATAAAATAATTGGTGATGCAATGTTATATTGCTAGGGTAAATTACGTTTGGAATTTACTATGGTTTGTTTTAAGTTTTTTAAAGTATAACCTTATTTTTATGACTATTATGGCGACGATACTTTTAAAATAGAGTATAAGGTTTTTAAAACTTCATTCAATTAGTTCCGAAAAGTTACTATTAAGTGTGTGTTGTTTAATCTATGGCCTTGACTTTAGTAAGTATTACAAAACTTGTCCGATGATATCGGAAAATAAACAAAAACAAACAACTATGTATTTATGTGTTAAATATCTAACTGTGGGAGATGGATATGGCAGAAGAAGCATTTGTAAGTGAAGGGCGCGCTATTGATACTCAATGGAGCCAAATTTGCAACCAATTAAAAATGGAGTTTGGGGAAACTGCTTTTGACAGTTGGTTGAAACCGCTTACAGTCGGTGACTTCAAAGACGGAGTTATGAATATATGCGCACCGACCGCTTTTATGAAGAACTGGGTTGTTACTCACTATTCAGACAGAATTAATAAAATTTGGGAGCAACAGAATCCAGATATTAAAAAGATTAATTTTATTGTTCAAACCGGATTTGGTGATAGACGTAGCGTTGATACATCTCTTTTGAAAAAGATTTCATCTTCACCAACACCTCAAAATATTTACGGATGTAATATAAACAGTAGTTCTTTTGGTTTGGTTGCCGGATCAAGTCTTGCTAATGACAGCACAAACAACAATATAACTAACGGAACACCTTTAAATCCAAACTACACTTTTGAAAACTTTGTTGTTGGTAAGACAAATGAATTTGCTTATGCGGCTGCTCGTAAAGTTGCAGAATCTAAAAATGTATCATTCAACCCACTGTTCCTATATTCCAGTGTTGGATTAGGAAAGACTCACTTGATGCATTCCATTATTTGGCACATCAAAAAGAATGATCCGACCCGTAATGTTATTTATCTTACAGCTGAGCAATTTGTTTATAAATTTGTTAAGGCGCTTCGCTACAAAGATACTGCAGCATTTAAAGAACAATTTCGCTCTGTTGACGTGTTAATGGTTGATGACTTCCAGTTTATGGGTAACAAAGGTACGACTCAAGAAGAATTCTTCCACACTTTCAGTTCTTTGGTTGAGGAAGGCAAACAAGTTATTATTTCAGCCGACAAATCTCCAACGGATTTGGAAGGAATCGAAGAGCGCTTAAAATCTCGTTTGGTTGGTGGTTTGGTTGTTGACATTATGCCGACGAACTTTGAATTGAGAATGGGCATCTTGCAGAAAAAAGCTGAATTGATGGGAATTGAATTACCTCAAAAAGTTGCTGAATTTTTGGCTCAGAAAATCACTTCAAATGTCCGCGAATTGGAAGGTTCTTTGAAGAGAGTTGCAGCACATTCTCAACTTTTGTCCGGCAAAGAAATTACTCTTGATATGACACAAGATGTTCTTAAGGATATGTTGCGTTCTATTGATAGAAAAACAACTATTGATGAAATTCAGAAAAAAGTTGCTGAACACTTTAATATCTCCGTTAAAGAACTTCAATCTTCTCGCAGAGCCAGAACTGTTGCAAGACCAAGACAGATTGCTATGTATCTTGCTAAACAATTGACCTCTCGTTCTTTACCAGAAATCGGGCGTAAATTTGACAGAGACCATACAACTGTTATGCATGCGGTCAGAAAAGTTGAAGAGCTTATTCTTGAAGATCAGTCTTTGGCTGAAAATATTGAAATTTTGAGAAGAACGCTTGAAAATTAAAATTATATAAAAAAAACTTGTTGAAGACTTATTTTTTGACTTCTGCTTTTGTTGATTTGTGATACAGTGTGGAAAGATAAAAATAAGTCTTTTTTTAGGATAAAGATAATGAAATTTACAATTGAACGCGCACATCTATTAAAGACTCTCAGCCATGTTCAGAGCATTGTTGAGAAGAGAAACACCATTCCGGTTTTATCTAATGTCAGAATCGAAGCTAAAGACTCTTGCATCAACTTTAAAGCAACGGATATGGATATTGAAATAACCGAAATCGTTGAAGCAAAAGTTGTTGAACCTGGTGCAACGACCGCTCCGGCGCATATGCTTTATGACATTGTCAGAAAGCTTTCTGATGGTTCTGATGTTGAAATTGCATATCCTGATGAAAAAAATGCTTTAAGTATTTCTTCCGGTCGTTCTAAGTTTTCTTTATCAACAATCGGAGTTGAAGATTTTCCAATTATTTCAGGCGATGATTTACCAGTTAATTTTGATATTAGCAGAGATGAATTAAAAACTCTTATTGATCGTACACAATTTTCAGCATCTGTTGAAGAAGCTCGTTATTATCTGAACGGTCTTTATGTTCACGCTAAAAATGAAGGTGATACCAAAGTTTTGCGCGTTGTTGCAACGGATGGTCATAGATTAGCTTGTGCAGAATCTCCTCTTCCTGAGGGTGCTGAAAAGTTGGAAGGCGTTATTATTCCTAGAAAGTCTGTTCTTGAAATCAGAAAATTACTTGATGATGCCTCAACGGAAACGGTTTCTATGGCTTTGTCTGAAAATAAAGTGCGCATCTCGTTTGAAGACATCACATTGACTTCTAAACTTATTGACGGTACTTTCCCTGATTATGAAAGAGTTATTCCGACTGATAATGATAAAATTTTAGAGGTTAATGTCAAAGAATTGGCCGCTGCAGTTGATCGTGTTTCTGTTGTTACTGAAAGAAGTCGTGGTATTCGCATGATTGCTGATACAAATCGTGTTACAATTGCTGCTTCTAACGCAGAACTTGGTAATGCAACAGAAGAATTGGAAGCAAAATATGACAAAGAGCCGATAGATACAGGGTATAACTTCCGTTATTTGTTGGATATTTTAGCTCAAATTAAAGGTGAAGAGGTACGCTTTAGTTTATCTGGCAGTGCTGCCGCTACAGTGATTAACGATACTTCCGATAACAGCGCCATCTATGTTTTGATGCCAATGAGAATCTAAGTGAGTGCTGTAGCTTTTTGTAATTCTATCATTGATGATGCTAAGGTTAGGTCTGCTGTAAAGCGCCTGACCTTAGTTAATTTTCGGAACTATAAATATTTACGTCTTAACCTAAAGAAGCCGTTTATCGTGTTAGGCGGGGAAAACGGTAGTGGCAAGACTAACGTACTTGAAGCGGTTTCTTTTTTGTCGCAAGGGAGAGGTTTACGTAATGCGAAACTCGCCGAAGTTAAGACCTTTGATTTTTTAGCTAAGCAACAGTCTTCCCCTGTTTTTATCAATAATAGCGGCTGGGCTGTTTCTGCTCAAGTTGAAAAATTTGATGAGGAATTTAATATTGGTACCGCTGTTGAAAGTGTCCTCAAAGAATTTGATTACAACGAGACAAAAGAAGTTGAACGTCGTATTGTTCAAATCAATAATCAAAAACTTTCTTCTCAAAATGAATTAGGAAATTATCTTTCTATTATTTGGGTTACACCTCAGATGGATAGGCTCTTTCAGGGGGGCGCCCAGTTACGCCGGAGTTTTCTTGATAGAATCGTATATGCTTTTGATGTAGAACATGCCAGAAGAATCTCCGCTTACGATAATCTTTATCGGCAATGGCTGCAAATTCTGAAAAGCGGTAACATTAACACATCTTGGCTTGAGGCGTTGGAAGAACAGATGTCAGGGATTGGTGTTGCTATTGCAGCGGCAAGAAGGGAACAAGTTCAAAAACTTAATACTTTTATAGAGCAGAATCCTGATGATACTTTCCCTGACGCTCTTCTTGCTCTTGATGGTACTATTGAGACCATGCTTGACGAGAAGCCGGCTATTTATGTGGAAGATTATTACAGAGAATCCCTGTTTAATCAGCGGCGGAATATATTATTTAATGATGCTGGTAACAATCTTAATAAAACTGACTTATGTGTTATTTACAAAAAGAAAAATGTTCCTGCAGCCTTATGTTCTACAGGAGAGCAGAAATCATTACTTTTAAATATTATTTTAGCGCAAGCCAAATCTTTACTTTGTTCCCGAGGGATGCCTTCTATTTTATTACTTGATGAAGTTGCCGCCCACCTTGATGAGATGAAAAGAGATGCTTTCTTGGCTAAAATTCAGAACTTGCAATTACAAGCGTGGTTAACGACCACAGATTTATCTGAATTTGTTTCTTTTAGGGATATCTCACAATTTTTTGAAGTTAAAGATAACACAGTCAAAGAGGTTTCTTTATCCTTTTAGTATTCCTTTTAAAATTGCTCAAACTCGTGTTTTAAATCACGATCAAACATAGAGCGAATCGTTTGCTTGATATCCGCATTTTCGTACACAACACGATATAAGGACTGGCAAATAGGCATATTGATATTTTCTCTATCCGCAATATTTTTGACGGCTTTTAATGTGTAGTAACCTTCTGCCAATTTGGTAAATTTCTCCCCTTTTGCGAACATTTCACCAAAGGTACGGTTGTGACTATGTTGTGAAAACAAAGTTGCTTCATAATCTCCTAAATGAGCCAGTCCATAAGCTGACATAGGATTTCCGCCATAATATTTTATAAAACGTCCAACTTCTACCGGTGCTCTTGCCATTAATGCTCCTTTTAAGCCATACCATTCTAAACCATCTAAGATACCGGCTGCGATACCTATTACGTTTTTTAACGCTGCACCAATCTGGTTACCGATAAAATCTTCACCATAGTAGAATCTGATTAAATCACTTTGAAGCATTTTAATTGCTCTATCTTTCACTTCTTCTTCTTTGCTATCTATCACGGCGCATGATGGTACACCTTTTACATAATCTTGGACATGTCCGGGGCCTCCTAACGTTGCGATGTGTATCGGCTGATGAATCTCTTCTTCCATGACCGTGCTCAAAAGCGTTGCTGCAGGTTCTTCTAAACCTTTCATCGCCAGGAGAAAAGTTTTTCCGGCTATATTATATTCATTTAATTCTTGAGCCAATCCTCTTAAATTTTGACTTCCAATTGAAATTATAATGAAATCATTGTCCAGGACATCTGATATTTTTTCAAACAACAACATATTGTCACTCAGAGTTAGATATGCATTTTTTCGTGTTTGTTGCATCTTTTTGTATTCTAAAGAAGGGTGACTATAAAGTTTTACTGCATCCATTTTGCAACAATTTGCCGCGTACCACGCCAAAAATGTTCCCCAGCGTCCACCACCAATCACAGATATTCCAGACATTGTCTCTCTCCTTGGTTATCTTCTTTATATATGCTAATGTAAGCTAAAATATGCACTTTAGCAATTAACTTTCTAAAGAATCAACAGGAGACGTGGAAAATAAAATTTATGATTTCTTTTTAATTCGTTGGCGCCCAATAATCGCATTTATATAGTCAAACTTTGCGAAAGATTTATAGGCGTAATCTAAGCTCTTATTATCATAGCCATAAAAGACTTTGTTTGCCAAACCTTTTATCGCATCGTCTATTTTTTTAAAAGCTTCATTATAATCTTTGCTGAAATTGTTTTTCGTTTTCTTTTGAACCAAATCGTGATAGGCGGCTATTACCTTAGCGGTTTCATCCGCAGAGTTAGCATACCCTTTCTTCTCAAATTCACGCATAATTTGAGCTGTTGTCTGGTAAAAACACTTGTTTGTTAAAATACTTTTCTGTGTTTCATTTTTGCTATCTATTATCATGGCGAAAACGTAAACCTCCATAGTATATAAATTTTATACCATATAGATTTTATTTTTCAAGTGATTTTGTATCGCTCGTTTTTTATCTTTTTTGTATTTTAGACCTTATTTGTTTAAAAAATGATTGACTTCTTTTTCTTTTATATTATAAACGCTTGTGTAAAACCGAGAGGTAATTTTATTTTACCTTTAAATAACTAATAATTAACCGGAGATTTTAATATGAAACGTACATATCAACCAAGTAAATTGGTAAGAGCTCGTCGCCATGGTTTTCGTACTCGTATGGCTACAGCTGGTGGTCGGAAAGTTTTAGCTGCTCGTCGTGCTAGAGGTCGTAAAAAACTTTCAGCTTAGTCTTTTCGCAGATGACTAAAGTAATTGTTTTCAAAAAAAGAAAAGATTTTTTAAGAGTCGCTCAGGCATTTTATGTTGCTACTCACAACATGGTGCTTCAAGCGGCTCCTAGTTTATTGGACTCCGATGATTTATTTGTCGGATATACTGCCACTAAAAAAATCGGAAATGCTGTGTGCAGAAATCGCAGTAAACGTCGCCTGAGAGCCGTCGTCAGAGAAGTTTTGACCACATATGCTTTACCTCATACTGATTATGTTTTTATTGCGCGTAATTCTACGGCAACATGCTCCTTTTCTGAGTTAAAAAAAGATACTATTTATGCCATTAAACGTATCAATAAAAACTTTTTACCATCATCTGAAGAAGAGGCTGATTGCTAAGTAATCAGATTTAGTATGTTTAAAAAACTTTCTTTTTTCAGCTATTTTTTCAGGAAACTTGTCCTTTCTTTGCTTCAGTTTTATAAAAAGGCTATTTCCCCCTATTTGCCTCATGCCTGCCGTTTTACGCCAACTTGTTCGGAATATATGATGCAGGCTATTCAAATTCATGGCTTAATTAAGGGATTATATTTGGGGATTAAAAGACTTTTAAGATGCAATCCTTGGGGCGGACACGGTTATGATCCCGTTCCAACTAAAAAATCTTCTCAGAAACACTCGGATTAACTCGTTACTTAGGCTTTACAAAAACGCTTTTTTATATTAGAAAGACTAGAAATCATTTAATAAGAAACAGGAGAAACATTACCAATGAAAGATGATTTAAGAGCTTTAACTTTAGCAATCGTTTTATCATTTATTGCGATTTATACCGTTAATTACTTTTTTGGTATTAACAAAAGCAGTACTGTTCAAAAGCAGGTTTCTGAAGTTGAGCAAATGGCTGAAAAATTAAATCATGCCATTGTTGAAGAAAAAGCACCGGTAGTTGCTAAAACACCTCAAGAAATTATTGCAGAAGATAAACGCATTAATTTTAAAAACGATGCCGTTTCCGGAAGTATTCGGCTTAAAGGTGCTCGCTTTGATGATTTGTATTTAACTAAATACAATGTTTCTCTTGATGAAAATAGTCCAAAGGTTGAACTCTTAAAGCCTTCCACGGCTGAAAATCAATATTTTGCTGATTTAGGGTGGCTGTCTTTAGATAAGTCTTTGAAATTACCGACAGCTGATACTGTTTGGAATTCAACATCCTCCGAGTTAACTCCGGATAATGCCGTGGTTTTAACTTGGAATAATGGTAATGGTCTTGAATTTGTGAGAAAAATCACGCTTGATAAAAACTACCTCTTTACGATTGAAGATACTGTTATCAATAATACAAATCAGGATATTGATTTATTCCCTTATGCCCTTATTAGTCGTAATATAAAAAACTTTGCGCAAACTCGTTCTGTTGTGCATGAAGGAATGAACGGCGTTATTGATAATACGCTCCAAGAGTTTAAATATTCTGATTTGGATGCAGAAGATAGTGAAAAATTTGATACAAAGGGCGGATGGATTGGTTTCTCTGATCGTTATTGGTTCTCTGCGCTCATTTTAGGTAATGACGATAAGGCTTCTGTTAGTTTCAAGAATAACGGCGACTATAACTATCAGGTAGATTATCTTGGCTCTAGAGTGATTATTCCTTCCCGTAAATCTCAATCTTACTCGTATAGATTTTTCTCTGGTGCTAAAGAAGTTAAACTGCTAGATTCTTATACAAATGATAATAATATTCCAAAGTTTGATTTGGCGGTTGATTTTGGGTGGTATTACTTCTTAACCAAACCATTCTTCTATATTCTTGATTTCTTGTACGGATTTCTTGGAAATATGGGTTGGGCTATTTTATTGTTTGCAGCTTTATTACGTTTGTGTATGTTCCCAATCGCAAATAAATCATATACCAGTATGGCCAAGATGAAGGCCTTGCAACCTAAAATAAATGATATTCGTGCCAAATATAGTGATAATCAGATGCTTATTCAGCAGGCTACGATGGAATTATATAAAAAGGAAAAAATTAATCCGGCTGCAGGATGTTTACCTTTGTTTATTCAAATTCCAATCTTCTTTTCGTTATACAAAGTTTTGAATATTGCCATTGAAATCAGACATGCACCTTTTATCGGATGGATTAAAGATTTGTCTGCTCCGGACCCATTGACTTTGTCACAAATTCTGCATATCTATGTTCCGGGATTTATTGATATTGGTTTATGGCCGATTTTCATGGGCTTCACGATGTGGATGCAGCAAAAATTAAATCCTGCTCCGGTTAATAAAGATCAAGCAAGAATGTTTGCTCTTATGCCTATATTCTTTACCTTTATGCTGGGACATTTTGCTTCCGGGTTAGTTATTTACTGGACGCTTAGTAATATCCTCTCTATTATTCAACAGAAAGCTATTATGCATAAAAATGGAGTAGATTGATGGTTAATGATTGCAACGACGAAATTGATAAATATGCATCAGGGCGAGATTTTTTTAATAAAAAATGCACGTTTCTATTAAGCGTCGCCAATCTAAAACAATTACCTAACGGAGACCGCTCCGAGGTTGCTTTTGCGGGGCGTTCTAATGTTGGAAAGTCTAGTTTGATCAATGCACTCTTTGGACAGAAGAAATTGGCTAAGACATCTTCTACCCCCGGACGTACTCAACAACTTAATTACTTTAATCTTGATGATAAACTTTATCTTGTTGATTTGCCCGGATATGGTTTTGCAAAAGCACCTAAAGATATTGTTCGCAATTGGCAACAACTTATAAATGCTTATTTGGTCGGTAGGCCTAATTTACGGCGAGTTTTCTTGCTGATAGATGCGAGGCATGGTATCAAAAAAATTGATACAGAAATTATGGATATGCTAGACAAGGCTGCGGTTACCTATCAGATTGTTTTAACTAAGATTGATAAAATTAGTGTTTCAGCACTTAATAAAATCCTTGAAAATACTCAAAAACAACTGAAAGAGCATACGGCTGCTCATATCTCTATACTTAAAACGAGCTCTGAAAAGAATCTTTATTTAGATGAACTTAAATATGAAATTGCTGAATTAGCGAACTCTTAGTTTTTGTTTAAGTTATTTCTGTAATTCCACGTATGTTACCATCTCTTACAATCTGCACAACATGAAGTTTGCGGCGCATCTCTTCTATGGTCTTTTCAACATCTATATTTGGTTGTGTTCTCATAATACGTTTTACAAATGCTTCATATGCAGCTGTTGAGCTTTCTGCGTGTATGGTGGCTAGGCAGTTATCGTGTCCTGAGCCCATCAATTCCCAAATTGCACCGGCGTTACTTGTAGAGATTTCTCCGCCGATGATTGCATCCGGTGTAAAGCGCACAATCAAGTCAATTACTTTAGAATAATCCATTGTATTTGTTTGTTCTGTACGTGACAAAACAATATGAACATGGTTTGGCTGTGGCACATTAAGTTCGCGCGTATCTTCTACCGTAATTACTCTTTTATGTATATCCAGAAGTTTTAGTAAGTTGTTTAATAATGTTGTTTTACCGGTACCAGTACCACCACTTACCAGAATATGGTCTCCACGCCGCAATGCCAGCAGTAGTCGTTCGTATGCGTCATCAGGATCTTTGATATGCTTCAATGGGTTAATTTCTTTAAGTTTTTTCCCCTGTTCCAAGCCATAATCTCCAAACCCGAAAGCAACGTCATCCGTGTGTAAACGTATTGCTATTGCTATTCCACCAGTTGCTGCATCATCTAGGTCATACTCAATATTTTTTCCGGCGATACCTGTAAAACGATGTCCTCCGGGAATTCTGGCATATACAACTGGTGAACCATTTATCGGATCAAACTCTTGGTCATTTAAATTTGCTATTATATGCAATAAATTGGTCAAATATTCTCTGGTTAATTTGGGATCCTTATAATTCACCCAAGGAAAAGCTCTTTTGCCACGAAGACGCAGCCATATATCTCCCGGATGATTTATGGCTACTTCTTCTATATTTTCTTGGTCATACCAATATGATAATGGCCTCAGTACAGAGCAAAGAACTTCATCCTCAAGTTTTCCCATTTATACACTCCCTTTTCTTTATACTCTATTCTATCAAAAGTCTTAACCTTCGTCAATCTGTTCTTTTTTAGTATAATAATTCCATCTCTCCTGATAAATCTTCTTCGCTTTCTGGAGCTTCTGTTATGGTTCCATCAGCTGCCGGAGGTGGTATTGCTCCTATATTTTTGTGTGGCTGCTGCTGATTTTGATTATTTTGTGGGCTTTCATCCAATAAAGGTGTTCCTCCATTGTTATTGGTGTTGTTTGTTTGTGATTGATTACCCAAAATTACCTTTTGGCTGCTTCTTGAATTGTTATTTTCAACTGTTGAGGTTGTTGTTGTTCCTCCTCCATCATGGAAGGTATCATTTACAAGTCCTCCTTGTCCGCCTCCCGGTACTGTAGTGGTTATACCTCTTTGAATATCTTTTGTACTTCTTAGCCACAAATCTTGCATTGGATATATAATAACTCTTGTGCCTGCTGGAACATAGGTTACAGGCTCTATTTGTGATTTACTATCTATGATTTCCTGCAAAATCTCATCCATCTTTTCCATAAATTGCTGACGGGCATCTGATGCGGCTTGTTGTTTGGAGGTTTCTACTTCTCCAGTGCTATCTTCATCTGCTGCCATCATGTATGTTATGGCTGAGGCAACCATTGTTCCAACTATCGGCAACGTGTATTTTTTAACAAGTTGTTCATCCACATATCCCAGAGCACCACCGCCTCTGCCTTGAGCATCTCCTGTTTGGGTTCTTCCCGGTGATAACAAGAACGCTATTCCATCTGGACGAATTATGCGTTCCCATGATATTTCTAATTTTACACCACCGCTTGTACTATCAAATCTAGATTCAGAATCTGTCGTTTGTAATCCACCTATAATTCTACTTCCGGCCGGAATAATAACATTACGTCCCGTATCTCCATAAATATTTCTCTCTACAATAGCCGTTACAGGCGCTGATCCAAGTGATATTAAGGATCTTGCTAAAACAGCAGGTATCGGCTTATCACCTGTAATCATATTATCCATATTCACTCTTAATGTGGATATAGAACGGTTTATTCCCCAATCATCTTGCCATCCGGTATATGATGCAGCATCATATCCAGGTTCTATTTTTGCAGCAACCATAGTTCTTCGCCGCTCATCTTGTAGTTGTGATAATATTGCTGCGCGTCTTGGATTATATCTTCCTCCGGGACCAATTCCTCCTCCTGGACCGACATTGGTAATTTCATTGCCACTACTATATGGACTAATTGTTGCTCCACTTGCTATTTTTTCCCACCAATTTATATTTACTCCTTGACTAGACGCTACTCTGGGTTTTTCAAAACTGCCTACTTTGTTCCCTTCATTATCTAAAATTTCTCCATTTTCATTTGTTCTACCCACAACAGTACCTGATTCATCAATGACTTGATTATTACTGTATACATCGCCAATGTAGCGACCTCCTGGAGTTACAGCTATGCCAATCACCTGGTAATTATCTTTTGTTTCTTGGGCAGCGATCTCTTCAGGAGAAAGTTCTTCTGTTACTGTTATATCTGGTATTTCTTGTTTGGTATTCCCTAAATTTTCTGTTTGCAATTCAATAGTTTCTTCAGGTTCAGGTGTTGTACTTTCTTCTTTTGAAGACTCTGAAACTTCTTGTGATTGCACTTTTTCTTCAGTAGATGGTTCTGTCGGACGATGATAGTATTGTAACTTTCCGGCTTGAGCTATTTTTTGACCGGCAGGGGTTATAACATTTCCATCATTATCTATTTTTCCGATTTCAATGTTTTTTATGTTTATAACTCGCCCATCTAGTTTTAGATGACCTATAACTTGATTATTTTCATTTCTTATTTCATAATCTCGCAACCCTCTTCCTATTAGATTCTGCTTTTTATCTAATACAAATCCTTGGTAAATAGTACCTTTAGGCTCTCCCATTATACTGTATACGCGACCGTTCTTTGCTATATACCCTATTGTTTTTCCATCATTGTCGTAAACATACAAATCATACAGAGCATAACCATTTTCTCCCTTTATGGTCTTTACTTCTCCTGTATGTAAGACAGTTCCTAACACTTCTCCAGTATCAGATACAACTTTACCATCATTTTTTACCCGACCTAAATAAATATTATTTGCATCAAATGCTACTGTGTACTGAAAAGGTACACCCATATTTTCTCCGTTCTTAGACTGTATACTTCCATCTAAGCTGATGGTTGCTATTTGTATACCTGAATTATCTATGACATTTCCATAAAAATTTGTATACCCGATTATCTTATCATCAAACCCCATAATGGACATATATGGAATAG
This sequence comes from uncultured Alphaproteobacteria bacterium, assembly GCA_944392315.1. GTDB lineage: Bacteria > Pseudomonadota > Alphaproteobacteria > RF32 > CAG-239 > CAG-267. The sequence continues at coordinate 27,194 of CALXWH010000010.1, read as the reverse complement.
CTTGTCCGATTATTTCTTGTTGGGCATTTCTTACTTTTCCTGTACTATCTAAGCAGCCTAAATTCTGATTACTATAGTTCAGCACGGTTCCTGATGTATTGCTCACGCCAATTACTTCTCCGTTGCTTCCATTGATTGGTTGAGCTTCTACAACGTAACCTATCACATTTTCTGTTTCATTAACAACTTGTTTATTAGCCAAAATCATACCAAGATAGGCTCCTTTTGAAGTCCTTGCCTCACCATTGTCTGAAACGACTCCCAGCACTTCACATTCTGGCGAAATGACTGCGCCCATATTTAATGTTTTTCCGTATAATGCGCCCATGTTATCTAAAGCATAACCATCTGAACTTATCTTTCCTACGATTTCAGTACCTTTTGTGATGTTTCCTGTTAAATTGTTTGTGCCGAGGTAGTCCCCATTTATACTTATGCTTATAGGTGCTGATCCTGCACGTCCATAACTCTGACTGATACGTTCCGATATACCAACAACATTGTTATTGGGTAATATTTTTGCAAAAATCTTATTTTCATTATTTACAACCAAATTTCCGGCATTGACAACCCCTTGCATTTCTCCTTCAAAATTCGTGATATACCTATTTTCTATCATCTTTCCTAACAACTTATTGTTTTTATCCAGAAAAATTCCAGCTCCGGTAAATTTGGATATTTCATTTAAAGATGTATTTTCTGTTTGTCCTTCATTTGATGTATACGATAAGGTGGCGCCATCTTCTGTATATATACCACCTTGTTTAATGTTTATACCACTTAATTCACCTTCTTCATTAAAGACATAACCATATGGTGATATCTTATATGTTTGTCCATTAGCCTTTAGATATGTTCCTATGCCACTTATTCCTAAAAATTCATTATTGCTATTAAAGCATAAACTATTATCTAATGTTTTACCTATAATGTTTCCATTTTTATCTATTGCTTCACCTTGATGAACTGTGCCTTGTTCTATTCCTTCTAACGATACGACTTTACCTCCTATGGCTGCATTTGCACGCAAATTTCCCAAATAATCAAATACTGGCCCTACAGGATTAACCATACCGATAACGGCTCCTTGCTCGTTAATTACTTTTCCTGAAGCGCCTATACTTCCTATAATATTTCTTTTATCCAGTATTTTTCCTTCTGCTGTAATGCGCCCCAAATATTTACCATCCAACGTATTTGCCGTGGCTGCCATATTAACCGTAAAGCCTATTGTGTTTCCTTCTTTGTTTATGACTCTGTTGCCATTGACTGCATGCGCAACAACAGTTCCTTTATTTATGACCTCACCGTTATAACTTACAACACCTATATATTGTCCATTATTGTTAAATGCGTATCCATTATCTACAACATGCCCTATTGCTTGTCCTTCCTTGTTGTACACAAATCCATTGGCGTGAATATTCCCTATAATATTTTTCTTTAAATCTATCACTTTGCCATCTGGTGCAATACTTCCTAAATATTTTCCGGTAGATGATATAATCATTTTGGAGGTTATTAATTTTCCAATCAGGCTAATTTTCTTTTCTGTTCCGTTGTACGAATAAACAAATCCGCCTACGGTAACAAATCCTGTGTTTTCTCCGGATAAATTATAAAATTTTCCATCACCAGACACTCGGCCCACTACTTGACCTGCATCATTATATACTAAGTTTGGTGAGACAGCAGCTCCTAAAATATCATAATTATCATTTACAACCAATCCATTGGGTAGAACTTTTCCAACTAAACTATCATTAAGTGATGTTACAGAACCATCATTATTTATTTTTCCTAATATACTGTTGTTGTACGATATTGCTATTCCTTGAGGAACAATTCCGCCTATTAAATTATTGTCATTATCAAAAATGAAGCCGTCTGCCGTCATATAGCCTATGAGTTCATTATTGCTATTTATTACAGACCCATCTGGAATTACTTTTCCTATTAAATCTCCATTGAAATTGAGTGCGCTTATATCTGCAGCCATCGCCTGTACGCTCACAACAACACAGGCGATTGTCAACTTAAAAATATTGATTAAATTTAATATTTTTTTTCGCAACTCAGTTCCTCCGGTTTTGCGCAACTTCATCTAATACATAGCCGGAAACTTGATTTCGGATATTTACATATGATCCATTGCTCTTTAAATATCCAATCTTTCCATTCGTAAGGCTGAATATTGTTCCATCAGACGACAGCCTTCCCAAAAACTTTCCGTCATTTCCTAATATATTAGCACCAATTTTATAACTATGTCCCAATATTTTTCCATTGTTATCTACAATTAAATTTGATGATATGGTTCTCCCTATTACTGATTTATTCTTATCTAGCACTTTTCCTTCTGCATTTACAAAGCCTACAACTTGGTCCTTTTCGTCAATTACAATGTCTCCCTCAACAATTTCTCCTATCAATATCCCCTTGTCATTAACAGCTTGTCCTGAATTTAGGATGTGACCAATTTTGGTATTATTGGTGGAAATCACAGTTCCATCTGCAACGACTTGCCCAAGTACACCTCCCGAATATGTTAAAACAACTCCTCTTTTTATTACATTGTAATTTTTATTAGAGGTTCCTCCTGGCAGTATGGTTGTTACAATGTTTCCTTCTTCGTCAATAATATCACCTAGAGCATTTATATATCCTCTTATTTTACCTTGAATATCTATTGTCAAATCTTCTGTTATAACTTCTCCAACTATTTGTTTGTTTGCATCTAAAATATGTCCCTCTGAGCTAACACTACCGCTAACATTTCCATCTACATCTATAACTTTTCCGCTTTTACTTACATACCCCAGATATGAACCATCATATCCTATTCCGACGCCTGTTCTTACCAATCCGCCTTTGTACTCGCCTTTTTTATCAAACATTCTACCCTTGCCGTCTATATAGCCTAGTTCTGTGCCCAAGACATCTATCACTTTGCCTGCTGCATTTGCAATACCTACATAGTTTCCATTGAAATCTACAACCTTACCTGTTTCTAGTAATCTTCCGGCTTTTTGGGAATAGAATGAACGTCCTTCATATGCTATTTTATCTATAGCTATGCCCTTTTGATTGTAAACATAGCCATCTGCAAATAAATGCCCTATAACCTCTCCATCCGAGTTCATTACAACATTTCGTTCAGGCAATATAATTCCTTTTATTTCTAATTTCGGATTAACTAAAAATTTATTAAATAAAATTTTGGTATTAGGTATAATTTCTGTGGTATCATACCTAAAGGCTGATAAGTTATTTACAAAATTACCATTAGTATCAAATGCTTGTGTTTTATCCATTACTTGTCCAATGACAAAACCGTCTTTATTTAATACTTCTCCATCAAAATTTGTGCAACCAATTGCTTGCGTTCCTGATGTTATTGTGCCATTTTGATTAACTATTCCCATCATTTCACCGCTATAGTATAAAGCATATCCTGGTTCAAAAACTTTACCTATTAGTTTTCCATCTTGATTGAGCACCCCACCATCTGGATTTACACAGCCAACATATTCCCCTTTATCATTTCTTACGAATCCATCATACTCTGCTTTTCCGATGACATTACACTTATCATCTCGGACTGTTCCGACTTTTGCTACATCTCCTACATAATTGCCATCTTTGTCTACAATGCTTCTGTCAAACAGCATTTTGTATCCGGTATCTTTTCCGTCTTTTTTAACTCTGGCGTCTCTATCTACGTAGCCATAATGTTGACAGCCCCAACCTATAGCCATTCCACCTATAACAGTTTTACCTATTATTTGATCTCCTTCCGTAGCCTTGATTAATGAGCTTGGCAATATTTTTCCGATAACCTCTTCCTTGCTATTAACAACTTCTCCCCGATTGTTAATAATTCCCAAGCTATATCCCGCCGGAGATATGGCTATCATATCTTTTTTGACAACCGTTCCTATTCTTATTCCTCGCGAACTTATGACGTTACCATTTTCATCAATGTACCCGATGACTATACCATTTGCATCATAGACTTTTCCATCATCACCTATGTACCCTATAACGTTTCCTTCGTCGTCTACAGCTAGGTTTGAATAATCCCCGACGCGACCAATAACCTTACCATTTTCGTCAACGGTTAAGTCAATGTTATTTCCAACGCGTCCTATGATATTTCCTTTACTATCTTTTATGCTTCCATCTTCTTGAAGTGTTCCCAAAATATTTCCGTTAAAATCTCGTGCTATGCCGTTTTCATCCACATACCCTATTACATTGCCATCTTTATCAAGCACAGCTTTTCTCGTGATAACTTTGAGATTTCCTTCGCCTTTTTCGGCTAATCTGCCTATAACTTCTCCATTGCTTCCATATACATTACCATCTTCTCCAACAAAACCGATGATTTTTCCATCATTACCAATTACTTTTCCTTGTTCGTCTACATAACCAATTACATTGCCATCTTTGTCTAGAACAACTTTTGCAAAATCACCTGCTTTGCCAATAATATTTCCATTTATATCATTGATACTGCCGTCTTCTCCTAAATAGCCCAAAAGTTTGCCATTAAAATCGCGGACAGTTCCATCTTCGTCTATGTAGCCTATTACATTGCCATCTTTGTCATACGCTAATTGGCGATTAATATCCGCTTTACCCAATACTTCTCCGGTGACACCTATTACATTGCCATCTTCATCAAGGAAGCCTATGAGCTCGCCATTTTCACCATAAACTTTCCCATCTTCTCCAACGTAGCCTATCACATTACCATCTTTATCCAAGGCTAATGTTTTTGTATCACCTACTTTTCCTATTTCTCGTCCATATTGATCTATTATCTTGCCATCTTTGGTTGCTTTTCCTATTAAATTTCCTTTAAAATCATAGACATTACCATCTTTATCAACATAACCTATCACATTACCATCTTTGTCGTAGGCTAATTTACCATTTTTTCCAACACTGCCTATGACTTCATTCGTATTCTTAAGAATATTACCGTTTTCATCAACATATCCAATTACGTTTCCTTTGAAATCTCTTACCGTTCCGTCTTTGTCTACAAAGCCTATAACTTTTCCATCTTTATCATAGGCCAAATTTTTAGCTTCACCGACTTTTCCTATTATTTTACCATTTTTATCTAAAACATTACCTTTTTCATCTACCTTGCCTATGATATTGCCTTTTTCATCTATAACATTGCCATTTTCATCAACATAGCCGATTATGTTACCATCTTTGTCGTATGCCAATCTAACACTTTTACAAGCCGTACAGATAACTTCTCCCACTGCTTTTACTTCATTGTCCTCTGTTACATAGCCAATTAACTTGTTATCAGTGCTGAATGCAAAATTATTTTCTTTCATATAACCAATAACGTTATTTCCGTTGTCTTTCAGTGTTTTTTTGTCTGCATCCAATTTTCCAATGATATTTTCTTTTGCTGCTAAAACATCCCCCTTTATGTCTACAATTCCTATGACTTTATTTTCATCACCTCTAACATAGTTTTTTGTATCCAAGTAGCCTATAATATTGCCCTCTTCTTTTTGGACTACATTTAAAAAGTCTCCGACAGTACCTATCAATAATTCCTTACTATCAACAACATCTCCTTTTTTGTTTGTTCCAAGCACCTTATTGCTAAAATTTTTTACAACATCATTTTTATCTAGATATCCTATGATGTTTCCTTTTTTATCTTTTATAATTTTCTTTTTAATACAAGTTCTTCCGATTACTGTTGTTCCGGCTTTAATTACATTACCTTCACTATCTATAAAGCCTATTAACTTACCATTTTCATCAACAACACGACCATTTTCGTCAACATATCCAATGATATTTCCGTTTTTGTCTGTAGCCACTTGTTTGTAGTCACCGGCTTTACCTATGACACGGCCATTTTTATCAAGAATCGTACCGTCCTCTGTCATACGACCGATTAAATTGCCCTTAAAATCTTTTACCGTACCATCTGGTGTTACATAACCGATTACTTTTCCGTTTTTGTCATAGGCTAATCGCTTAAAGTTTCCGGCTGTTCCTAAGTTTTCTCCGCTGGATGCTATAATATTGCCATTTTTATCTACCACACCAATTATCTTTCCATCGCAGTCTATAACGCGTTTCTTTTCATCTATGTAACCGATAAACACACCTTCTGTATTAAAGGCCAGCTCTTTTATCCCTCCAACTTTACCAATTATTTTGCCATTTTTATCAATAACGTTTCCCGAGGCATCTTTTTTGCCGATAATTGTACCACCGCAGCCTTTTACTGTACCGTCTGTGTCTACATAACCGATAAATTTTCCATTTTTATTATAGGCTATTTCTCTTGATGTTCCGGCTTTTCCGATTATTTCTCCGGTTGTTCCTATAATCTGGCCTTTCTCGTCTACATATCCCAGTAATTTTCCATCTTTGCCGATGACACGCCCCTTTTCATCCACAAAACCAATGACTTTTCCGTTTTTATCAAAGGCAACTGTTCCATACCCTCCGGCTGTTCCGATTTTTTGGCCATTTTTACCAATAATCTCTCCTTTATCATTAACTTTACCAATAACATTTCCTTCAAAATCTATAACATTGCCATCGTCGTCTATGTAGCCAATTGGTTTACCATCTTTACCTAAGGCTATTCGTTTTTTATCTCCGGAGGTGTTGTTGGTTTGCGTACTGATTATATTGCCATTTTCATCTACATTACCAATATGTTTTCCATTGTGATCAAATACACGACCTTGTTCGTCTATATAACCAATAACTTTTCCATCTTTGTCCAAGGCTAATTTGCTATATGCGCCGGCTTTGCCGATTATCTTACCATTTTTATCAACGATATTGCCGTCCTTATCCACTTTCCCTATAATATTCCCTTTGAAATCTTTTACGGTACCATCTTTATCAACATAACCGATTACATTACCATCTTTATCATATGCTAATCTTCGGCTTACACCGACTTTCCCTATTATTTCAGGTTTATCTCCGTCTTTTGCAAATTTAACAACTTTTCCGTTTTCGTCTATGTAGCCGATAGCTTTACCATCTTTATCATACACGATTTTTCGGCTCTCTCCGTTGCTCCCTATTTTTTCTTTCGCCAGTTTGTATACATTACCATTTTCATCAACATATCCAACAATATTACCATCTTGATCTACAACACTATTGTCGGGCATAACAACACCCAACACGTTACCATTTTCGTCAACAACAATATTACCTGATGAAGTTACTTTGCCTATGACATTACCGTTTTCATCAACAACTTCACCATTCTCATTTAATCGCCCAATGATTTTCTTTGGATCATTTATATCTACAACTGTTCCGTCCGGAAGTACTCGGCCGATAATTTTACCGTTTTTATCATATACGAATCCTGCTTCAACGGCTTTACCGATGATTTCTCCCTTACTGTTGACAATAGTACCGTCAGGAAGTGCTTTGCCAATTACTTCCCCTTGTAAATCAACTACTGTACCGTCTGTTTTGACGTACCCAATTATATTGCCATTTTTGTCGTAAGCCAACTTCATATTTTGTGCAACGCCTATAATATTGCCATCAGAATCAACTATCAAACCGTCTTCGTTGACACGTCCAATAATATTTCCATCCTTATCGTGCACATTGCCTGCTTCGTCAATATATCCTATTATTTCCCCATTAGGCCCAATTGCCAAGCGATGTGCACCAATGCTGCTACCATCACCTATTGCACAACCACTTCCCGGCGGACAGAGTAACTGATTATCTTCAGGATAAACAGCGCTCCCCTTTATACTGACTTCTTCTGATTTTGCACTTGATTTATCTAAACGTGTTTCGTACCAAATTATCTTAAAATTATTCTGCACATTTCCTGCTTGATGCGGTTCCCAGCTTATTAAGATATTACAGGTTTCATCACCGCGCAAATCTCTATTTCTGCATTTGTCTCGGAATTCAAATCCATCTTCTGTTTCTTCAACCAGTTCTACTTTTTCTATGTGGATGCTCTCGCTGCCATCTGTTCCTATTGTCAAAACGCTTTGGTTTAGTGTGTCTACTCCTAAGATAAATTTATTCATATTTATCTGTGCTGGTGTAATTTTTATTGGCTTATTTTTACTTTCTCCGGTTGTTGCTTCCGTATCAACAAATATTGGCCCTGTATCTGTTGTTATTTCAGGCAATATGTTCTGATTTTCCACAAAATCTGGGGTTGCTTCCTCCGGATTGTAGACCTCGGTATCGGATGATATGACTAATAATCCGAACAAAAAGAAACAGAATGCGATAATCCCTATGATGAAAATTATCTTACGGGTTTTTCTTTCATATTCTTCAAACCGAGTATTCTCGCTCATTGTATTCTGACCACACTACAAAATATTCCATTACGTCCTAATTGACTGCATATATTATCTCCTTCTTCCAGAGACTTTACAGGCCCTACTCGTAGATGGAACACCTCTTTTCCTTGTCCATCTGCCGGTGTATCTACAGAATAAAATGGTTGATATTTACCTAAAGTTGCAGAGTAATTTTTGGAAATATCATTCCATAATTTTTCCAGATTATTTACGTCTTCATCTATCCCTAATTCTATGGAAATGTTACTCTCATCTGTATTGGCAAAGACTTTTCCATCTCTAAACTCTTTTAACAGAGCTTCCGTTTCTGCAGAAACTAAGGAATTTTGTTTGGCTAAATTCTCATCCTTGGGTGTAATCAAAACAGGACTTGAGTTATTGTTAGAACTACCAAGTTTAGGAGCTACTTTTGAAGCTTGGTTGCCCTGTTGCTCGTCCTTTTGGTAAGTTATCGTATCGTCTTTTTTACCATCATATTGTGGCGTTACTAACTCTGCACCATTTGCCTTGATATCATATTGCCCTGTTAATTCAGGTACACTTTGAACAGCGTTTGGAGTAGCTACAAACGTCTTCGCTTTAGGAATTGAATTTATCAGTGCATTTTTATCTGCATTTGTTTCTTCTCCGCCTTTAAGCTGATTTTCTTTAGTCGGCGTATTTGTTTCGGCTGATGAAGACACATCCTTTTTACCGCTAATCATATCTTCATAGCTCATACCGCTATTGTTTTCTTCTTTTGATGTATTGTCATCTGATGAGCCAAAGAATGAGCTTATTCCAAAGAAAGAATCCTTTTTATTATTATTCGGAGTTTCTTTTCCATAAACATCTTCGTAGTTTTCAGATGTTTCGCTGGTACTTGTTGAAGACTGATTTTGATAGCGTTGCGCTTGCAAATCCCACTCGTTTGTCTTTGCATAAACTGTATTTTCTAATCCATCCGAATCCGCACGTCTTAATTTTAAGCAGACTATTCTTTTTCCGCTACGCAAAACCATGTCACCCATGCCTTCTACAATAATGAGACGGTTATTTGGGCCTGCTGTTCTGAAACCAACCGGTGTTTCTGAACGTTCTACAATCAAGGTGACAATCGGCCGTTGATTTGCTGTCAGCGCTTTATCTCCTAAATCAATATACGTGAAAATATTATCTCTCCAAACACGTTCTGGAGCTATAACAATGTCATCAGGATTTGGAACATATACTTCTATGTCAAAACGAAACTGCGTCGGATCTACCGGAATTTTTTCTATCCAGTCTTCTTTTTGTAAATCTCTGGTAAAAGTTGCGTCGGCACTACTACCATTTTGACCATATGTGTTGGCATTGATATGCCCACCACCACTTCCACCGCCAATAGCTGCTGAACCTGTGGCATTTTGGCGTTTTTTTACAACCTCAATATCTATTATGGCATTTGTAATTCTATCCGTGTTCACAGTTTCACTTTGAACATAAAAAACATACTTATTTCCTGAGCGACCGAAAACAATCATGTTCGTATCTACACCAACAAACTGTGAAGAATCTGGATAGACCATTAAGCTAGACGGCCCTTGAATTTCTGCATTAAATGATTGCCCATCGCCTATATATACATTTTCTATTACTTCCCAATTTGGGAAATTTATCAATGTATACATCCCCTCTCTAACTCTAACCGGCAATACCAATTCCGGCGTCCAATAATATTTTGTATATCCAGGACGTGTTTGACCTTCGCCCATGTGTTGCAGAGGATCTTTCCACGCGCTTTGCATCATGCCTAATGAGCCTACTCCACCTAAATAATTCAAATTGGTTGCGGCGTAGTTTCCTTGACTTTGATCTGCATTTTGATCCAGATTATCTTTTGTTACTTGAGCCTGCGCTGATGCTACTAGCACCCCGAGAGTTGCTAATATTACAGATAATATGTTCGTTCTTTTCATCATCTAATTATCCTACACACAATCAGTTTGTCTTTCTTTGTACCTGCTTATAATCAAGTACTGTAAACCCTAGCGGATTTTTTAATCTTTCTCCAAAAGTTACCCTTTTAGATATATATTGTATTTTTACTGAAGCCAACCACACACTTAATCTCGGTGTTTCAAACTCTGGCATCATATCTTCAACCCTAAATTCCACTTGCCACCATACTTCGCCATTTTTTCCACCAACTTCTGTCACAGAAGCTATTTTAATGTTACGTGTTATATTGTGATTTCTGATTAAATCAATTGCTTGATCAGCAAATTCTTCTTTGAATTTGCTATACACTCCAGGTGAGGACATTTCTTGTATTGTACTTCCTGCACCCCAGCGTTGTTCCATTTCGTTTACATCATTTACAAAAGTATTACGCAACAAGACATACTCTCTAACAAATATTTCTGTTAAATACTTGTTATCATATATATTTTTAACAGGATGGATTGTGTAGATTTGGTCTTTTTTCTCGGCAAAGCTAAACAAATAAGGCTCAATACGGTAAAGCGGCATTATTGCAAACACAACGTAGGTTAATATTAAATTACAACACAAGCTCACTGCAAAAATTATTGCAAATGCACGTGCCGTCCATAAATATCTTTTTTCTGTTGCATTTTCAACAATTACATCGGCACTCCCTCTTTTATTATGAGGACGTGCCATCCTTGGACGAGACTTTTCATTAGCTTGTCCCTCTAATAAAAGTTTTTTTGTATTTTCTGAAGATACCTGCTCTACCATTTGTTTTAACCTTAGCTGATTGCCTTAAACCAATCTGGCAAAGTTTTGGGTAATTCTACTTCTATGCATGCACATGGTGATAATTTTAATTCATATACATCTTTACCGATACCAACAGGTTCTGGTTCATAATAGCTACCTACCAAATTGCATGCCGCTAATATTAACACAGCGAAACCAATTACTAATGCTTTATAATACATGATTAACCCTCTAAATAATTTTCCATCTATTTATAATTAGAACTTTTATTTTTAAAAGTCTAACTAGAAAACAAATTGGCGCGACTTATCAACAGGCTAAATTGTTTTATATACATCTTACACTATGAATACTTAAAAATTTTTTAAGTCTCTATTTCACTTTGGAAATAACTATATACCACAAATCCCAGAGGGTTTAGCAGACGTCTGTATGCTGTTCTTCTGTTGGGATCAACATACCCACGGACGTTTGCCGTCCAATATCTTTCTTCTATAATCGGTTTTACGCTTGCACGCCGGCTTAATCTATTTTGTTTAAACGTAAAGTCGTATGTCTTAAATTCTATTTTCCATGTATTACTGTTTTCTCCACCCGTGCGCTCTACTGAGAGGATTTCTACTGAACGACTAGCTTCTTTTTCCTGCATCTCTTCTTTTAATTTGGGAAAGACTTTTTCAAACTCTTTGTATACCGGATAGGTTGATAAATATGAAACTAAACCTCCCCATAACCAACGATTGTTCATTTCCTTTTCATCTTTGATATATGTATTCCGGAGCTCTACATACTGTTTCATGAAATTTACCATCATCTTTTCACGAGACTCCATCCATCTATCTACTCTTTCTCTTTTAACTAAAGATTCAGAATCAGATAACCGTACAAAAAGCTGTGGATCTATTATGATTTCAGGTGCTAATTTCAGTATTGACAGTGTTGCACAAACACCATATAGCAAAGAAATGGTTGCAAGTAGCGCCATTAGTCGGCTTATCCACTTGTAATAAATCAATTTTGCTCGTTTTACCTCTATCACGTCTTCGGTAATAAAAGCCGGCGCATCTTTGGACTTCCCTTTGTCTGTTATTTGCAGAACTTTTTGATTTGTTAAATTAACCATTCTTTGCTATTTTTCCTCTTTAGTATATCGGTGCGTAAGGTACAGCTTGGCTTTGATTATCCATAGATGTCAGACCTTCTTCTGTTGCATCTAAAGATGCCTCACGGTTTGCTTGAGCTTCTTTTACATCTTCTGCTACTGCTTCCGGTGTTGCATTTGGCTGAATGTTGGATATTTCGTCCGGATCAGTTTCTGTGAAAACTGTAATGTAGTTTTCTATTTGTTGTTTACGCTCTTCTACCTTTTCGTTTCCTTCCATTCCTTTCACTTCGTTATATCCTTCATACTCGCCATTTTCATCGCTGTATCCATTTTCTGCTTTTTTAACCGCTTCATCCTTTAAGTCATTTAGTTTGCAGAATATGGTTTCATAATATGAACCAGTGCTTGATTTTGCGCAATCTACATCATATACGTCATCTGCAGAATCTTTTGCCAAACCTCCATTTTCCATAATATATTCAGCGCAGCTTGTCGCAATATTTTCTGTACATTCGCTGTCTTCACTATCTGCACAACTTTCGCCATTGACGCTTTCGCCAAAATTGTGAAGCTGTGTACATAAATTTTTCAACATATCTATGGCGTCTTCTTTATTCTGCTCTAAAGCCTTTTCCGCAGTATGCTCTGCATTTACGGCCTCTAAGAAAGAACCTATCACATTACGCTTAAAGACTGCTGTATCTGCTCGCTGACGCTCTATGTTATTTTCTTGGTTGTTTTCATCAAGTAAATAATCATAAATATTTCTTAACAATGGACGATATTGCAAGTCACCATTTAGTAATTGTCCTAGCTCACTGTACTTATTGTACATTGGTTCGGATATATTTCCTAAACTTCCTTGTAGTGCTTTAGATTTACTATCATCTTTGGCATCGTGATCTGCCAACAAGTGACGTACACCGTTTTTATAGGCTAATACTTCTTGGCAATCCTCAATTTTGGCTATATCTGCCGGCATTGAGGTGCGGCGCTTAAACTGGATATCCCCAACATTATCGCCACCAGCAATATCTATTATTTTACCACCTAATTTGCATGGATAAACTCCTGCTCGGTCTATAATCGTTCTATAGTGCCACTCTTCTGCTCCTTCTACGCCCTCATTGTTTAGATATTTTTTCAGTTTATCCAAACCATAAGCGCGCTCTACAAAAGTGTGTTGATATTTTTCTGTTCCCGGTCTTAAGTTTGGTGTTGCCAATAAATATCTCCATGTTTCCGGTAAATATTCTACGGCGTTTTCTGTGCCCTTATATTTTAAATCTACCAGTGCTGATAATGATGGTTTGCCGTCTTTTTGCGGAACATCATCATAATCTAAGGCACTAAAGTAAAAGACTTCTCTTACCGGAGCTAAGTTTAATAATGGTTTTCTTGGGGCTCGGTAGTCACGCCCGTCATTTTCATCAAAGACGAATTTTCCATTTTCGCGACCAAACTGGGCGAAAGTATTTACTCCTTTATAGTAGCCTCTTGCCGGTAAAGCTGCAAAGTAGTCATCGTCTGTTGCAACATTATCAGGTATGCCAAAGACTTCTTGCAAATCAATTTCTGCAGCATCAAGAATGCTTTGATTTTCAGCTTGCTTTAAGTCTTCCAATAATTGATAATGCCTTGCTGTTACGGCTTGTTCTCCTTCTGTTGCTCCGTCTGCCGCATAGTTATCATGCTCATAAATTGCAGGGTCGGCTTCTTTGCCTTCTTCTCCGGTTACACCCCACTCTTCCATAACTTCTGTAACTTCATCAATAGCTGCATCTATTTCGTCTTTTACGATTTTATCTGCTTTGTTGATGTAAGCATTGTCACCTTCTGCCAAATCAGCCTTGGCTTCTTCTACTGATTTTTCTTTTATCTTTTGAGCTAAAAGGCTTGGTGTATATAGGCCATCCGGAACACCGTAGGATGCTAAAACACCACCCTCTACCACAAATTTTCTGACAACACCGGCTTGTGTTAATTTAGTGGCAGCATTGCTAATCCAACTATTGCTAGAGAACCAGCGTTGGTTAATGGTATCTTTTACAATGTTTGGCAATTCGCCTTTCACATCGCCTTCACTGTTTGACTCTCCTGATCCAAACATCACGCGTGCCATGGTCCAACTTAGGTTATCATATTTATATTCACTACTGTGTTCTCTGCATATTAAACCTATTGGGCCATAACGTTTGCACCATTCTCTGTTTTCACTAACCATTCTATCCGGCTCGGAGCCATCTTCTTTAGTTTCTAGCTTATCCTCAAATACCTTGTTGGCGGCTTCTAATTCAGCTTGACCCTCTTCCGATTTTTGAATGTAGTCTTCTGCAAATTTTGTTGCTGTGTTTTCCAATTGTGTATTTAGCGAATCTATTTTGTCTTGCAGAATTTTCATTATAGATTGTGCACTGTCAATTTCTGTGTTTTTAGCCGTGATTACTTTATGTAAATCAGAAATCTTATCAAACTTGTCCTCTTCACGTGTATTTTCGTTATAAGGATTTTCTTTGTTTTCTGTCGCTCTATATGGATCGCATACTTCGTACGCCTCATCTGTCGGGGAATTATAGCAGATATATGCTAATTCTTCTCGGAGAGCCGGTATTTGACCAATCCTTTGAGCTAATGTCGGCTTTTCAAATTTGTCTAAGTCCTCACCGGCACCAATTTCAAGTGACTCTATTTCTTTTTGTAGACTCTTTGGTTTTGGACTTCTTTCGTCTAAACGTGCTTGTAATTCATCTACCCTATTTTCTAGTTCTTCTATCTGCGAGATAATTGCATCTACGCGCTTTAAAGAACGCTGTCGCTGTTGAACTGCCTCATTTTTAATATCTGTGGCATCACTTAGTTTTTGCCCATACTCACTTCGTTGAGCTATCGTTGTACGGAGCTCTGATTTTAAAGCGCTTATATCATTTTCATACTGTTGTATAAAGGCTTTTAATTGCGCTTCTAATTGTTTACGCAAATCCAAAAGCTCTTGGAAATGATCAGATGCAACAACTCTTTTGGCAGCGTGAGTATTTTCATATAGGTGCTTGTTTTGAGCATCTAATGATGTTGGACAGGTTCCCTCATAGCCTCCACCATGCTTCCAGCTTGCCGTTACACCCGGAATATATCTATTTACAAGGAATTTGGTTGTTAAATCCCAATTTCCAGGACATTTTCCGCTTTTATCTTCAACAGCGGTATAGTCACTGCTAGCTTTAGTGAAATCACAGCCACCATTCAAACTTTTAATTGTTTGGCTATATCTGATCGGAACAGATACTTTGGCACATGTTTCTTCTCTGGAGCCGGATATTATACCAGTATCATTGCTACCACTAATATTACAAGTTAAAGTTTTGCTACATGAATATGGATTTCCGTCAGAATCATAGCATGTGCAAGTAATCGTTTTCTTTGCGGAACATGATGCCGTATCACCGCTACCCGAGCATGAACCACTGTATCCTTGGCTTGTACATGCTGCATTAAAAGCATCACTTTTTGTTGCATCTGTTGTTAGTTTGCAAGCAGATACTGCGGGCAGAACTTCTTCAATTGGTCCGACATTTCCACTACTATCGGCTAAAACTTTTGCCACACGTTGTGATAGCATACCTTGATCTGCTGTTTTAATTATCATACGGATGTTACGGTATTTGTTGCGCAGATATTCTGACTGCAAATTCTTTTGATCATTCCATGGTTCAAATTTTAAGGTTCCGTCTTCGGTTAATTTCATAATCTTATCATAACCGATGCGCCAGTTCTTTTCGGCTTTGATCCTGTTATCTGTTTCTATCTCTTCAGCTTGATTGCCATCCTTCAGATAATCTGTATCATTATACTCTCTGGTGTTATTACTGCCGGCGATACTATAGTCTTCTTCTAATTTTGGTTCATAGGAAACTTTTGGATCATCAACAGGTTCTGTATCAGAAGTTACTGTGTCTAGTACACAAGCAAACATTGTTGCGCTTGTCACTGTTTTGCCAGTGTTGTCTGTGTAGGTGCATGGCTCTCCTTTTTTGTAACCATCCGGGCAGCTTTCATAAAATCCACTACATTCATCGGAATCAGTTCCAATCAGTTTATCTGTCGTATCTTCTTGATATTCCACAATAACATCTTTTGATAAACCACCACGACTTTCATGCTCATTTACTTTGGACGGTTTACTTCCTCCATACCAAATTTCCGATCCTTTGCCGCCGCTGTATCTGTTCAAAAAGTCTACAACACTATTATCACTCTTTTCCAATACTTTCATCATTCTATCGTGTATTTCTTTTGATTTTAGGTATTTTCTGTATTGAGTTTTATATTCGGCTAACTGTGATTTCAAATTATGCAAATTCATAGCTTGACTCAACTGATCCTCAATCGGTTGAAGCTTTCCTAAAATTGCCGTATCATCTGTGTTCTTAATTTCGGTCTTATCCTCATTTTGTTCCGGACAATTTTTACCGCCGTTCTTACATTCTTGGCTACGAATGTAATCTCCTCCCAGCATTGTCCCTGTTGCTAAAGCATAATTTCTGCTGTCTGTGTATGCAAAGCGATATCCTTTATCTAAATAATCTTCTGCAGAACTTTGCTCCTCCGGCTCTATTGGGTCTACACCATCAATTTGCATAGCTGATAAAAATTGCGCTTCCGTTCCTGTCAGGTCTTCAACAATACGCATTAACCTATCATATACGGTTGTTACAATATAGGCATTCATAACTTCACCATATTGACCAGGATTGGTGCTGTCTTCCGGACTTCCTTCATTATCTAAATTTGCTTTTTCTGGCTCTACATAGGCCATCTGTAAACCAAAGAATACACAATGTTCAGCCATTTCTGCTTCTGTGTACATTCCCTTTTGGCAATTATCTAGGCGTTCAATGGTCTTTTCAACTAAAGCTAAATAATTTTCTGTGACACGGCCTGCCAAATATGTTTCCATAATCACGTCTTGCTTATACTCATTGGCTTTTCTCTTATAGGCTTGTTTTACGGCCGGATAGTTATCCGGATATTCGCTCTTGGCCGGATATATGAAAAATAGAGTATGAAATGCGTTAAAGTTCTCTTCTTCATCTAATCCACCTTTGGTGATATGCAATAACTCGCTATTACGAAGAGCGCCTTTTCCCGGAGCTTTGTTCTTGCCTTTTTCTGCATATTTATTAAACTTCGTCTTTAAAAAGGCTTGGCCTTTCTTTAAAATCTCCAGTTTTTGGCTGTTGAGCTCAGACTTTATGGTTTGTGCCTGACGATATGCCGCTTTTAAATTGGATACAATTTTATTGGCGTTGCCCGGAATATCTACTTCAATATCCCATGGCATCGGTGGCAAAAACAAAAACGCTTTGGCTTCTTGTATCCCTGCTCCTAAGATAAATACACTTAAGATTAGGCTTTGTAGCACTCTCAGTTGTTTGTTAACCATTGGTAGTCTCCCGCATTTACTTCATAATTATCTTCAACATCCGACACACCGCTGTTGGCTGTGTTGGCTTCTTCAATCGCCTTATCCACGTCTTCTTTGGTTAGGATGTATTTCTCCAAGTCAAAATCAGAATAATTTCCGTTTGGCACTTTTACGGCATCAACGCTAAGTAATTGTTTAGCTGCCATATACTGTAATCTTGCACTCTGAAGTTTTGCATACATCAGCAGCGCTTTCATATTCTCTATTCTTGTCGCTGAATATGAGGATATCGCTTCCAATTCTCCGGTAGAGGCTGGGGTGTTTTGGAACATCTCATCTATAATTTCACTACGTACAGGAATTTCTCTTCTTAGCGTTGCTGATACTTGCAATAAGTGCGCTGCACTGTTTACGAGCAGAAATCTTCTTTCTCTGGTAACGGCGTCTATTTTTGTTTGATATTCAACACGTACATTTTCTCCTGCCGCAGACAAATCCTCTGGATTATAGAAATATCTCTCTAAAAAGTCCGTATAATCCTTCTCTGTGGGTGAGAATTTTTCTACAACGTCCTCATCATCCCATTCTGCTTCATTGCCGCTAGATTTATTTACTATTTCTTCTTTTCCGCCTTCTCCATCTGCCTCTTCTATTTCACTATCCATTTCTTCCAGACGTTTTTCATATAATGCATATTGTGGATCATCTGCTGTTCCTACCTTTGCTTTTTCTTCTTGTAATACACTTCTTTGTATTTCCAAATTTTCTAGTAATACATCAAATTCTTGGCAGGTTGTATCTAACTCATCATACTCCATCTGAGCTTTCATGTATTCATCATATGCTTTTGCCTCTTCTGCCGGATTTCCCCTGACACTCTCATAATAGCTCTTTTTTTGTTCAACTTCTGCTTGTTTTTGTGTTCGCGCTGTGGTTGCTTCATTACGTGCATTCTCGGTTTCTTTGATGCTTTCATCCATTATTCCGATTTTTTCATCATAGTAGGCATTTTGAGCTTCTACATAGGCTTCCTTTTCTGTTTCCATCTTGTCTCGGTTTTTCTTTTTAGTTCCATCTACTATTTTTTTCATTTTTGTTTTCAGCAAATCTTTTCCGTAACTTGTAGCGTACTCTTCCGCTATACCGAAAAGCTCTTCTTTATTAAAGCCTTGTGATGTCATTTGCTTTACTTGAGATACTTGTTGGGTCACTTTTGTTGTGGCGTCTGTTATTTTTCCTACCCACTCACTAATTTTTGCTGCTAATGTTGCTGCATCCAAAATTAAGGCATTTGCTGGATTTGCATATCCTGTTGTTAATCCTACTATTAGGCAGATGATTGCTATTTTTGTCTTCATTGTTGCCTCCTATTCATCTGCTTCTCTTGTTTGTTGTGTCAGTTCAGCCGTTGAGCCAGCGCTTGTCATATATGCTCTCATTTCCAATACCCTGTTTAATCTTTGCTCTGTTGCAATCGCTACTACATTTTGTGCATTTAAGATTTCATCCATATTTTCATTTTTGAAATCTGCTTGATATAGTGAACCATCTTCTACTAATATACTCTGACGTGCCGAAACGCCTTTGGCAAATAATAGTGCTGTATCATCTGCTACTATGGCATTTATGTATCTGCGGTTTTCTTCTGTTTTATTAATATCTTGTCCTTGTCCTCTTTGATAAATATATGTGGTTTCTACTGTTTGAGCTAAGCTGCTATCACTCTTCTTTTTCAAGTCGCCTTCTTTTAACTCTTCAGCACCTGGCATAACTTTAATCTCTGTCAGACTTGTTACATAACTTTCAGAATCTTCTGCAAAAGACTTTAAAGCCTCTGGATCGCATTTATCTGGATTTTTGTAGCAATTGCTCGCCATTTCAAACCCTTGTCTGGCTCTCTTTTCTATGTCTCTTAATTTTTTCTGAACTTCCTGTACTTTGTTTTCTACATCTTTGTATAATTCCATGGCTGATTCTACTTTTGCCATAATATCAAATATCGCGTATGCTTCACGCGTATATGTTATGAATGAGAAAAAGAGGAGGATATATAGTTTCTTTCTCATTAGCTTTCTCCCTCAGCCTGCTGTCCAAAGTAATTGTAGTTAAAGGTTTCTAAATCTTTTAAGATTTCTGTTTGCTGATTTTGTGCATCTGCATCAACAATACTTAATATTTGTTGGGCGGTGTAATAATTAATTTGGGCGCCTATTGAATAATCATCTTTTGAGGTTGTACTTTCTTTTAATCCATCTTGAAGACTTACAATATTCTTATCTTTATTCGGGTTCGGTAATTTACTTGGATCAATGTAGTCTAAGCTAGATTTATAATTGTTTACTACCGCTAAAGTCAGATTATTAAAAGCCGAATCGTTATATGCCTTCCTTTGTCTCTCTCTTCCGGCTTGCTTTTCTTGCTCCGAGCCTCTGCTTGCTTCTAAAGCATATTTATATAGGCAATCTGCTATGTTTTTTTCCTTTTCTTCAATGGCTGATGCATCCGCCTTTTTCTTTTCTGATACTGAAATATCTTTTGCTCTCAAACCGCATTTATATAGTATAACATTGGAAAAAATTGCCTTACCAACAACCGCATCACTTTCATTACCATCTTTGTCATCTGATTGCATTGTTCCCCAATTTCTGTTTGTGGCCTCAACAAAGTCAGAATCTCTCCCATCTAAATATAAATTTATACCCTGTTCAAAATCTTGTATAACTCCTTTGGCTCTTTTTAATGCGTCTACCCGGCGAATTTCACTCCAGAGTTTTGGTGCTTCTATATCTGTCATTCCCATTAACTGATATCCTGCTCGCGTGTTATCTACATCTTTTAAGGTTTTGCGCAAAACATATAGAGTTCCTTTATTGCTATCATTGTCAGGCTCTAGAGCTCCCCATGTTGCTGCGAATTGTTTTGATTTACTCACACTTACAATGTTGGCTATGCTGTAATCTTCTCTTAAGTGTTTATATATACCGTCTTTTTGAAAATCTTTGTATAAACTTTCTTTATAGATATTTGGATACAATTCTACTTCTGCTTTTGCTTTAACCACACATTCCCGTAAATGACTTGGATCATCTTCTACATCAGCAACATCTAAGCCATCGCAAGCTAATTCTTTTGGCAATAAAAAACTTTTGTCTGAATCAGTGGCATAAACTCCTTTTAATAATGCTTTTTCGTTTATTGATGTGTAGTTAAACGCATATGTTTTTTTTAGTGCCTGTGTGTTGTATGCTTCTTCACTGCCGTCTGAGTATCCTTTGGAGTTACTTATGCTGTTCATTACATTTTCTTTAAACGCATCAACCTTATCCGCTATATCTTGAGCTGCTGATACGAGACCGCCTATGGCGTTTGCATCTATGCCAGCATCTAATTCAGATATGCTATTTTTGAATGTTTCTCCTGCTTGGGTTAGGCCCGCACGGTCAATCTTTCCGGCATAGTAATCACTTACAGCTTGGCTGTATGCATCAAAGGCTGATGCGATTTGCTCGCTATACATAGCATTAAATTCTTCTCTGGCTGAACTTAAGATACTGTTTGCGGTTTCTTTTATATCATCAAAATCATCTTTTATTGCTGCCGCTTCTTCATTTAATTTGTTTTTATCTTCTGTTGCTAAGTCCCCATTTTCATTTATGCTATCCATGAGCATATCCAAGGCAGTTTTAGCTTTGTCTACAGAATCATTAATTGTATCTTCTGCCTCATCAAAAACTTTATTTACTTCTTCTTTATTCGTTTCTGATTCTTGCTCAGCTTCATCTAATGTGCTCTGTACCTCTTCTTCTGTTGCCCCAGAATCAACTTGACTTTCTACAGTTTCCACAGTGTTTTCTGCATTTTCTTTTTCAGTATTTAAACCTTGGTTTATTGTTTCATCAACATCCGTTGCTATATCATCTAAGTTCTGGGCTGTTTCTGTCACATTTTGCGTGATTTTGGTTACATTATCTTTTATATTCGTTATGGTTCCTTTTAAATCAGCAGCATATTTTCTGACTGATGAAACTTGATCTCCTATGGTCTTTATTGTGTTATTTATATTATCTAATTGACTTTTTGCGTTTGTAATTTGATTTAAACCTGTAGTAATGCTATTAACAAAAGAAACTATCTCCGTTAAATCTATTACTGGCCATATAAAAGCTTGCGCCGGGCGAACGCTAATAGTAAAGCAAAGACAAACAATCATTGCTCCTTTTACTGTGGTGGATAATATCCTTTTTATCATTTCGCGTCCTCCCTAATAATCTTAATTACTTACTAATTATCTTAAACTTCTTGATAATACGTTAATTATTCCTGTTTTTTCTTTTTATTTATTTCTAATGCAATAGCCTGCATTTCTTCTTTGATATTGTTAAATTCTTTGCGTTGTTGTGCTATTGTGTCCTTATCAATCAGTGTATCCATTTGTACCATCACTGTTTTTAAATCTTCTCCTTGTTTGGTCAAATTTTCTTTTGTGATATCGCCTCTGAAATAGCTTTCTATTGCTTTTTTATAATTGCTTATTCCGTCTAATAACTTGCTTTGGCATTCTGCATTATAGTTTTCTTTTGCATTTTCAATTAAGGCAATCCTTTTATCTGATAAATTTTGTTGCTTAATCCTTAAATCTGCAATTTTTTTTGATAAAATATCTTTATCATTTTGTTCTAATTGCTCGGTTTCTTTCACTGAATTTTCCCAATTTTCTAATATTTCATCTATTTTTTTTGCTGATTTATTGAGTGTGTTAATTGACGTATCTAATATATCATTCATTTGAGCAATTATTTGTTTGCTGTCTTCTTCATACGCTTCTATATTTGCCATTATTTCTTCTTGCAAACCTTCTGTTTCGGAGTTATCCGGAATTTCCTCTTCTTCTTCCTCTTCTTCTACAGGCTCAGTGGTTTGTTGATTTTGTTCTTGTTGTTTTGCTTTTTCTTCCTCTTGTTTCTTCTTTTCTCGTTTTGCCTTCTCTGCTTCATTTTTTTCTTCTAATTTTTTCATCCCCTCATCGGCTTTTTTAGCTGTCTCTTGGAAAGATGTCATACCGGAATTTCCTTTGTCTATCATTTTTTCTCCGGTATTTAAGGCATTTTGCGTATCATTTATTACACCATCTAATCCCTCTCCTAAGAGATCATTGGTCGTATCAAAGCCATTATTAATGATCTCTGGAGTTTCTATATCTGCGCCTGAAATTTCATTTGCTCCATCAACAGCGCTGTTTGTAACATCTTGTATATTAGATACAGTGTTTCTTAAATCTTGACCAAATTGAGCTAAGTTATCAATGCTGGTTCCCATGGCTTTTAATGCATCATTTAATTCTATTAATTGCCCAATATTTTGATTTAATGAAGCACTGGAAGTTGTTACGTTTGAAACAATTTCTGGGATTTCTCCAAAGTCCATTACAGGCCAAAATGCTTGCGCCGGTTTGTACGATATTATGGCGCAACTTAATATAACACATTTAAATAGCTTACTTTTGACCATAATTCCCCCTCTTTTAAATAATATTTAATGGTAAGATTGTAGCACATTTTCTTATTTTTGTCAATAAAATTATGCCCCTACTCCGTTGAGATACTTAGTTACGAATCCATCTTCTCCGAATTCTTTTACCAGACTTTCAACCAGCAATACATTTTTAATACCTGAATTGTATAGTTTTAGATACGGACCTAGCCCGCTTAAGTTGACATCAAGTATTACTGATTCACCTTCCCCATTTTCTCCGGCGTCAGGGCGTTTTAAAAGTATAGCATATGGACAATCTCTGTATGACTTACCGCTGATAAAATCATACTCGCTGTCGGTTAAATTCCATTTTGCGTATGATTCTGGTGTTGCTTGTGTGTTTCTGAAGAATATCATTGTTTTGCATTGTCCTCTGACGGCATCACCAACACCTAGTGTATCCACAATGTTAGGCTGTTGAAATGCGCAAAGATAAGCCTGACGCTTTTTACGTCCTTCTTGTAGACCTTTAATAAAGTTATCTCTAAACATTTCATGTTTTAACATCGGCGCCGTTTCATCAATCATAATCAATGCGGGAGATCCAGTTTCTGTACTTTCGGATTGAATTCTATGCATAATGTAGCTAATAGATGCTGCGGCTAAAATGTCATCATCAAATATTTCCGTAAAGTCAAATGCTACGAATCTGTTAGAACTTAAATCCAAGCTATCGTGTTCTGCGTTAAATATGTTTCCGTATTGGTCTGGATTTACCCATCTATATAACTCACGACGCATTGTTCCGGTTGGTGAAAAGCAACTTTTATAAAGATTTTTTAATACCCTTTCTTCTGGGCGTAAATAATCAAATGCCGTTGTTACGGCGCGTGCGGCTTCTCTTTCTGATAAAGCATCGTTTGCCATGGTAATCGCTTTTAGCCAATTTCGTAAAAATGCACGGTTACTCATTGTATCTCTTGAATCAAACGGATTTAACGATACATTCTTTCTATCTCCGCTAAAACCAACATAGGCTCCTTTTACCATGTGGGTGAAAATTTCTGCACCACGGTGTCTATCAAAGAAATATACTTTTAAATCGCCATGACGCATGGCTTGTCCTGCCAAGAAGGTCAGTAATGTTGTTTTACCCTGCCCAGTCGGACCGACTATGCAACAGTGTGCAACGGCGGATTCTGCCGCAGATATATGAAATTGGAATCTATACGGGGAACCACTCATTGTTCTGAATACTGTAATGGCTCCTTCACCCCAGTCACTGCGTGGCAAACCTGTTGATAATTGTTCAAATGATACGGCCAATGATACTATTCTTGAAAGGTAAAAATATGTTCTTCCACATGTGTCATATCCAGGAAATTGATTGAAGAATGTTGCTTGCGCAATCCAATTTTCTCTTACCGGTGTTACACTAAATAAACGGCATATCCTTTGGACTTCGCTTTCGCCAAATTCTATTTCTTTTATTGAATCGCCCTTCAAAATGAAACTCATAGAATATTCTACTAAAGATTGGTGATCAGCATCACTATCTTCAATCGCGGCAAGTGCTTCACTATATTGTGCTACCACATCTGATGAAAAACTTGTTACCTCTGCCATTTTTTGCTGCTGTACCAAAATCATTCTTGCTTTGGGCTTAAATAATGGATGAATATGATGCAGAACAGTTAATTCACAGTCTATGGCAAGTAAAGAGGATATCATCCCTTCATCCATATAATCTCCGGAATTTCTTATTCCCATTGTTAAGGCAAACTTTTCTTTGCCTCCGGAAAAGAATTTGATTATGCCTTCTTCTCCTGTAAAATGAATACCATCGGAACTTAACATTTCTTTCAATTGAAATCCTTGCGCACCTCTTACTTTGGGCATTGGTTTGCTTATAGGATTTAGCACTCTAACAAACGGATATACAGGACTCATATCTGCGGAACTGTCATCATCTTCGTACATGACTTTTATTCCGTAATCGTTTAAGTTTGCCATCACTGATTGTGAGGCATAGTTTAAATCTTTTACAGCATCTTTGCGGTCTTCTATTGATAAAATTATGTAGTGATCATTTTTGTACACGCGGCTTAGGTTTTCACGCCAAGTGTCATCTACAATTTTTAGCCATTTATTTCCGAAATCCGCCTTATTCTGCTCCATCGGAACACGTTCACGAATAGTTATGACGCGGCACGTTACTTGTAAGTCTGCCATGTTATCCAGCCAGGACTTCCTGGCCTCAAACATAGATAAAATCGTTTCTTCTCTGGCTGAAGTTAAATCTACGCCCTCAACTTTGAATACTCTCACGTAGGTGCCATTACTGCATCTTAGAGTGGATCCATCTGACAATAAACTATCAAACGGTAAAAAGTCGGCCACACGGGATTCACTTGGCTGCGGTAAAACCCATGTTCCTATTTTGGATACTAATGATACAGCTATCGCTGCGGCTGCAATAATACCAAAAGTTGCGACAAAGGCATCCGCACTTTGCAGTCCTGCCATAAAAAGCGTGTAAAAATCAAAATTAAGGTTCAAATTTATGCCCTTTCACTTTGTATAAATTTTGTGGCACTACATTTGTCTGTCCAAATGCTTGGATCATTCCGGATAGGTGCGGATCTTTTGCTCCAAGTGCAACAACTATTAGATGCCCTGTTACTATACTTACTATAAAGACTAAAGGATTTACATCCCCCATTCCTATGGCCATAAACATAAAGGGAATCTGCAGCCCAGCATTTAGAGCTGTCGGTAAAACAGGACCCCAAAATAATTTGGGCGGATTGGCTACTGCTTTTAGAATTATGTCTTTCATGGCTTAAATCCTCTATCTTTATAAAATATATTAAGCCCGAAAATCTTAAAATTTGTTAAATTCCATTATAACTATTTTGTTATAATTTCTAACTTCCTAGGCTGCTGTGAGATACCGCATTCATATATGTGTCATGAAATTCTGTTTTTAATCTTGCATGGCTACCCGTAAAATAGTCAATTATGGCACCTGTTGCTGATAACATAAATAGGCTAATAAAAATGTAACCTAAATGCTTAAAATTGATTTTACCGGTAATTGCCAGAAATGTGAACATAACTATGCCAAAACATGATATTGCATAGGCAAATACTCTTAATTGCGAGGCAAAAGATATTGTTTTTCCACGTAATGAAGCAAATACCCCTCCGGCTGCCATTGCATCTTCACATATTAGTAGCATAACTGCAGCAAATATGACACAGAAAAAAATACTCTTTTTTTTCATCTTCAATTCTCCTATGTTCCTAAAGCTATATCGCTGGCTATTGATGATGCTCCATCTGGAGCAAACATTGCGACAAATCCTGCGCATAAACTAATTACAACCAGTCCTAATATAATTGCAGTTAGCCATTTCCAGTTAATATTTCCGAAAAAGCCGCCAATGCATACAGCAATAATTCCCACTGCAGATGCCGGATAAATAATTTCACGCAAGCCAGTAAAAATCTCTTGTCCGGATGCAATTAAGGAACCAAATGCACCTGCTGCATTTGCTGCTGAAGGAGCAAGCAATGTCAGAATCGTTAATGCGTAGAAAATTTTCTTATCTCTTTGCATCATTTAAACCTCCCTCTAATTATTTTTAAGTATATCACAAATTGCTCAAAATATCCAGAAAAAAAGTTTATCGTATTGCCTGGTTAACTATTTGTTTTTTCACATTTTATTCGTCTGTAACAAAAATTTCACACTATCCTTATTTATACTAATTATGAAGTCAACTACTCTTTTAGCTTATGTGCTTTGAAGCAAATCATGTTTATAGCGAAGGTGATGCAGTTACTTTCTTAATTAAAGGCTAAAATTTATACTATTTTATCTAACGTTTCTATTTATAAAAAAGCTCTCTTTTAGCAGAGGATTTTTTATACAAAAAAAGGTACCCCCGCGTAAAACGCGGGGTTCTTCATATGCGGCTATAAGCCTTTACCACTGGCTTCCCCTGAACGGGGTACCCGTAATTCTGCCAAACGCAATTTGTTACTATCTACCCGTAAACGGGTCATTTAAGTCCATAGTTAGTTGTTCTGCTAACTGATCTTGTTTAAGTTGATCTTTAATATA
>CALXWH010000009.1 GCA_944392315.1 uncultured Alphaproteobacteria bacterium | reverse complement strand
GCCTGAGCGACAAAGCTGTTAGGATTTTCTTGTTTAAAGATATCATAAGCCTGACAAAGGCTGGCCATACTCATACCCGCACAATATAAACGTTGGTCAATTCTACCCAAAATTCCCTGTTTGGCTAAAGCTCTATTAGCTTCAGAAAAGGCTTTTCGCTTATCGCCGTATGACAGTTTGATAACGTTATCATAGCTACATTGCGCATAAATTTTGCAAAATATTTCCAAATCTTTTTCTTTTTGCGCGTCCAAGATTTCTTGTTCCGAAGTTTCATCAACCAAAGAATTTTGGATATCGCTGAAGAATGGGCTGTCGGCGAAAAATAAATCATTCTCATTACCATTATTTTGGGCAGAAAAGACTTCCAACGTCGGTTCATAAGAAAATGTCGCATTAACCGCCACTTGTTTAGAAAAATCAGCCGTATCAAATAAGTCATTATAAGGCACCGATATTCGGAACTGACTTTGTTGAATAGCCGCAAACAGACGGCTTTCCGTATCTTTATCGGTTGCAGCCATATTAACCACAGCGATAAGTTGTCTCCAATCATCTGGTTGGATGGAAGCACTGATACTAATATCATCAAGCCCTTTTTGTTGCGCTGGTGTTAACTGAATACCCTTTAGCTCATAAAAGTCAGAGATAGCCGAGGCGACCATAGAGACCGAACAGTTTTTATCATGATTTTTCATAAGGGTATAATAAAGATAAGCTGCCATACTTTCGTTTTGAATATAGCCAATGCCATATTTATCAAAAATCTGCGCTTTGGCAATAACGCGCGCTTCGTCAAAAGAAAGATTTTTATAGCTTCCGATATTATAAAAATTAGCCAAAGCTCTGTTCTCGCGCATAAAGTCATTATACAAAGCACGGCTGATACCGTAGTTTCGGTCTTTCAAATAGGTAGAATTAGTCTTTTCAAAGCAAAGGTTAAAGAAATCAGCATTAGGAACGTTGTGCAATTTATCATTTTTGATAAGAGGGATTTGGACAGCATAGTCAGCTTCGTTAATAGGTTGCTCTGGTGTTTCCGTAAAGTTGTTCCAAGAAAGTTCCGGCGTTAAAAGATTGTAGTCCTGATTTTGAATTCCAAAAAAGTCATTGACATCAGCATAATACGTATTCGCTTTATCTAAAACCCCTTGCGGAAGCGAAAAAGAATCAAAAGCCATAGATATACGATGAAAATCAAAAGCCGGTTCCAGATTTTGCGCCCCTTTATACCCCATATAGCTTAACCCAGCCAAAGGAACACCGATAGCGGCATATTTGAGGGTCTTTTTGCCTTTTTCTTGAACTTTTTGCTTAAATTCAAGGATTTTAGCCTTTTGCGATTGTTTCTTTTGGGCTTTATAGCTTTCAATATTCAACGAAATATTTTTAATAACTTGTTGTTTGCGAGCCAAGCGACGTTTATGAAAAATTCGGCTAAAGAAACTTTGTTTTTGTTGTTTGGGAACATAAAGCTGCATTTGAGGTTGTTTTTTAGCAACTAATGTTTGATACATTTTTTGCGCTGTTTCGCGCGAAGAAGCAGCAACATGGCTAACCACCGATTGCACCATAACAACAGGCTTTTTGAACAGAGATTTGAGTTTGGCAAAAAAGGCTAATCTTCTGTTTTTGCGAGCAAGTTTACGTTGTAATTGACGTTCTTGACGTTGTTTTTTGAGTGCTTCTTTTTGAGCAAGACGAGCTTGTTGTTTTTGCTTTTTCTGTTCTTGTTTCTGCTTTTTTAACTCATTTTTCTTTTGTCTCTGCGCTTCTTTTTGAGCTTGTAGCGCCAAACGTTTTTGCTTTTCTTGCTCTTGTTTTTGCTGTTTCAGTAAAAGAGCTTGTTTCTTTTGTTCAGCTTTAATTTGTTTTTTTGAGGGTGAGGCGACGCGATTTTTAGCCTCTTCAACAACTGTTTGCTGCGCTTGTTCTCTTTCAACAGAAACAACATTTTGTACCTGCGTTGCAGAACCTTTGCCATAATCTTGTAAAAAATCTTTGAGAGAGCCTTTGTATTGAGAAAGTTGAATTCTAAATTGTACGGCGTCTTTTTCACTGATGTGTAATTCTTTGATGACTTTTTCCAAATAAACAAAGTTAGCTTTTTTGCGCAACGCCTTGGCATTTTGCTCTAAAAGCGGCTTACCGTTTTGATTATCGGAATATTTGGAAAATTCGCTTAAAATTTTCTCATAAGGAGAAGAAACATTAGCGGTTTCTGGTGTTTTTTGCCGAGTAGCCACAGAAGGTGTGGTAGACACATATTGGGCAGCTAAAGCGCGAAATTGTTGATGTGCTTTAGCTCCATCCATAGCTTTTTCCAGCATTTGAGCCGCATCAACACCTGCAAATTGCGCCATGGAAGATAGGGCAGTCTGAATATTTTCTTGCGTAGCGGCCAGTTTAATCAAATCTTTTTGATAAGGAGAGGCTAAAAGCGCTTCAGCTACATTGTCCTTATTTCCAATCTGTTCTTTGAGCACCGCCTCATCAACACCGATAATTTGAGCCAGTTGTTTAAATCTTTTTTGATAAAGAGGCTTGTCAAGTTCTTGAGCAGAAAAATTAAAATCATGCTGTAAAATATCAATGCTGACCTGAGCTATCTGTTTGGCCAGCAAAGTTTGATGAAATTCGGAAGTTAATTGCGTACCGGCTTTACCCAAGGCTACGAAAGCGGGAACATTGTCATCTTTGCTAAATTCTTTTTGCAAGGCGAGTAGTTTATCTTTGTGCTGCAAAGTGTATTGATGAACTTGCTTATCATAATCAGCGACCAAATTAAGATAATCGTCAGGTTTCGCACTAAAATCTTTTTCGGTAAGCGAAATTCCCAGAAAAGCGCATTTTGTGGCAACTTCCTGAAAATATTCTTTGTCTATTTTATGTTTAGCCTTGATTTTACTAGGCATAAAAGCACCTCATAGCTTGTAATTTTACTCAAATATAAATCCTTTATACCACTATCTAAACAAAAAATCAACCATATTTTGTGCGTATTTTGGCAATTTTAAATAAAAAGCCCGAATCACGAAAGATTCGGGCAAAAATAATCAAATAAATTTACAACGCACGAGATTGGAACGTCATAGAACGTCCGTTCGGTGCCGTAAGTGTTAAGGAATACCGATCTTGCGAATAGGAGGAGGCATAAGTATTGATAAAAGCGGAATAAAGCCCGCCGACAATATTTTTCCATCCAAAGAGACTGCAAGAAAGTTTATCAATCCCCATAATGAGCGAATTATCTTCAGCCAGCCACTTAATGGCATCTTTATAAACCACAGCCCGTGCGATACGGAAAGGTTTACCGGCCTGAGGTTGCGCCGCCGAGTTAAACCCGGAATAACCGGATTGGGTATAGGTAAACTGTGTCGGAAAGTCTTCCTCAAAATCACAAACTCCAAAATAATAACCTTCTTCAAAACGAATAACGACAGCTTTTCTGGTAA
Source organism: uncultured Alphaproteobacteria bacterium (assembly GCA_944392315.1). Classification (GTDB taxonomy): domain Bacteria; phylum Pseudomonadota; class Alphaproteobacteria; order RF32; family CAG-239; genus CAG-267. The sequence continues at coordinate 59,387 of CALXWH010000009.1, read as the reverse complement.
TTTCTCCACCGTTCTGATAAGCATCAACATCTAATACCGCCGAAACTTGAAAATCAATAATTCTGCCATATTTCAATGTAGTACCTGAAGGAGGAGTGACAACATCGGTATCATCGTTTCCATTTTCTCCGTCATCTCCATCTTCATCAGAAGAACCATCGTTATTATCACTTCCGGTTCCCGAAGTATCAAGAATAATCAAAGTAGAAGATAATGCCTCAAATGTTTTATCAAAAAAGGAAGCCGTTGCTTCAGAAGTTAATTTTTTAGAGTTTTCACCCACTTTAGAAGTTTTGATGTCAACTTCAAAATTTACCGGTAAATCAAAAACAATCTTTTGTCCGTCAACGCTAACACTGGCTTCATAAATCGGATAAGAATAAGCATGGATAAAGTTTTGTTGACCATTATCAAAACGAACGGTCTGAATACCTGTTCGCGATTGAATATTCCATGCTTCATCCGCATTGATTTTGGAAGCCTTCGTTTGAGTTAATGAAACTTGTGAAGAAAACTCAAGATTTTCAGCCAACACCGAAGGTTTTTCACTAACTTTGAGCGAAAAGGGCAAAATCGGAGAGTAAATTTTATTACTTTTAACTCCGGAAAGTGTCCAAGTATCAATTTTGTTGACAAAGAGCTTGAAAGAAGATTTATCCACCCATTCGGCGCCGGTGTCATAACTGGTAAAAAGCAGCTGATCACTTTGGCCGTAAACCGAGCTTTTCACATAAGAAATTGACATATCCTCTGTTCCTCTGTCCCCGCGATTAACAACCGACCACGGAGCACTAAAAGTAATGGAAACGATATAATTATTCAAAGAATTTTCATCCTTCATAACTTGCATATCGCTTAGAGAAAAGTCGGTAATTTCCAAATGCGGTAAAATTTCACCGGTTGATTTAGAACTGAGATTAACATCTTCATAACAAATTTCGGCCATCACCACCTGCGTATCATTCAGCTCAAAAGATTTGTGCAAAACATGACGTACAGGCGAAGCTCCTGAAGAAGAAGATGCAGATGACACATTGAGATTAGAAGGTTTGACCGACATAACCGATGTAGATAAAACCGTATCTTGCTTAACCCAGAGCTTGACATAAGCAATAGGTGAAACGGAGACCTCTTTTCCGGAGGAAGAGTAGACCAAGGTTTGCTTGCAAGAAAGCACGGCAGTATCTTGAACAACGGAATTGTCCCAATCATAAGCGAAAGAAACCAATGTCACATCGTCATCAAGCTCCAAAGTAGGAGACATAAAACCACTGCAACCCGACAATAACGAAATAATCAAAATTCCTGTAAAAAGAATTTTTTGAAAAAAACTTTTTTTGTTCATAAAATAAAATATTTAAAAATTAGCATATTCAATCATATAGAATGAATGTCACGTTGCTTAGGTTATACCATAAATATAAACCGTATAATAAAAGCGACACAATAAGAAATATAAGCGGAGCCATAGTAACAAGGAAAAATAAAAAATCAAGTTTTTTTTGTCTTTGAATCTGTTTTTGTCTAAAATAGCTTGACAATACTTATTGAATTGCGTATATTGAAGACCAAACCAAAATTTTTTAGATATGGATTATAGAAAATCAAGAGAGTTGCTTTTGCATGCAGATGCCCTCTCAGTGAGCGAAGCCAAAGCTATTTTGGATTTATGGGAAAAAAATCCTCGCACGTACAGTGATTTTTTGCGTAACCGTGGTAGTTTCACCTTTTTGTCGGCGTATGTAGGTGTAGATAAAGACAACAAACACGGTTTCATTGAAACAACCAAACGTGTTCCTAGTGCCGAGATTGCCGAAAAGTTCTTTCGTTTGGATGATGACTATATCAGCACACGCCTGATAGATATCATCACCGAGAATATATGTCGCCAAGATGCCAACATATCGGTATGCGCCTATCCATATTTGAACAAAGAGTGTGTTCAATATATGAGCCGAGAATTTATTTTAGAAATGTTTTTAAATGCGTTGTTTATCTTTAATTTTGAAGAAGATACGAGCGGAAACGTTTTTGAAATGATGTATCAAAAGGTAGGCGGAGAGCAAGAACGAGAATTACTGGCTGTCAATAGTTTTAACATTGATGGATGGGTTGATGTCAGAAGAGATCCCCTCAAAACGGCAAAGATGTTTTTAATGGCCGAACATTTTACACAAAGGTGTATTGGCGAAGAGGCGGGCTTCCGTAAATTATTCTTACATTACATTTACGACATTCAAGAAGGAATGCGTCAAATTGATGAAAAGCTAAAAAGGGAGCAAGGGATAATGTTGAATTAACTATTGCTTCGTGGAAAAAAGAAAATCGGAGAGCAATCTCCGATTTTTTTTTGTAAGTGAAACCGCGCATAAAAGTTGACATCAAAAAAAGAGATGTTATTTTGAGAAAGAATAAAAGGGAGAAAAACAATGACAAACATCGCAGACGAAATTAAAGTCAAAAGTCAATACATTATGCCCAAAAGATTGTTATCGCAGGCAGTCGGCAAATTAGCATCTGCCGAAATGGGGAAGGGAACTGAGTTTTTAATTAAAAATTTCATCAAATACTATGATGTGGATATGAAAGACGCCAAAACTCAAGACATTAGTAAATATAAGAGTTTTAATGATTTTTTTGTTAGAGAATTGAAAAAAGGCGCCCGTCCGATTGTCGCTGAAGAAAATGCAATTGCAGAGCCTGCTGATGGGATGATAAGTGAAATCGGCGAAATATATAAAGATGCGGTTTTGCAGGCCAAAGGCCGTTATTATAGCTTAGAGGCTTTGTTAGGCGGCGATGCCAAAGAAGCTAAATATTTTGAAAACGGCAGTTATGCCACCACCTATTTATCACCAAGAGATTATCACCGCGTTCATATGCCGTTAAAAGGTAAACTGGAGAAAATGTTATTTATTCCGGGGGATTTATTTTCGGTAAATCCGTTGACGGCACAAAATGTAGATAATTTGTTTGCCCGCAACGAGCGTGCCGTATGTTTTTTTGAGAATGAAAAAATAGGACGCTTTGCGGTTGTGATGGTCGGGGCGACGATAGTTTCAAGTATTGCAACAGTCTTTGCAGGGTTACTGGCGCCGGCAAAAGGCAAAGAAGTAACGGTATATAATTATAAAGACGATAATATCGTGCTGGAAAAGGGAAGTGAGTTGGGACGTTTCTTGTTAGGCAGCACAACCATTTGCATTTTCCCGAAAGGAAAAGTTACTTTTTCTAAAGAATTAAAAACAGGTACACCGGTTAAGATGGGAACGAAATTAGGAGAAATCAAAACAAAATAATTTTTCAGCAAAAGGAAGCAATAAAAAATCACTCAAAAGCAAGAGTGATTTTTTTTATGGAAGACATTTTTATTTCAGAGACTAAATATTAAGCTCTCAATTCTCAAAAACGCCCGTTTAAAGTCATCAAGAGCCAGCTAAATAAATGTTGATAGAATAAAATAGATATTGCGGGGAAACACACCGGTGGATAGAATAAACAAAAATTGTTATATTATGCAGAAATACGGAAATGAAACATATAGCCCTATCATCAGAACTCTATCAGATAAAAACAAGCGAGCTTCAAGTGCTGCCAGTGGAAGAAACATCTGAGCAAAGTCAAAAAGCAGATGAAATTGTGGTGATGCTGAGTGAAACCGGAGCCGATACATTGATTTCCGGAGCAGAAAAAGTCAAAAGTTCTACAGAAGATTTTTTGCCGGTACGCTTGGCCTATGCATCTTATCCGGTATATCAGGCTTTTTTGATAGATTTGATAAAGCCGATAAAACGTAAATTCTATAAAATATTTCCAAACGCTTACACGACAACACTAGCGTGCATTTTAGGCAATAACGTCATGCGTGGAGAACGTAATGAATCCAATGCTTATCAGTGGACGAATAAAAAGTGGCAAATCAGCCGTGAAGAAGCGCAAAAACGCTATCATGATTTGTATGAATCTATTCAAAAGCATGGTTATGATAAAAAAAGTCCGATGCTGATAATGCTTAACCGTAAGTTTGGCGTTAAAGATCAAATTTTGCAAGGGCATCATCGTATCGGCATTTGTAAAAGTTTAAGAGTCAAAGAGGTAAGTATTTCATTTTGGGCGGTTCCGAAATCTTTTGAATTTATGAAACTATTTATAAAAAGGAAAAAATCATGAAAATAATGCTGGTGAGAGACAGAAATATTTTAAACAACAACTGGCTGTCATATTTGGCAAATTTGTTTTATGAGCGCGGACATGAGGTTGTAATTGCTTGTGATACATATAAAAAGCTGGGCGTTTCAGCTCCGGGATATGAATTAAATCCGGCGGTAAAAATAGCAAATGTTAATGGCAAAACCTCATCGGTATGGGTAAATTTGCTCCATAAGCTGAGAAGTCCTTTTCCGTCATGGTTTTTGTTTGATAAATTAGTCAAAAAAGAAAAGCCGGACGTGATGATTTGTTATTTTCCGAAAGATTTGTATAATGTGACGCGGTTTCAACATCACAATATTCCGATTGTGCAAATGATACATAATTATCCGCCAGTAATTTTAGATAAAGTCTTAAAAAAGAATAAGTTTATCAGAAGTTGGTGTAAAAAGAGTTTTGAACAAGTCAATACCTATCAGGTACTGATGGATTCTTTCAAAAGCCATATAGATCCTTTTTTTGAGGCAAAGAATATTGTCCGTATTGCCAATCCAGTTAAGCAGTATGCGGAAGGGGAAATGGTAGATTTGAGCAAAGAGAAGAAACGCATCATATATGTCGCACGCATTGAAAAACATATTAAACGCCCCCATTTATTGGTAGAGGCCTTTGCAAAAATTGCCAAAGAATTTCCGGATTGGAAAGTAGAGATTTGGGGAATGAGCAAATACCCGGCATATGAACGCGAGATAAAAAATTTAATAGCCCAAAATCAAATGGAAGGCCAAGTGGCATTGATGGGATATAGCACAGATGTAGAAGGGCTTTATCGTAGCGCGGATATCCATGCATTTCCAAGCTCTTGTGAAGGGTTTAGCTTAGCTATTGCCGATGCAATGTCCATAGGCCTGCCGCATATCGGGTTTGAAGATGCACATTCGGTAAATGAAATCATAGTGGATGGGCATAACGGCTTTTTGGCCAAAGATGTTGATGATTTTGCAAAAAAACTAAAGATTTTGATGCAAGATAAAGATTTACGCATCAAATTTGGGGCTAACGCGCATAAAGATATGGCGGCATATGCACCGGAAATCTTGATGGACGAGTGGGAAAAGCTACTTAATCAAATTGTCAAGAAGTAATTTAAAAACAAAATGATGATAAAAGAAGCTCAGCTAAAGGATAAACTTTACTGAGCTTTTTCAGTGAAAATTAAATGGATAAATATTAGGGCTTAGAGCGCAAAACGTCAGAAAGCGTAAGAAATCTTTCAGCCATTTTATCTAAAATCTCAAAATTAGGTTGCAAGCGAATAAACTTAGAGAGCAAATACAAGCGAAAATCCGGCGTTAAATAAGGTTTCGGCAAATTCTTTTTAACATATTTCCAGTTATCGGAGAGTGCTTTGGCATAAAGGATGGCGCAAATATTTTTATCTAAAGAATCACGGTAATCTTTCAAAAAGTAATAATGCGCAAAGAATCTGTCATTATCCAATTGATGTGTGTTTTTGCTTAAGTTGTTGGTTTCACGAGGCACCAAAACAACATGAGCCTTCATCTTGATAATTCCGTGAGCTAATCTGGAAGCGCGAAGAGGGATGCTTTCATCTTGAATAAAGACACGCGTGTCCGCACCACCGGCTTCTTGCAAAACCGAACGCTTGATAAGCTGTCCCATACGTGTAAAATGGCCGCCCAAAACAGTTTTAAGAGCATCAGGTTGATAATTATAACAAAAATTTTCCGGCATATATTCGGCAACAATATCCATCGGTTCTTTACCGGTTTTTGTAAACGTCCCATAGACCATATCAGCATGATGTTTGTCAGCCACTTCAATCATTTTTTCGGTAGAATTAAGCGGAAAGATATCATCGGAATCAAGCATTCTGACCCATTTCCCTTGAGCCAAAGCAATACCCTTGTTGATAGAAATGCTGATACCTTCATTTTTCTCTTTTTTAAGCAGGATGACGTTTTTCATCCCCTTAGTCATATCTTCAATAATTTGCACAGAGCGATCGCGCGAGAGGTCATCCACAAAGATATATTGAGGATTTTTCAGCCCGGTTTGATTAAAAAGCGCCTTAAGTACAGCCGGTAAATAAAATTCCTTATTATAAACCGTCATCACGAAAGAAACATCAATATCATCAGTTTCTGTATTTGTTTTATCAGCAACTGTTTTATCAAAATCCGCATCAGTCATCATCGTTGTTCCAAGTACAAAATAAACCGAGCAGTATCATCAAAAAAAGACAATCTGCTGAAAGAAAACCTACAATTTTTTTTATCAATTTGCAAGCAAAAAGAAGTTATCCAAAACATAAATCAAGAATAAAAAAGCTTCCGTAGTGGAAGCTTTGCTCTAAAATTTGCTAGTTTTAACAACGTTGCCTTTGTCATAGGTGATAACTTCAACCAAATTTCCTTTGGCATTAAAAACTTTCGCCGTCCCGTCTAACAAATCATTTTTGCGTTGAGCCAAAATCTTGGGCTTTTCATTTTCGTAATAGGAATACGCCGGTCCCTCGCGTTTACCGTTGAGGTACTCCACATAAGAGATGAGGTGGTTGCCGGGGGTATAAAGACGAGAAGGGCCGTGTAATTTACCGTTTTTATAGGTAATGGAAGATTTAACGGCACCATTGTCATAATATTCTTCAAACACGCCGTTTTTCTTTCCTTTAACATAACTTCCTTTGCGCATCAAATCGCCGTTCGGATAATAAGCGAGTTGCCCGCCTTCAAGTTTTCCTTTACGAAAATAATTGATTTCATGTTCTGCGCCGTTTTGATAAAAGGTAACGGTTTTTCCATGTGGCAAACCATTTTTATATTGAGCCTCCATCATGAGGTTTCCTTTTTTATCAAAAGCTTTATAAAGGCCGCTGATTTTGCCGTCAACATAATGGATTTCCTCTTTAAGTTGCATATTATCGGCATAGTTCTGATAAACACCGGTAATCGGCTGATGAGCAGCATCCAAACGAAGCCCATTTTCCTCAAAAGACGTATCATCCGTATAAAGGGTAGTCAGTTGCCCAACATGACAAGCCGAAAGCAAAAGTAAAATCATCCCCATACCGGCAATTTTGCGAGCAGCCAATCTGCGTTGCGCCAGTTTACGCAAAACCAAACGTCTCAAAGCAATTCTTTTCGCGGCAAAACGTTGAGCCGTGACTGTCAAAATATCCTTCTTAGCCATAATTACACCTCTTCAAAAGCACATCATAAGTATCCACAAAAAAGTTAAAAACAAGTAAAAAAAATAAAGCTGTAGAAAAAACAAGAAAAAAATAGCAATTCCCAAAGAGAAGGCTATGCTAAAGAGCGTGTGGAGAGGAGAACGCATATGAAATATAATAAAGTGATATTTACGAAAATATCTCCGGAAAAGAGCAAACGCCAACGTCAATTTTATGACCGCCATGTGAAAAAAGCTTTTATAAAGTATTTGGCCTACAGCGGATGGTTTGACGGTGTTTTAAGTGAAAAAGAGATAGACGAAGCCAAAAAAGGATATCTGCCAACAGATTTAGATATACATCACCTTTTCCCGCTTTCGGGTTCAGAATCAATGGAAGTTCATTCTTTTACAAACATGTCTGTTATACATAAATCAACTCATCTGGCGATAAATCGCCAGATTTTTTATCCTCAGTTAAAAGACGTCAGTAATATGAAAGAAGGCGAAACCCGAGAAATCATCATCCCGATATTTAAGATGGTGGATAGTGGGAGAATATTAGCCATCCGCAACCGTCAGACCAAACGTCCGTGGCAAATGCTAAAAGATGTATCCTTAAACGGCTATAGCCGCTAGTAAGATAGAGAACGCTTGACAAACTCTTTAAAATAAGTAGTTTAAAAGCAAAGGAGAAAGTAAAATGTTAAGATTTTTAAGCCTATTGCTGGCAATAATCATAGCTGCCGCCCCAGCCGAGGCTCGCCGAAAGAAACCGCCGGTTTTGGAAGATAATAAAGCCTATATTTTGTATCTGGAAGGCTGCCCGATATGTGAGCAGGCGTTGGAATATGTGAATGAAAGATATTTCACAAGACCGGATGTGGTAAAAGTCAATATAGAAACCGAAGAAGGGCAAGCCTTGCTGAAACAATGTGCAAAAAAGTTTAACTTTAAGACGATTGTAGTTCCGGTTATCTGCATGGGGGATAAAACCTTTATGGGCTGGTCAGGTAAGGCCGCAAAAGATTTTGATAAGTATTTGGTGGAGCTGCATGAATAAAAAGGCTTAAAAAAAGTCACAAAACTTGAAAAACGGAAGATATAGAATATTTGTAAGATAAGGAGAAAACATGGAAGAAGAGGCACTTTTTGCAATAAGTAATGGTTTATATGTGCTTGGCGCAAGAGATAAAGATCGTTTTGTAGGGTCTGTTGTGGATGCGGTTTCGCAGGTTGCCGTGGGGCCGAATATGATTATCTTGTCGTGCATGAATAGCAGCTATACCAAACAGACGATAGAGCAAACCGGCGTGTTTTCTTTAAGTGTTTTAGCCAAAACAACCGATCCGATGGTTGTGTCCAATTTTGGCTATCAAAGCAGCCGAGATGTAAATAAGTGGGATAATGTGGCAAAGGAAATAAAAGACGACTTGCCATATTTACCGACAGCACTGGCAAAGATACGAGGCCGTGTTGTCAATAAATTGGTTTTTCCGAATAACACTTTGTTTGTAGCCGAAGTGGAAGATGCTTTTGACTGTAAAAAAGGAGAAGAACCGCTAACGTATCATGATTACAGAAATGGATTTAAGGAGAAGGTGATAATGGCATATCAAGCAGCAAGAAAAAAAGAAGAAACAGGTTTTACCCCAAATAAAGAAATACCGATCCCCAAGGCTCAACCGCATGAAAAAAGATGGGTCTGCACAGTATGCGGCTATGTTTACGAGGGCGATGTTCCCTTTGAAAAATTAGCCGATGACTGGGTATGTCCGTTGTGTGGCGTGGGGAAAGATTTATTTGTGTTAAAAGAAGTATAAAAAAGCACCCGTATTCAAGCGAATGCGGGTGAATTTTTAAGTAAAGCAGAAATTATTGTGCTTTCGGATAACCAACGGCTTCGGTCATAACCACTTCGGTTTCGCCTTCAAGGTTGAGGGCTTGTTTAATTTCAGCCCTGTTATAAAGTCCGCGAACGACGCATTTTAAGTTTGCGGAAGCACAATATAGGCTGGCATTTTGATACATGGAACCGGCATGCATTTCGCCGTATTTTTTATCTTTTGTAACAAAGAGCAGATGAACTGGTGCGTCTTGAGCAAATTTCTGGTCTTTCGCAACGATATAGCGCAAATCTTTATCGCCGAGTTGTTTTAAGGAGTTGGCTTTAGCGTCATAAACATAAGAACCGGTCGGCAACAAAACGTATAAATCAATATCTTGAAGGTTTCTTGCGGTCGGAACAACGCGCTTGCCGTCTTCAGAAGAAATTCCCCAAGTTGCCCACAACAAATCAGAAAGATTCTGTTCGGATAACATTTTCGTATCAAACGTACGGCCGGAGCGACGAGCGGCAATAGCCTCCATCAAAGGCATACCGCCGGAAGTTTCCGGTTCGGGCAATTTAATATCCACCGCATAAACGGAAGAAGCTGAAAGCATCATCATCGCGCCAAGAACAAATTTTTTCATAATACCTCCCAAATAAACATAGTTTAGAACACTAAAGAAATATAGGCTCAAAGAAGCAAAAAGTCTTTATGAAAACCGATTTACCCACAAAAAAAGGGGATAAGTGGAGAGAAATATTGCTGATTTTCGCAATTTTTGCACTAAATATAAGCAGTCAAAAGAATAAAGGGACGAAGATGAATCGGCGAGAATTTATAATCAGTTCGTTGATGACATTGGGCGGAACCACCTTGTTGTCGGCGTGTAAAGAAGAAAAGCAAGTGCGAGTGAAGAAAGGAGAAGATAAGATGAAAGTTTTGATGGTAAACGGCAGTTCACATGAAGAGGGTTGCACCTATACGGCCTTGAGTGAAATTGCGAAAGTCTTAAAAGAAGAAGGGATAGAAAGCGAGATTATTCAGTTGGGGCCTAACGCCTATCGTGATTGCGTCGGATGCGGCGGCTGTCGCAAATTAGGACATTGCGTATTTACGGATGATATTGTGAATGAATTGGTAGAAAAAGCCAAGAGTGCCGATGGTTTTATTTTCGGTACACCGGTATATTATGCGCATCCGTCGGGAAGATTGTTAAGTGTATTAAATCGTGCATTTTATTCCGGAGGAGCCGCATTTGCGTATAAACCGGGGGCGGCTATAGCCTCAGCACGAAGAGCCGGAACAATAGCTTCAATTGATGTCATCAACAAATATTTTACAATAAACAACATGCCGGTAATATCTTCCACCTATTGGAACGAGGTACACGGCAATACGCCCGCAGAGGTCAAACAAGATATAGAAGGCTTGCAGACAATGCGGAATTTGGGCAAGAATATGGCCTGGGCTTTGAAGTTGATAGAAGAGGGGAAGAAACTGGGGATTCAAACTCCGGAACCGGAAAAAGGAGCCAGAACCAACTTCATCCGTTAAAGATATTGACAAAATTTTCTAAAACTGTATATTAAATACCAGTTTAACAATTAAATAGATATTTTTATGGAAAATTTCATGGTATTCAGCAATATGCTGCTTTCCAGCTCAAATGTCGGGCTTTGGCAAATCATCATTTTCATCGGAGTTCTTTGGATTATAAAAGTAATAATTCAAAATCTGTTGAACAAGAGAGAAGAAACCAAACGGCAAAAAAGGTTAGCCGACTATTGCCAGAAACGCTCTGATTTTTATCGTAGAGAACGAGATAAAGTCCGGAATTACTACCAAGAGAAAGCCCGCCAAAAAGGTGGCCTCACGGATGAAGAACTGGAAGATGCTCGTTTCTATATGGAAATAAACAGCGGCGATGAAGATGATTGGAAAGAAGAATATGAAAACTTTTGCCGCTCTTTAGGCCGCTAGAGTATGAAGAAAAAGTATAAACGCCTCTTAGAAAAGGGGCGTTTTGCTTTTATATCATGCTCTTTTGCAGGAAGAATTAAAGGCTAAACACTAAAGCTAAGAGAAAGAAAAAGACGTTTCCTCAAAGGTTGCGTCTTTTTTTTGCAATTATCGGATTTTAGGCGGATAATAAAAATGTAACGAAGAAAAATCACAAAAATGCGCAACAAAACAAAATCACAAGAAAACATCATTGACAAAAGCCGAAAAACTCTGCACAATAATAAGAAATGTAAGCCAAAGAGGAAAGGAGAGGACAAGATGACGCAAAAAGTATGTTTAATCACCGGCGCAACCGGTTTTGTCGGGCAAGAAATCTTAAATGAGTTAGTGTCATCAGGTCGCAAAGTTTTGGCATTGGGAGATTCTGAAGAAGCCTTTAGCCCGCTGTTAGCGAATAATAAAATGATAAAAGCTACGTCTGCCCTGCCGATAAGCGCCGATGCCTTCAAAGAGCATAATGTCCAGTTTTGTTTTGGCGATATTGCGGATATCTCTTTTTTGGCATCAATATTTAACACAGCCTCCAAAAGCGGGATAGAAATAGAATTTGTTTTGCATTTAGCCGCGGTCAAAAAAGGCCGCCAAGCCACACTAATGGGCGATGGTACCGCTAACTTGTTGGAGGTCTGCCGCGCCTATTGGCAAAGTAATCCTGAAACATTTAAGGGATTTTTCTACGCAGCCGGTGAGGGGGATATAATTCGTAAATTCTCTCAAAAAGACGGCTTTCCGGTAAAGTTCTATCAATTGCGTTCAAGTTTTGCCGAGAATAAAACCCCAACAGCACCGACCGAAAGTCTGTACCGTCTGTTTACACCGGTAGATATGCCGATATTGAAAAAATATCAGAGCAGGAGCGTTGGCAAATCCGCGCCGGTCAGTGATAATACGTATATCAAAGACCTTTCCCAAGCGATAAGCCGTTTGCTGAATAATATATAATAAAAGAAACTTGCCCGAGTGGAGCGCTCTAGTTATTAAGAGCAATAATTTCCAACGCACCGGTTTCCAGGTTAAAATACCAACCATGTAAATCAAGCGTTTTGTTTAAGACTGCCTCTTTAATGAAAGGAAAAGTCATCAAATTGGCAACAGAAACGCGAATAGCTTCTTTTTCGCATAAAGGACACGCATCATGTTGTGAATGAGAAGTACAAATATCGCGAATTTCCGGTGTATCGGCAATTTCAAGCCAAGTATCAATAAAGGTATGGTCATGTTTGTGCGCAGAAACCAGAGTATGAATACCGCCGCAGTGGCTATGTCCGAGAACAACAATATTTTCAACTTTTAAGTGTTTGACGGCATATTCAATGGCAGCCGAAGTGCCGTGGCAGTGGCTCATGTCGGAATCAAACACAGGCACAAGGTTTGCAACATTGCGGATAACAAAAATATCCCCGGGGTTAGTATTGAGCAAAATAGAGGGATCAACACGAGAGTCACTACAAGCGATAACAAGCGTTTTCGGCGCCTGACCATCCCGAACCAAAGTTTGATAAATTTCTGGTTTCTCCACAAAATATTGTTTATAAAAGTCCTGATAACCTTGCAGCAGTTTTACGATTTTAACCATATTTCTAACCCCTCTAAAATACAATTCAAGATAAAGACGAGAAAAGCGAAAGTCAAGAGAAAGATGAAATTGGAAATAAATTGACTAAAGGCTAAAAATATTGTAGAATAATTCTATGGGAGAAAGCAGATGACGCGAGAAGAACTCAAACAAGATTTAAAAAAAGCAGCAGTAACCGCGATGACGGTACTGTCTACGTTAAACGCGTCAACAACAGAAGCAGTCGCTCCAACGCCGAGAGAAGAAGATAAAAGAGTAGAACGAACAGAATATGTTGTTCCAAATGAATATTCTAAAGATACTCGTGCAGCCATCCGAGAAATAGACATTACAGTTCCTAACAGTGATGAAAAATCGCGTGTAAAAGTATCAGAGCGAGATGAAAGGTATAAAGAATTTGATATAAGCCGCAGAGAAGAAAACACAGTAGAACAAACACGAGAAGAGTATGACCGAAAGAAAAGATTGCGATTAAAAGAAGAATTAAAAATTCAGGCACATCATGTAGAAGCCGGACCATTACAACGAGCATACGATTATAACAATGATTTTTCATACGGAACTTACCAATATAATAGAGATGAATATGATAAAAAAGGTCGTGTAACAGAAAACAGAGTACATAGTCGTCACGATGGAAGTACGGTTCAGATGTCAGATATAGTGATAGATGGACGTCGTGGAAAAGACATATATAAGGACGGAAATCGGGCGTTGGATGATATATTGGAAGTAAGACACCAAGAGAGTTCCAATAAAGAGAAAACAAGTATAAACTATACAAAATATAATCGCAAAGGTGAACAAAAAGTTGAATATACAGGAACATATAGCGAAGGAGAAGAAAAATACACCAAAGAAAAGGGCGATAAATTTACGGAAGTTTCCTTTGTCGGCGGTAAATATAAAGGTCATATTAGCGAAGAAGACGCTGATGGCGAGATAAAGACAGAAGAATTAAGTGAGCGCAAAGTTAAACGTCAGGTAAGAAAGATACGTAATTTATTAGAGCGAAAGTTGAAAAAAGAAACCGGAGCAGAAAGTCTAGAGAATTATGCGGAATTATCTCCGGAACGATATACAGGCAATCAAGCCCCTTTAGATTTGGCCTTTCGTGGTAATATTTCGCAAGAAAAATATGCTGACGCAAAAGAACAGATTGTTAAAGAAAATAGAGATATTACCTCAGAAATAGAAAAAGGAGAAAAGGTAATAATCACCAAGCGTGAATCAGAAGAAACCAAACCACGTAAGGGGCGTTTTAGCAATGAAGATATGCGAGAAATTATCAATCAAAAATTGGTAAGAACGCAAGAGTAAACGAAGTCAAGTAATATAAACTTTTTGTCCAAATTTTAAATAAAATCGCTTGCATAAAAAAAAGTAAAAGCGGTACAATAAAGCTCTATGAATAAGAATTATCTAAATTATTAAGTCCCCATCTATACCTTAGGCAAGTATGGAAGATAAGGGTAAATGCCTAAAATATTATTACCATGGATGAGAAAGAAATTCGTGATAGGAACGTGAAGAACGCGTACCTCCGAGGATTGGAAAAACACTTCCGCAATCAAGCACGCAAGCTATTTGAACAAGGAGCAAGTATTGAAGATGTACATCGTAAAATAACGGAGCTCCGCCATCAAAATGAAAAGTGGCGTCCGCTGAATGATGAAGAGAAAAAGCTATTGAAAACATTGGACAAAGATCTCCGTAAGGAATGTTATATGGCCTTAATGCACGGAGCATCACTAACCAAAATTCAAAAGCTTATCAAAGAGCGTCAACATCAGCGAGCCGTGTGCAATATTAAAAAAGAGACTGTGCTTCAGATGGAAAAGACCATCACGCAGTTACAAAAATTGAAAATGCAGATACCCATGTCTTATTTTGAAGTCATGTTTGATCTGGATATTTTCAACGAAGGCAAGAGCACCGAGGAAGAATATTCAATCTTAGCCAAAATGGGGCTCATAATGCTGAGTACCTATGACAAAAATGGCAAGGGTGAGTATTACAGCAAGGTCAGAGCCTTCATGTTTGATAAGATTGGAGAAACGTTTGAAAGAGGCATAATTCCGCATCCTCTGATGTTTGAGTTCATGTTCAAAGGCGATTGGATAAGTGAGAATACCTTTATGGTTTTGCACCTTCATGCCGATGAGTTGATAGAACGCGGTTTAAGCGGAATGCTGGCGTTACCTCTGGAAAGAATGTATGAAAAGAGAAAGAAGGATGAAGATCCTCAGCATCCGTTCAGCAAAAGAGAGGAACACTACTTTATTTCTCTGATAAATCTTTTTAAGAAGAAATAGCCGAGAAATAAACAAAGAACACCTATTGCAAAAGCGATAGGTGTTTTTTTGTTTGGTGTTAACGAAAAATTATCCCCTTAAAAAGCCATATTTATAAACTTTATAGGATATTTTTTTTGCCAATTTCTTTTGAGCATTTCTCAATTTTGTAATCAATTCCATATAAACAACATCAGAGCTTTCTTTTTTCATTTTGCCACTTTTATCACGACCTTGAAAATAAGCACGAATATCATAAAAACTTGCATTAGGATTGGCATTTTTCTGTTTATGATAATAACGCCACAATTCTCTACCTGCATCAAATACCATTTGAGCTTCTCTAGAAAAAACAATATTATTCTTTTTAATATAGTCTGTCATAAAATGACTTTCAAAATTATTTAAAGGCTCTACTTCTTTTTCTGTAAAAGGAATCCAATAATTTACCCCATCTTCTGATGTAATTCGGTTTTGTCCGTGAAACAAAGTAAAAGCTAAACAATCTGCTTGAAACTCAAGGTCAGTTTTCCAGCCGTCATTAGGATATAAAAACTGATCTCTATCGTTGAGCCAATTAGCTTCCATACAATGACGTACAGCAAGATAAATACAAAACTGAATTAAATTATTCTCACCAATACTTAAACAATATCGTTTTTGTGGTTTTAATAAAATTGAAAATTTACCATTGTTTTGATAATCAGGAGGATAACAGCTCATCTTCCCTATTTCCATATTATCATTATCAAAATCAACTATCCATTTATTTAATGTTAATGCTTCATTATCTAAAGCAAAAAACATTTTAGTTCCACACAAATAACCCTTTTTGTCATAAATGTCTGATTGAATTTTTGTGAATCTTTCATGCTTAGCTAAAAGCCAAATCATAAAACCAATCGGAAATTGTCCCGTAACATTATCAAACGTGTCAGCAGGTACAACAAACATCTTTTCTAATTTTGCCTGAAATACATTACGAAAAACAGTAAAATTGCTTGCTTGCAAAATTTTCAATTTTGAAAATTCACCTAAAATACATCCTGAAAGTTCTTTATAAATGCGAATAAAAAATTGAGCAAAGAGCTCATTACTTGCTTTACCCATAAGGCTTTTATACTTCGCATATGTAATATTGGAAATAGCAACATTTTCTTTATTTTTACCAGTCCCAACAATTGTTGCCGTTGTCGTTGCTTCTGCATAAGGTGGATTTATATAAATTACCAATTTTTTACGTTTTTCTGGATCTTGAATAATTTCTAACAAATCTGGAGGACATTTATCGGCAAAATCATCATTTAGAAAATCCATTTGAAAAACATGAGATTCTAACAAATTAGCTCCATTTTTAATACGGTCTTTCATAACATCAACATCTGCCTTATCCAAAGTACTAGCCCAAATATTATATTTATTAGTTAAACCGTTTAATAAATTTCCCGTGCCGGCACAACAATCCCAAATATAATATTCATCTTGCCAGTTTTCACCTAACACATCTTCTAAATACTGTTGGCTTAATTCTACCCACTTTTGAGGTGTAAAGAAAGAACCTTTACGCTCTCGTACATCTTGTGGAACTAACAGGTCTCGTCGCTCTACAATGTAATCCCAAAATTCTTTGCGTGGGGGGCGGTCATATATGCTCCAAAATCTACGATGAGCACTTTGTCCGTCATTAAAAGAAACATCATAGGTGAGTTGTAATCCTAACTCATTTTTATTTTCCTTTACAATCTCATATTTATTACGAGATAGTAATACAAATAAACTATCCTTAATAGAAGTATTATCGCGTGATAATAGATCGGCTAAATAAAAATCCGCATCAATAATGCCTTGTTTTTTTGCTTTTTCCCAATCAATATTAATGGTAGGTTTTACATCTTGCAACCATTTAAAATATACTGTTGTAAAATTATTTTTAGTAATGGCAATATTGGATACACCAATTCTACCTAAAATAAAATTTTTCTTAATAAATGTTCTCAATTCAGAGTCATTTTTGTCATAATAAAAAATTTGTGATTTTCGCTCCAACTCATCTTTGACCAGAGCATATAATTGCTTAAATTCTTTAGTGTCGTGATTAGAGGGAGTAACTGTCCAGTCAAAATCATTCTGAGAAAAAATCTCAGAAACAACATTATATTTGATGAAAGCTATTTTTTCCGCATCAAATGCACCTAAAAAAACAGGTGGTAAAAACTTTTCAAATGTTCTGTCCTTACCTATGGTTAATATTAGTTGCACAAATGACTCATATATATCATGTTTAATTCCTTTTTTAGCTTCCGCCCACAAAAGAGATTGTGTTATTTCAGCATCATTAAATAATAAACCTTGTCTTCCCTCAGATTTATCTGTAATTTTTGCAATACAAAAATCAATATTACCAATAATTTTTGTGCTATCGTAAGACTTAAAATAATCAGCAGCAACTTTATTTTTTATCTCTTCTTCTCTCAATGTCTTGCTATAGGTCATAAACAATACCCCAAAACCAATATCCAAATAAACATACATATATACATATCTGAAAAGAATTAGAAAAAAGTTAAAATTTTAGGGTGATTAGAAATAGGAAAAGGAAATATTATTAACGAAAAATTAGCAAGTTTCATGTTACATCGCGCCCAAGAAAGAGGGGTAAAATGCGCTATTTTTATCAAAACAATCATTCAAATGAGTTAATCGTTTTTTTTGCAGGTTGGGGCTGTGATGAAAATCAGTTTACCAATTTGCATGATAAAAAAGATGTATTGATCTTGTATGACTATCAAGACCTCAATTTGGATTTTGATTTTTCCAAATACGCACATATCAATGTGATAGCCTATTCGGCAGGGGTATTTATTGCCTCCGTTATGGTAGATAAAATTCCGCATATAAAAAAGAAAGTAGCTTTGTGCGGCAATCCGTACTTGCTGGATGAAAATTTAGGTTTATCCTCCCGCACCCTAAAACTTTTTAAGGCGATAACAATGGATAATTATCTGGAGTTTCGCCGCGAATATATGGTTTCAACGGATGAGGAGTATAAAAAATATAACGCACTCCAATCTTTAAGAAGTCTGGAAAGCTGCCAGAGCGAGCTGACCAGTCTGGAAAATCTGTATCATGAGCATAAGAAAGAGATAAATCCTCATTTTGATAAAGCCTTAATGGCCGAAGATGATGTTTTGTTTAAGTTGGCCGCGCAAAAAGAATTTTATCAAGAGCGCTTAAAAATTATTCCCCACGCCAAACACCATATTTTCTTTCATTTTAAGAGTTTTGAAGAGATACTGTCCGCCTAATGTAAAGAAGCGGGTAGGGATAAAAGTAGCTAAATAAACAGTTCTCCACGTTAGAGTTGATACAAAAAAGTGAGACTATAGTGAGGCAAGTTGCCGCATAAAGGCAAAAGAAAAAGGCTTCCGATTTCTCAAAAGCCTTTAATTTGAATGGTTGCGGGGGAAGGATTTGAACCAACGACCTTCAGGTTATGAGCCTGACGAGCTACCGGGCTGCTCTACCCCGCGATAAGTACGTATGTCATGAACAGAAGAACGTATATACTCAAAAAAAATAATTGTCAATAATATTTTTTAATATTTTGCATAAAATTTTTGATATGGTAGAACAAGAATAGCTATAATGCAAAGGAAAGGTCAGAGCGCAGATGAAACAACAAGCAACACCTGAAGACAATTATGAAATAAATCATAATCCAGAACGAAAATTAGGGATTATCGCCGGCGGAGGTGAATTGCCGCATAAAGTGATAGAGTGGTGCCAAAAACATTCGCGCCCATATTACGCTTTGGCAATAGAGGGAAATGCCGATGAACATATTTTTACGCCGGATGTTGCGCATGAGTGGATAAGAATAGGGCAGGCCGGAACGGGGTTTAAGCGTTTCAAAGAAGAGGGAGTGAAAGAGATTGTATTGATAGGAACAATCAAGCGCCCGACTTTTGCAGAGTTGGTGCCGGATTTCAGAACTGCGGCATTTTTTGCCAAATTGGGAGCCAAAGCCTTAGGCGATGACGGAATTTTGCGCGCCCTTGTTAAAGAGATAGAAGGCGACGGGATGAAAGTCGTCGGCATTCATGAAGTTGTGCCGGATTTGTTGGCGCATACCGGTGTTTTAACGAAAAAAAAGCCTGATAAAGAAGATGAAGAGGATATTCGCCGCGGTGTAGAGGTGGCAACGGCTTTAGGCAAATTAGACGTCGGGCAGTCGGTTGTTATCCAACAAGGCCTGGTTTTGGGAATGGAAGGGATAGAAGGAACCGATAAGCTGATAAAACGTTGCGCCGAGTATGTGCGCAAAGGTAAAAAGCCGGTATTGGTGAAACTACGTAAACAACAGCAAGATATGCGCATAGATTTGCCGACCATCGGCACCAGAACCATTGAAAATGCGCATAAAAGCGGTTTTAAGGGGATAGCCGTTCATGCCGGTAACACGTTAATTGTCAATGAAGAAGAAGTGATAAAATTAGCCAACGAATATGGTCTGTTTATCAAAGGGATAATTCCGACGGAGTATGAAGAATGCTGATATATTTAGTAGCCGGAGAACCTTCCGGAGATATGCTCGGAGCGCGTTTGATGCACGCGATGAAAAAAATGTCGCCTAAGACACAATTTGCCGGTGTAGGCGGTGAAAATATGGAAAAAGAGGGATTGACCTCATTATTTGATATAACAGACTTAGCCGTGATGGGTTTGGCAGAGGTTATCCCAAGTATTCCGAAAGTTTTGCGTCATATCAAAGAAACGGTAGAAGATATTGCCGCAAAAAAACCGGATGTGGTGGTCACCATAGATAGTTGGAGTTTTTCGGAACGGGTGCATAAAGCCTTGCGCAAAAAAGGCATAAAGGTCTTGCAGATGCATTATGTTGCGCCGCAAGTTTGGGCATGGAAAAAGGGCCGAGCCAAAACGATGTATAAATACATTGATCGTTTGTTGACATTGTTTCCGAACGAGCCGGCATATTTTACGCCCCATCACCTAGAGGCCGATTGCGTCGGACATCCGGTGATAGAAAACCCGCTGATTAGCGGAGAGTTACAACCAAGCGGAAATATAGATACTAAAGATAAACGTTTGATTTTAATTTTGCCGGGATCGCGCCACAATGAAGTGGAAAAATTATTGCCGACATTTGTGGATGCAACAAAAGAATTAGATAAACGGTATAACGATTTGCTGTATGTTTTGCCGACGGTAAAAACGGTAGAACAGCGAGTAGAGCGAATTTTGACCGAAAAGGATGGTCATAATATTCAGATTTTGCACGGCAGAGAAGAAAAGGCCGAAGCCATGTTAAAAGCAACGGCGGCCATTGCGGCTTCGGGTACGGTATCACTGGAGTTGGCCATGATGAAAATTCCGCACATCATAGCCTATAAAGTTGCTCCGTTGACAGCATGGCTAGCACGCCATTTGCTGAAAATCAAATCGGTGAATTTGCCGAATATCTTGTTAGATGAGCGCGTGGTGCCGGAGTTGTTGCAGGAAGATTGCAATGCAAAAAAAATTGCGGATACCATCGGAAATTATTTGGATAACGCCGCCGCCCGTAGAGAATTTGAGCAAAAGATGGATAAGTTGTGTCAGGTGATGGGCGTTGGTGAATTAAAACCGAGTGAAAAGGCTGCAAAAATCATTTTTGCTACAATAGAAGCAAGACATAAGGCATAGAGCGTGATTTGGTGGTTAAAAAAACAATGGCTGCGGGTGAAATTGTATGCAGCAGAGAACTATCAAAACGAGGCAGAAAGCCTAATCATCTGGTATGCGGTAAGTTATGCGTTGGGCGCTGCATTTTACTTTGCTTTTCCGTGGGAGTTGTCGGCTTGGGTTATGGTCGGTTATTTAGAAGCCGTATTAGTTTTGCTGTGGCTGACCAGACGAAAAGAGGGACAGTTTAAGTTATTAACGTATGTAGCCGTGTTTTTGTTAGGTCTATGCGTTGCCAAAGCAGACGCACTGCACCGCGCTAAGAATATTGAAAATAATTTACCTGAAATAAATTACTTGCGCGGGAAAGTTAAAGTATTAGATTATAATTCAAATAACCGCCCGCGAATTCTATTAACGGATGTCAATAACTTTGACCGTGAATTAAAAGGTGAATATCGTGTGAGCCTGAATTATTCCGAGCCATGGTTAAAATCGGGCGTATGCGTTGAGTTGGTGGCAAAACTACCACACGGCTTTACTCCAAATCCGCTCAGTAACTATAAAATGGATAGAACAAATTTTTATAAAGGATTGAGCGGCACCGGATATACAATCGGCCCGATATTCCAAATAGATTGCCCCAAAGCCGTAACCGGAATAGGGGATAAAATAGAGCAAGCAAGAGCCTACATAAAAAATCTGATAGATGAGAAAAGTGTTAATAAAGACGCCGGAGCCATAGCCAAAGCCTTAACCATCGGCGACCGCAGTACCATTTCACAAAAACTAAATGAAGACTACCGCACTTCGGGCTTGGCACACTTTTTATCCATTTCGGGGATGCATATGAGCATCATCGCCTTGCTCGTCTTTTTCTTGGTGAGAATATGCTTATTTCCGGTGGGAGAAGGGCGCTATGATTTGCGCAAACCGGCGGCAGTTGTATCCATTTTGTTTATGTTGATATATTTTTTAATATCGGGGCAGAGTGTATCGTGTATCAGAGCCTTTGTGATGACGACGGTCGTGTTAATAGGCGTGTTGTTTAATCGCCGCGCTATATCGCTAAGAATGTGGGCCTTTGCGGTTTTGGTCGTGGTGACAATAACACCGGAAGCGGTGGTCTCTCCGGGGTTTTTGATGTCATTTGCAGCAGTACTGGGGCTGGTAGCTTTTTATGAAAAATACGCAACGGAAATTCACCATTGGTTTGATAAAAGAAATCTGTGGGGGAAATTAGGGGCTTATATGATTGGGTTGTTGTTAACCGATTTGGTTGCAAGCCTAATGACCTTGCCGTATAGTATGTATTATTTTAATCAAATTTCTGTGTATACAAGTTTAGGAAATTTGCTGGCAGGACCAATCATCGGCTTTTGGGTTATGCCGTGCTTGTTGTTGTTTTTAATAAGTTTGCCGTTTGGCTTGGGAGAGTATGGCTTAAAGCCGTTTGAAAAGGGCATTGATGTCATCAACCAAATAACCGTTTGGGTAACGGATTTACCCGGCTCCAAAACAGGCGAGGGTGTTGGGTTCTTGCCCGATTGGGGAATTTTCATTTTGACGATGGGGTTACTGTGGCTCTGTATCTGGCAGGCAAAATGGCGTGTCTGGGGACTAGCCGCTATCGTATTGGGTATAATGAGTTTATACTTTAGCCCCAAGGCCGATTTTGTGTTTGATAAATACGGCACCACCTATGCCTATAAAAATCACCAAGAGAAATTAGTCGCCTCACGCTATCATAAGAACAAGTTTTTAGAAAAGATGTGGACCGGGAAAAAACTCAAAGGCAAATATAAAATCCCTGAGCACGATGATTTGACGTGTAATAAAGAGAGTTGCACCTACGCCGGAAGAATCAAATTCAGCAAAGGAAAGGTAGAATTAGATGGCAAAGAGATAGCCTTAAACGAAGGCGGATTTATCAATCTAAAAACAGGGGTTTATTATTATCGCCCCGAAACCGGCAGGCTATGGAATAAACAACAAATAAAGTAATTGGAAGTAAGATTGATAAAGAAGTAAATCTATTTTCTTTTGATTTGTGCCATAATCTCAAGAAATTGCGCAGCAGCCTTTTCTGCCGTAAAATGTTTGAGCGTAATTTCTTGTGCTCTCTTGGCCTTTTCTAAGCGCTCGTCTTCATGCGTCAAATAATATTGCACGAGTTCATACAGTTCTTCATCGTTATGATACATAGGGATACTATCACCGTAAATTTGTTCAATCTCGGGCATATAGTCGGAAATAATCAAAGCACCGCAAGCCGTCGCATCAAAAATCCGATTACTGATAAAGCCAAATTGCTTCATCCCTTCACGCGTGTCATTGAGGACGATTTTAGCCGAGCTGTAATATTTCCGCAAAATCTGATTATCGGCATATTCAGCTTTGGCAACACCCAAAGGCCAACGAGGACCATATACATCAACTTTCACCCCGCGTTTTAGCAAAGCCGGAACAGCCGTACGGTAAAAAGTATTGATACCTACAAATAAAACCTCACTTTTGAGCTTTTCATCAAAATCATAATAGAAACGTTTAGTGTCGGTAAATTGCGGAATATAAAAAGCGCGTATGCCGCGTGCATTTAAAGCATCACTTAGTTTTTGAGAGGCCACTACCAAGGCATCAACTTTTTTGGCAGATGTTTCAAGAGTACTCAAATATTTCTCAAAAGTAGGCAAAATTTCATGCGTTTCATCTTGCGCAAATTGCGCATACGCCAGATAAAGAATATTGTAAGCAGCTAATAAGTCATAATCGGCCGGTGGCAAAAAGCCCCGTATGAGAATATTAAATTCCGTCGGATAACGGTACAGGGAATTATAAAAAGTCAAATCAACGGCAGTAAGTTTCGGTTTAAGATAAGTTGCCAAATCTTGAGCCAAAGCATAATCACCGGCGGTATAGTGTCCGACAGCGGTTGGAACATTAAGACTAACCGTTTGCGAAAAAGGCTTATGAAAACGTGTTTTATCATTAGGTTCAGTGCGATGTTCAAGAATGCGTTGGATATTGCGCTGCAGACTAAATTCTTGCAGAACGAGATGAGCCGCTTTTTTGGCCCGATAATGGAGTAACGCTGTATATTTTTCAAAGTCACGCAACAAGTCTTCAAGATACTGTTCGCTTTGATAAAAAGTCACCCGATCGTTAAAGAGATTAATCGTATCTTCCTGTGGCCAAATCCAGGGAACAATTAATGGGATATAGTTTTGAGCCAATTCCAAAAAGAGAGGATGAATATCCATAGATGACGGGTGAAATTTCGTATCACCGGCAATCACGGCACGAATATGCGACATATCATGGCGAAGCTCCTGAATATCTGTGTTAAGATGATATTGCTTAAAGGGTAGATTTAAGCGTTCCAAAATCTGCTGTACACGGGGTTGCTGGCCGATAAGCGCAAAATATTGCGAAGAAGCATTGTGCCGTGACTGTTCGGGAAGAGCAAAAATCGGAACATAATCAGATGAAATATGAAAAGATGCTAAAAAATTTTGCAACAGAGGTGTAGAAGCCCAAATACCCCCATAGCCCTTTAAGTTTGTCTCAAATAAATTTTGTCTTGAACCAATCCAGAGAATAGCACATTTTTTATGTTTATCATCAAGTTGCGGAAGAGAATTATCTTCGGTCCAATTAACCGGATAAATCGTAAGAGAGGCGCAAGAACCAAAATCCAAATGCGCCGTATCATCAGCACAATTTAACCCTTCAACCAGTGCTTCAAGATAAGGTTTTAAGGAGGTAGGAGCCGTGCCCGCTATAAAACGAGGCTGATTTAGAGTATAGAAATAAACAAGCACCACGCCGCATATAAGAGCCAAAGCAGCCAAAATTTTGCGGTATATTGCCATCAGAACCTCAATTTTTATTTATTTTGAGTACCCGCTGCCGCTTTAATCACATCAGCAATTTGCTTTTGTAAATCTTCAGGAGAAACAGTCTGTCCGCTAAGTTTTTTGAGCGCCCCAATCATTTGGGTTTGAGCATTTTGCATTTGTTCCGGCGAAAGGTTAGCATTTTGCCCTTGCATGATAACCTGATGCATAATATTATCAATCGTGGCACGTTGTTGAGCCTGCTGTGACCAATCTTCAAATTTCGCACCGGCAACAGCAAGCCAAATAATCAGTACACAAAGCGAAATTGCTCTAAATTTCTTTAAAATACGTTCGTTATCATCACCGTAAATTTCGTCGTTTTCATTAGGTTCGCCATAAAAGCCAGTCTGTTCATCAGTAGGCTTAGAGAGTAATTTAATAAGAAAGATAGCCCAAATAGCCACAAGCGTTAAAGCCACATAAAGCCCGATAAAAAATCCGGACGCCGCCAATAACGCCAGAGGTAATAAAAATAAAACTGCATTTTTATTCAAATCATGCAAGCGCCGCGCCGCAACCGCTACCGTCGGCAATAATGTCGCTAAAGCAAAGTAATAAGGTAACATCGGCATTTCTGCATATTCCGTTACAAAATAAAAAGGAATCCAGATAAGGGATGCTGCAACCATAAATCCCCAAAATTCAAACCTTGTCGCTCTGCCACGAAAACGGAGATATTTTTCGGTAATACCTCTCAGATAATAATCAAATGCATCTCCCCATGCGGAGCTCATATTTTCTTTTTTAATAGCAGGCTTCTGAATTTTATCTTTTTTGATATTTTCGTCTTCTTTTTTAGGCTCACCGCCATCAACTAAGATATCTTTATCCTTAACGAGCATAAATATCCTCCATCCGCATTAAGAGTAGGTTATTGAATTTTTGTGGCACTTTTCTTGGCTGCTTTTTTGTGCTTTTTTTCTTTAACAACATCCGCATTGCCCGTTTCTTCATGAGAGTCTTTAAGCTCATCAGAAGAAATCTCGCCGTTCTCTTCACCATTTTCAGCACCATCTTTCGGGGTAGTCTTGTTTTCTTCCGCAATTTTCGCAGAGATAAATTTACCGTGTTCATCTCTTTTTAAGTCGGTAGAAGTTTTTTCCTTTTTGTTATGCGGGAAGTTATAGAAGAAATCATACATCTTGAAATAAAGAATACTGACAAAAGCAAGCAAAGCTGCGCGAGCAACTGCTGCCACATAAATATTAACAAAAGTCAACAGAAACATAATCAATATAAGCGCCGCTAGAGCCGTAAAAGCGGTAACGGCAATATTGACCAAACTACCTTGGGTTTTAGAATACGCCAAAAGTAAAGAGTGACTTTTGCCGGTAATTTCAGAAACAAAAGTAAACGAAGGAACAATGAAAAATGTCACAAACAATAAGAAAATACAAATATATTTACCAAGTAGCCACCACGGACCGTTTAAGAGTGCTTTGGTGATGGCAAATCCGACTTCGCCAAAAATATCTTTCACAAACGCAATACAAAAATTAATAGCAAGCGAGGCGACAAAAATTGAGAATAAAAAGATAAATATGGCAGTTAAAAAGCGGATACTGGCAGAAATAAAGAGCTGTTTATCCCACAAGAGTTGCTGTCTGAAATAGCATCCTGTTGCGAAATAAAAAAAGACATACATATAGATAAGCGAAATAAGTTTAAAAGAAGAAGCGCCCAAGAGCATGGGCAACAAACTTCCGGTAAAATAAAAAATTGTCAGAAAGGCAAAAGCAAACAAATGGCTTAAAACATACCGATAAGCATTTCTGTAAACTTTCCTGACTGACAATTTCTCTTGCATACTAACAACAACCTATTTCTGTTTTTGACGTTTATTCATATACTCGGTCAACCAATGGATGTTATACTGACCATCAATAAATTCATTTTGAGAAATAATCTCCTGATGAAGCGGGATAGTCGTTTTAACACCCATGATGATAAATTCTTCCAAAGCTCTGCGCAAGCGCATCAAAGCGGCATTACGCGTTTTGGCATGAACAATAAGTTTTGCAATCATGCTGTCGTAATAAGGAGGAATAGAGTAACCGGAATAAATTTCGGAATCAACACGAATTCCCAAGCCACCCGGAGCATGCCACTCGGTAATTTTACCAGGGCAAGGAGCAAAAGTTTCCGGATCTTCGGCATTGATACGACATTCAATAGCATGACCTCTGAATTGAATATCATCTTGAGTATAGCCCAAAGCTGCACCGGAAGCGATACGAATTTGCTCTTTAACAATATCAATACCGGAAACAGCTTCGGTAATCGGATGTTCCACTTGCAAACGTGTATTCATTTCCAAGAAATAGAATTTGCCGTCTTCATACATAAATTCAAGCGTACCGGCGTTTTGATAACCAATCTTTTGAATAGCGTTGCGAACGATATCGCCGATCTCTTTTCTTTGTGATTGGTTAAGAGCAGGGGACGGACATTCCTCAATAACTTTTTGGTGATTACGTTGAATAGAGCAATCGCGTTCACCCAAATGCACAACATTACCATATTTATCGGCTAAGATTTGCATTTCAATATGTCTCGGGTGTTGCAAATATTTTTCCATATAAACAACATCAGACGGGAACGCCGCTTTAGCTTCAGCACGTGCCATCGTATATGCTTCAGCAATTTCGTCATCAGAAAAAGCCGTTTTCATACCTTTACCGCCGCCGCCGTCTTTAGCTTTAATAATAACCGGATAGCCGATTTTATGAGCCCATTCCTTAGCATGTTCAATACTTTCAAGCGCAGGAGACCCCGGCGTAACCGGAAGACCGGCTTCAATAGCGGCTTTACGAGCGGTAATTTTATCACCGAGCAAGCGCATTTGTTCAGCGGTTGGGCCGATAAACGTAATACCGTGTTTTTCAACCATTTCGGCAAAATCAGCATTTTCGGACAAGAAACCATATCCGGGGTGAATAGCATCAGCACCGGTAATAAGGGCCGCGGAAATAATCGCCGGTTTATTTAAATAAGAGTCGGCAGAACGAGCCGGACCAATACAAACCGCTTCATCAGCCAAACGCACGTGCATAGCATTAGCATCAGCCTCTGAGTGCACAGCAACGGTTCTGATACCCATTTCTCTGCACGCTCTATGGATTCTCAAAGCGACTTCACCACGGTTAGCAATTAAAACTTTTTCAAACATCAGCAATTCCTATTTTAATTTATGATTAGTTACGGTTTTGGCTTATTCAATTACAACCAAGGGTTCGCCATATTCAACCGGATCGCCGGTTTCAACCAAAATTTTAACAACTTTACCGCTTTTATGAGCTTTAACCGGATTAAATGTTTTCATAGCTTCAACCAAGCAAACGGTATCACCTTCGGCAACCGTATCGCCCGGTTTAACATAATTCGGAGATTTCGGATCAGCAGACAAATAAACCACGCCGACCATCGGAGACTTAACAGCATTCGGGCTGTTTGTGTAGTCAACATCAGCAGCCTCTGCAGCATCTTGAGCTACAGGCGCAGCGGCAACAGGGGCAGCAACGGCAGGAGCAGCTACGGGAGCCGGAGCAACCGGAGCATAAGCGCCGGCAACAGCAACGCCGGCAGGATTTCTAACCAAAGAGATTCTGCAGCTTTCATCTTCATATTCTAATTCTGTAAGGTTTGTTTTATCTAAGATTTCAGCCAGTCTGCTAATTATTTTAGTATCTAAGGGATTAGACATAGTTATCCTCTCAATTAAAAAATTAAATCTGCACCATCTTTAACGCAGTTACGAAAAAAAACAAGCATTTTCTTCAAAAAACTCCCAAACTTTACAAAAAATACAAATTTTTTAAACACTTAAGTCGTAGAGGATAGGTGCAAAGCTGTATAAATCAAGCCTCAAAGGAGAAAGAAGTATATCCAAAGACCAATAAGTAAGGATAAAAATATAGTATAATCAATAGGATAAAAAGAAAAACAAAAAATATTCACAAAAAACAAAAAAAATACTTGCCAACAGAAAAAAAGTTATATATAAACCTAACTCGTGGCCGGCCAGATAGCTCAGTTGGTAGAGCAGAGGACTGAAAATCCTCGTGTCGGGGGTTCGATCCCCTCTCTGGCCACCATTTAAAAGCCCTGCGAAAGCGGGGTTTTTTCGTATCTAGAGCAAAGCGAAGAAGAGATTTAGCATAAATTTTAATTGACAAAATAATAAGAACTCGCTATTTTGCAGGAGCTTTAATTATTTTTATGTCTAATTTTAAAAAAGTTATGTCTTATGGTAGAATTTTCTCAAGAAGAATTGCGCCGTTTAGCAGAGTCGGACAAGTGTCGTTGTCAAAACATTTTTAAAGGCACCGGATTTCGGGTGTACGTCAAAAACAAAATCGGCAAACATCTGATAAACATTTTTGCTTTTGATAATGTACCCGCAAACATCAAAATGATAACCGAAGAAATCTATCGGGATAATCTAAAGTTTACAGCAGAAGAAAGTGCGGGAAAAAATCGTTTTATAGATTTCAATGATTATGTGATAAGCCTGCACAGTTCGGAGCAAAAGCCGGATGATATTAACTTTGCTGACGCTGCCTTATATAAAAAACAAGGAGCAGAGCGGTGTAAAATATCATCGGAAGTGGCAAAATTGCCGCTGACGCATTGTAACAGGATTGTGGTCATAGACCATAAATTGCTGATTATCTGCAATCATCACGAGACCAAAGCCTTATGTGTTTTGGATGATGAGCTAAGGCTTATACCGCTGACGGTTGCCGAGCAATTGCTGAGGATAACGGATTTGACTCCCAAAACTTTGGAAGCATTAATGACGACGTACCCGCAAGAGCACTGGACATTGCAGAATGATATAGCCATTAACCCACAAACTTTAAGCGTGCCGAGTTCGCTGCAGTATTACTTCTATAAAGCCAAAAAACGCAGCCGTCAAAGCGATGGCATAAAGGCGAACATGGACTTTATGAAGTTAGTGCATATGCTGACCAGAAATGAGAAAGGAGATGTCTCAATCAAATACATAGATTCTCATCATATCTGATTGACGCATCAAAACCAACAAAAAGCACCTCTCAAAGGGTGCTTTTTTTGTGTGTTAAAGGAAAATTTGATAATAAACTCTAGCTTTTATCAATTCCGCGTTGCTTCAAGGCAAAAAAGCGGAATTTATTTTTAAAGAGAGAAATCTTCTGCGTGCGAGCCTGTGTAGAGCGAGAAGTTTTCAGAGAGGTAATGTTCGTTTTGGGCATGGAATGTTGATTTGTCCGCGGTGTCTCAAGCCCTTTGGAAGAAGGGGAAGAAATCAAGAATTGCTTATCAGAAGATAAAGGCTTATCCGCAGTCCGCGGCAAAATCTTGTGCCGAAGTTTAAGAATGCCGGACATAAGCAGCTGTTTATCCGTTTTAGGGAGAGCGGTTTTCTTTAATACTTCAAAAAATTCTTTAACCTTAACTTTCATACTCTTTTTACCGTTCTCATGTTTAGAGAGCGTCATTACCGGTTCCCCTTGAGCCGATAAGAGCGTTTCTTGCAAAAGAATAGGGGCCGGATGCAGAGGAGCTTGCAGATTAACCTTCTTATTGGGGAGCGGAGACAAAGGAACAGAAACGTTTTGTGGTATAAAAGGCTGTTTGTCAGTAGTCTTAACCGTATTTTTTTGGGAAACCGGCAAGGTTGGCTCAAGAGAAGCCGCCATGTTCTTGGGCATTTCCATAGGCTTCGTTTGAGGAAATGAGCTCTTTGATATTGGAGAACGTGAGCGCGGCTCAACATTCTCATGATTTTTTGTAACCAAAGGAGCCTGAAGAGAAGGAGCTTCAGCAATCGCCTGATATTTCAACGCACCGGTATCATAAAAACGTTCAATGCGAATAGTTTTCCCGTCGGTTTGTTGTTTTTCTTTAAGCCGCTTCATATCGTCAAAAATCAACGCTGCAACCAATTTACCGTCTTGATACGCCTGATAAGAGCGTTGTACGCGGTTATCTTTGGTGCTGACCATGGGAACTAATCCGCTGATAGGTTTGCCGTTTTCAATTCGGCAGATAGTTTTTTTAACGCCCTTGGCGGACAATTCTTCCAAAGCCACCAAATTTCCGGCTTTGTAGGTATAAAGAATATATCCGTCCACCGCCGGCAAAGCCACATTTCCATCCATGGCGTGATTATTCTTATAAGTAGCCGTCGCAATAATTTTTTTATTTTTATCAAAAAAGCGAAACGTTCCGACTTTAATACCGTTACGAAGTTGACCTTCTTCACGACTGCCGTCAATATAAAGCGTTTTGACGCGGGAGACACCTTGCGCGTCGGGTTGTTGAATAACGTCCATCGCCCCATGCGGATAAAGATTATAAATAGTTTTATTTTTGCGTAAAGTAACCGCTGAATAAAAAGGAACTTTCATCAACGGATAGGCTTTGTATCCGACAGACATGTCGGCAATTTCAAACGGTTGAACACGTTGATTAAGCGGTCTTCTTTCACGCTCATCAATCAAACGATTGCCGGTGAAATTAGGAATTTCAACTGCTTGCTTAGAAAAACGTTTTAATTGACTCTTTTTATTAAGCCATGTTTCAAAATTAGGCGCCCCGAGGGATGTTTCCAGCTCCGTCATATCGGGCTTGTCCGCTTGTTTGAATTTTTTTAAGAAGCGGACATCTTGGTAATTATAAAGTTTAGAAAAATCAATTCCGCCGATATGGTTCATAACTTTGATATCGTGTACAAAGTTTTTTTCATAAACGGGAGATTTAAATTCTTGCCTTTTGGCCTTTTCGGTCATGGCATTATGGCGCGGTGCGTATGTAACGGCAAGATTATTGTTCCAATATCCGGCAACGGACTTGGCAATAAATTCCATTTCAAAATCAAAGTCTTTTTTATCATTAGAGAGCGGGCGGATAATATCGTTATCAACGGCCAACAAATACATTTTGATTTTCGGGTCATCAAGTTTGTGTAATTGCTGACGTTGTTCCGGCGTGGCATGAATATAATCATCCCGAAAAGTCAAGAGCTGCACAATGCTGGCCGAAATTTCAAAATTATCCCGTCCGGTACGATATTGAGTAGCGGACATCGGCTTTTCCAAAACCTCGTTCATCATACAAATGCGGTGCCACATTTCATGCGCCACAATATGACGGCTTGCCATATAAGTTTGATATTCGTCGCTGTCTTGATCAAGATAAGCCAAAAGTTGGATAATGTTGACATCAGGGAGCAATTCGCCGTTAGATATTTTTGTTTCAACCGAATCCACCACAAAATCAACCTGAATTTTATCAAGTTGCGGATTGACGCTTTGCATAAATTGTTTTTTATAAGCCTCATTACTTTCAACACGAACTTTTTGCCCACTATCGTCTTGCGCATAAAGTTCGGAAACGCTGCCGCCGAATAGGGTGGTAACGGAAATCAAAAAGCCGTATTTCAAGTTATCCAGTTTCAATTTCACTCCGTACAAAAAGACGCACTAAAAGCATGATAAGCCTATAAGAACTATCATTAACGGCAGAATAGCACAAAAAAAGCCTAGCGTCAACGAGTTTTTGTCAAAAAAATCCATAAAAAAAGTCTCCCGCACCAAGGCAAGAGGCTTTTTAGGAGAGCTAAAATTTTTAGATAGCTTTCAAAATAAATTCGCTGAGTTTTTCATTAAACAAACTCGGGTTAGAAACGGCTTCACCTTCGGCAATTTTAGCTTGCTCCAGAATAAGCTGAGCCGCATCTTTAACTTCGTCGGCTTTTTCCTGTTTGTTCATCAAATCAGCCAATTTAATAATCAGCGGATGATACGGGTTGATAAGCAAAATACGCGTACTGTCAAAATTTGTCTTTTGCTGATGATTACGCATCAAACGCTCCAAGTGAATGCTCATTTGTCCGTCCTCAACGGTCAGAGAAGCCGGGCTCTTGGTCAGTTTTTCGGTCACTTCAACTTTGCCGACTTCTTCTTTGAACCATTCACCCATTTTTTCGCATAACTCTTTCAACCCTTTTTCATCGGCTTTAGGAGTTGTGCGTTCAATATCAAGTTTGATATCGGCCTGAGAGATATGTTTCAAATCATGCCCTTTATAAGAGAGCAGGGTTTGTGTCCAAAATTCATCAATCGGATCCGTTAAGAGTAAAACTTCAATATTCTTTTCGCGGAAGGCTTCCAAAAGCGGGTTGCAAGCCAACGTTTTGGCATCATCGCCGGTGATATAATAAATTGCCTTTTGGTCTTTATCCATCCGTTCAATATAAGCATCAAGCGAGGTTAATTTGCCATCGCTCTTTGTTGAGTAGAAACGAGACAAACCGGCCACTTCTTCACGGTTAGAAAAGTCTTCATAAATACCTTCCTTAAAAGCAATACCGAAAGCGTTCCAGAATTTAGCATAATCTTCTTCATTTTCGGCACGTTTTTTAAGCTCTTTGAAAATTCTTGAAACCGTACCTTGTCTGATTTTGGCAATAAGCGAACTTTGTTGCAACATTTCACGAGAAATATTAAGCGGCAAGTCAGCACTATCAATCACACCTTTAACAAAGCGCAGATACATCGGCATCAACCCTTCAACTTTATCGGAAATAAAGACCTTGTTGACATAAAGTTTAATTCCGGTCAACCGATCCGGCTGGAACAAGTCATACGGCGCCTTGGAAGGAATAAAGAGCAATCCGGTATATTCAATACTGCCTTCCGCCTTAAAGTGGAGCGTCATCCAAGGTTCATCAAAGTTTTTGGTAACGTGCTGATAAAAATCTTTATACTGTTTTTCGGTAATATCAGCTTTATTGCGTGTCCAAAGTGCCGAAGCGGTATTAACGGTTTCCTCGCCGGCTTCGCCCAAATTTAACACAATCGGATAGTCAATATGTTCCGAATAGGTATGGATGATATTGCGCAAATAAATCGTGTCGGTATAATCGGTTGCATCGTCTTTTAAGAAAAGTTTAATATCCGTACCGTTTGTATCGCGTTCGGCTTCAGAAATTTCATAACCGTCCACGCCGTTAGAAACCCATTTATAGGCTTTATCGCAATCAACTCGTTTGGTAATAATTTCCACTTTTTCTGCAACCATAAACGCAGAATAGAACCCCACGCCGAATTTACCGATTAAATCAACGACAGAAGTATTTTCTTTGGTGTTTTGCAAAAATTCAGCCGTACCGGATTTAGCAATCGTACCGATATTGTTGATAAGATCTTCACGGTTCATACCGATACCGTTATCGGAAACAGTCAAGGTCTTATGGTCTTTATCCGGCGTAATGGTGATTTTATAAGCGGCATCCGGTTTAGCCAAATCTGGGTTAATCAACCGCCAATATTTTAATTTATCCAGTGCATCGGAAGCATTAGAAATAAGTTCTCTTAAGAAAATATACTTTTCAGAATAAAGCGAGTTAATAACGATATCAAGCAGTTTATTAACTTCGGTTTTGAATTCAATTTTTTCAGTCATAATAAAAACTCCCTTAAAAAAGGTTGAATCTTTCACTCCATTTACACGTAATATAGGGAGTTAAGCGTGCGCACGCAAGAGGCCTCGCTAAATTTTCCCGTCAAAAGAAAGAACAAAGCATATAAGCGCCGCTTAAACCATAAAAAAAGCGCCGCTTCATAAGAAAGGAAAAGTTTTTAATAAAAATTATACTCACTATCCAAATCTTTTAAATAATCATCTTCGCTGGAATCTTCTTTTGGAGCAGGCCGTCTTGCTCCGGAATTTTCCAAGAACAGAGCGATTTCTTTATATCTGAATTTATTGGCAATATCCAAAGCACTTTCCCCTTTGGCATTTCTGAAATTAACATTGGCGCCACGGTGCACCAAAAGCTCAACCGTAAAACGCTTACCGTTTTTAGCCGCTATCATCAAAGGGGTCATTCCGTCCAAATCCGGCATATTTATATTAGCTCCGGCGTCTAAGAGCGTACTGATAACGTCATTATATCCACCGAGAGCGGCACGATGAAGAGCCGTTCCGCCCTGATAATAGCGTTTATCAACTTTGGCACCGTTATCAATCAAATACGCCACAAAATTAGCTTTACCGAGAGCTGCCGCAATCATAAGCGGACTATAACCGTCTAAATCTTGCTCATCAATATCATAGCCAAGCATAACCAAATCAGAGAACGCTTGTTTATCTTCCCGATTGATAATATCATAAATCGTATCTTCAGCTTGAGCCTGAGCCGAAAAGCACGAAGCGACCATCAAGAATAAAGCGAATAATTGACTCCTCATAACACCACTCCAACAAAGGGATAACAATAAACTAATTTACCATAAGCCCCGTAAGGTAAATATTTTATTAAAAAAGCGTCAAAGCGAGTAAAAACTGCATAAATATTCAAAAGACTCTGTTGACAAAACAGATATTTTCGGCAATAATAAGCAAATTACTGTCAAATAAATTTATGAAGAAAAGAAATGCCAGAAAAATTAGATATGTCTCAATTATATGCAGCATCGCTACCTGCAAAAAATAAGCAAAATCTGTTAGCGATATATAAAGACTACATAAGTTTGGTCCGCAATTTGGAATATGTGGTCAAAAAATATCGTCCGAGTAACCTAGCCGGATATCAGATTGTGCGTACCTACGGTGAAAAAACAGACGAAAATCCGTGGAGTGTGGAAAATATTTCACCGGAAGAAAAAGAGGCCTATCTTGACTTTGTGAACAACAAGCCCGTCATCGGTGATAATCACTATTGTTTTGTGAGCATCAATCATACATCACCGAACTTTAAGAGCAATGGCAATAGTATTATCTCCACGCCGGATAATTATGCCGTTCACAGTTACGGACAATCCTTACCAACCAGAGTGGAACGTTATATTGCAGCCTATCAAAAAGACGAGACCTTGCAAGCGGCAGAGTTTCTGATAGCCGGCCGCTGGAAAATGAAATATAATCATCAAGAAGCCCCCAAAAGTCTGCAAGATGCCTTTGAGGATGAAAATATAGAAAAATGTTTCACAAATATGATAGAAGTTTTAACGCTTTTTCCGGAAGGGAAAAGCCATTTGAGCGAACAAGAGTTAGTGGATGCGCAAACTGAAGCCTTAGCCTCGGCGCTTATAAATCCGTTTGAAAACGTATTGCTGAGTTCTTTGACATCTTTATCCGAAGAGAGCAATAAGGTTGTTAAAAAGCTGTTGGGGTTACGCGCCGGAGAAAATTATATGATACAAGCCGAAAAGGAAGGCTTAATACCGTCTGCAGCCGTTTTTCAAGATTATCAAAACATCCGTCACCTGATGCATCATCAATGGGATACGTTAGATGGGCTGGGCAAATTTAACAGTATAGAAACCATAAAAAATACCAGTGTCCGTCGTCGGTATATGGATTCATACTGTCGCTTGTGTGATAAGCCGTTGGTAGAAAGGGTGAAGGCATATGCTGAAGTTGCACAAAATATGTCCACACTCGTTTCTACACTCAATCCGAATTTACTGATACGAGAAAAGAACGAGAGTAATTCCAAGTTTATGACGCGCGCCAAACAATACGCGAAAGATCACCCTAATGAAAAAATCATGTTGGAGACGAATTATGAAGCGATGTCCGATAAAAAAGAGGCCTTGCTGAAAAATATCTCTAAAGTTTTACCACAAGCGGAAGTAATAGATTTATGCGGTATGGAGATAGAAAAATTTTTGGAACGTATCAGTGTATACTTATACCGCAAAAATTATCTGGAGATATTCCAACAAATAGAATATAAGATGAGCCAACATTGCCTGTTTTATGGTAAAAATATTCCGCCGTCAGCCGTTTTGACCTATTTTAGAAATTGCAAGATGATGAGCAAAGAAGATGCCGACCGCTGGAGTGAATATAAACAACTGCGCAATGACTTAAGCCATCAATATTTAAATGAAGATTTGATACAGCGTTTGGAAAATTTGTTTCCAAAGTTTATGGCCGATGCCATAAAAATGGAAGATAAAATAGATGCCCAAAGTCCGGTTGTGAGCCTTTTACACGATAACATCTATCGCGCATATCACAAAAACGGCAAGATGGTGGATATAGATTATGCCAACCGCACGATTGTCAACATAGAGTATCCAACCTCAAAACCGACACCGGAAAAGAAACCAAATAAGAGACCGGCACCATATACGCCAACAAACAAAAAACAAAAAAATATTTATATGGAAGAATACGCCAACGGTATACGCATCGGGGTGAACAAAACCGATATCGTATCATGTAGTCTGCCCAACGGGATAGTTATAAATTTGGCGCATAAAAATATTTTTTATCCGGATGGCAGCCGCTTGTATTTTAACAGCAACGAACATATATGCCTAACAATGAAAGGCGGGGTTAAATTATTAACCGATATGAAAATGCGCTTGTTAAATTATATCAATGACGGCAAATCCATAACCGTTACCAAAAATGAAAACATCAAGTTTCCGAATGGTCACAGCATAACCATCAACAAAAAAGGCTATTGGGAAAAAGAAGAGTTTGTCGGCAACAAAGGCGAGGTTATCAAAATCAAGGCCGAACCAAGCGAGCAGGGGATGTTGCTAAAAATATCCGACGGCACAACCATTGCCGCAACAAAAGATGGATTAAAAGTTATTCGTAACAATGCGGTCTTAAGCTATGCGACAAGAAAAGCGTTTGTGGAGAGCTTTAGCAAGAAACTCTCTGTTGCGGAAATGATGCAGAAGAAAAAAGGTCAAGAGAAATAAATAAGCAAAATAAATTTTCAAAACCACTTCCGAAAGTATTGACATCCCTGTCGGAGCAGAGTAAAAAAATAAGAAGAATGGCGAAGTGTTTATAAAAATAAGACACAACGTCAGCAAGGCGCTCAATAAAAAAGTAGAGCGCTTTTTTTGTATCCGGAGCAAGCCTTATTAAAGGCTATGCTCTTTTTTTTATAGCTAAAACAGGAGATAAAATATGACAATACAAAGTGAAACCAGCAAAGCGGTATACATAGCAGACGGTACGACCACAACCTTTGAAATACCGTTTTACTTTTTTGATAAAGAAGTGTCCGTATACTTGGATGATACGGCAACGGCTCTAGAGCAAGACGAGGATTATACCGTGACGCATTATGAAAACACCATCGGCGGAGAAGTGATTTTCAAGGTGGCACCAACAGCCGAAAGCAAAATAACTATCTTGCGAAATGTGGAGTTGACACAGTTAGTGGCATTTTGGGAAGGGGAAAATTTTCCGGCCCAAGACTATGAAAACTCGTTAGATAAGATGATAATGGCCTTGCAACAGCTAAAAGAGATGATGAAACGCACATTGATAATGTCGCCAGGGGAAGATATGACCAACGAGGAGTTTTACCAGTTAATATCAAATATTCATAAAAATTTTGATTTTTTGAACAATCTTCCGAACCTGATAGAAGAAATCAAAGACATTTATTCAGCCTTTGGCAACAGCATCACCCATACGGTTGAAGCCGAAGATAGCAGAGCCGTATCTTCAAAAGGAGTATGGAACTATATCCAAGAAAATGGTACGAAGAAATATCAAAACCTAGCCATTGCGTCATCTGCCATCAAGGAAGACACAACCTATGCAGATTATCCATACTGTGCCGAAATCAGCATACCGGAAGCAAAATCCACCCATATTCCAACCGTCGTGTTAGATATAGACGCGGCTCAAAGCGGCAATTTTGCTCCGATATCAGAAGCCAAAGATGGAAAAGTATGTGTTTATATGAAAGAGAAACCAACAACGGAAACTCTGACCATTCCGTCGCTGGTGCTACACTAAGGAGGGGAAATGGAAAAGGTAAAAGAGCTGATAGCCAATTACAGTCTTTGGGGATTGTTTATCGGTTTTGCCACCATCATGATAAAACCGTTTATATCAATCCGTCAGACCATGCGAGATATGCTAATAACATTTCTGTTCAGTATGTTGTGCGGCTTATTAGCGGAGTATATGGATATTCCGACACCGGTGAAATATGGAATATCCGGAGTATGCGGACTGTTTGCGGTGAGACTATATATGATAGCCGACAGCCTATTAAAGCGTGCGCAAATGGATCCGTTTAATTTCATCAAAAACATCAAAGGCAAACAATGAAAGTGATAAGACTACTCGTCTGTTTGTTAGCGGTTGCCGTATTAAGTGCATTATACTATCGCGAAGATGCGGCGACCGCGCGTCTGATGATGACGCAATATAAGCAGAACCAAGAAATTTTGTTTCAGAATTTACAAAGGAGCTACCATGAAAAACAGGAGCTTGAAGATAAAAATGAGGCCTTGGAACAAGCGGCATCCAAAGAAACGATATCGTTTGATTGGCACGCTGATATTAGCAACAGTGCAGTTATTAAGCAGTTGCAAAAGCGTTGAATACGTGTATGTGGAAACACCGCGCGAACCGATAACCTGCATAGAGCGGATAAAGACGCCCTTGGATATGGCGAAGTGCTTAAACGAGTATCAAATAAAATATTAGCCAAAATGACAAAATTCTTATTGACAAAAAAATAAAAAGTGTGTATTTTACGCAAAGCTAACCAATTAAATACATACATTTATGGAATTAAAAAGATTTTCAAAAGAAGTTAATGATCAGCTGTTTAAAGTAAACGGCCGTCAGATGTCAATGTTGGAATTCGTGGATATGAGCACATCAGCGCATAAATCCCGCAGTGATGAACAAAATTTTACCACCGTTCGGAAGGGGAAAGAAATTGTCAAAATTCCCCGCTCTGTGCATTTCAATGGGATAGAGTTATCTCAGGCACAGTTCCGCGCCTTGGTTGATATCCGCATTGAAGAATTGTCTCCGGTCGGTTTCCGCAATTTGCTTGGGGCTTTGAGTATTTATGCACCGCACTTGTTTAAGGACAAGGAGGTGTTCAGCCGGACAGAAGACTTCGCAAAATCTGCAATCGGTCAGCGAGCTTTAGCTTACAAAGCCGCTCAGGCACGAACCCAAGAAATGTCCCGCGGTGGAGAACATTACTTCTAAGCCGGACATAAACTAAAAGAGAGCAGCTTCTTCCCACCAGGACGAAGCTGTTTTTTTATATCTTGAGAAAAGGAAAAATTTTAAGGGGCAGGGCGCCCTTAAATCACCGATAAATAGAGTTGCTTTTTATTTTTACCTCCGTATAATAAAAACAAGGAGTAAGTAAATGCAAAAATTAAAAAAAGCTGTGATAGCCAAAACAAGCGGTAGAAAGGAAGATAAATGAAGTGGTTGGTTTTAGTTTGTTTTTTATTGTCATTTAATGCGAATGCCCAAGCAGGGCATTGTCCTGCTGATGAAAGTTTAGCTATTGATAAGCTGGAGCAAGAGCTGAACGATTGTAAGATTACATATGGAGAAACACCATCCACAGCAGATATGAATAATGCAGCTTATAATGCAGTGGAATGTATTGTAGGCGTGGCTCATAAAATATTTGATAGATATTATGCAACAACGGCACAAGAGAGTAAGGACAGGTTTGACAAATTAGTAACAGCGGTTTATGACCATAGTCATCATCTTGTGCATGACAGTGATTTTGCAAGAGAGACCTATACCGGCACAATGTACAATACAATAGCAATAGGTAAAGCCTATGTGATAATGAAAGAAATTGTCAAAGATTACATCAAAGAAATACGCGACGAGTGTGATGACGCTCATAAATTTGACAACTAACCCCAACGATATCATCAATAGCAGAACAGGGGGCTAAAACTTAATATCCATTTTTAGTTATATTAAGATAGAAGAGTTGTGTCAGAATTTCAAACAATACATTTCCTTCATTTGTAAAAGGAAGAATGTCAGCCATTGTTCCGCAGCTATTATCGCAATATTTGTTTTCAGCGTAAAATTTACTATAAAAATTCAAAGTGTTTTTCCTTATCTGCGTAAGGTACTGATTCATTTCTTCTTGAACTTGTGGCGTAAAACCTATAGAAATTTCTTGTTTGATTTTTGTGGTCAAACAATCATTGATTAAGGTATTTCGTGCAACCATATCAGCAGTTGTAAGATGTTCTGAGGTTGTTTTATATTGTTCAACGCAAGTATCGTATGCAATTTGAGCTTTTTGTTCTGCCTCAGTTTTATCACTTTCAGGGGTTCTTTGAATAATTGGTAATTTTTCCAGCTTTTCTTTTATACCATATTCATTAGCCGAAAAACATCCGCTGGCAACTCCCAAATTAACAAAATTGTTTCCATCTTTATAGTATATATGCGCCAAATCTATACCTTGCTGATTAATCAAAATCGGATTGCCTGCCTTAATTTCGTGAATGATAATTTTACGAGGTTCAGCATTCATACAAACAGAACAATAATCATAGATTTCATTTTGCTGTTTGAGAATATCTGTGGCTTTGGTGATGACATCATTATCTGTAATATCGTAGCAAATGTCAGATAAGGCAAGATGCGTATGAAAACATATGATTAAGGTACAGAGTATAAGTTTAGCTTTATTCATGTTTTTTCCTAAATATGCAAAAGAAAACAACTAATTGATTGGTGCACAATAATACCGACTTTCTTAGTTTAATGCATAGAAAATACAAATCAATAAAATAATAGATAAGATTGACTATGACTTACAAAAGAAATATCCTCATGACAATAACAAGCGGTAGAAAGGAAGACAAATGAAGTGGTTGGTTTTAATTTGTTTTTTATTGTCATTTAATGCGAATGCCCAAGAAGGACGTTGTCCTGCTGATGAAAGTTTAGCTATTGATAAGCTGGAGCAAGAGCTGAACGATTGTGCCGTAGTTGATTATGGAAAAGACGAATGGCAAACATCAGAAATGTTGAAAGCATATGACCGCTCCATTGACTGTATGCAAAAAGTAGCCCACCATATATTTGATAAATACTATACGCATTATAATGCAAGCGTTAAGAAAAATTTTGATAATTATGTGAGTGCTGCGACGGATATAAGTTTTGATATCAACCAAAGAAGTGATATGGGGAGAAGTATT
Organism: uncultured Alphaproteobacteria bacterium; assembly: GCA_944392315.1. GTDB lineage: Bacteria > Pseudomonadota > Alphaproteobacteria > RF32 > CAG-239 > CAG-267. Next base: position 17,765 of record CALXWH010000009.1, on the reverse strand, counting down.
CGTCTAGCAGAAGTTTATGTTCTGGAAGCTGCCGGACGCACGCATTTTATGGTAAAAAATCTTGTTGGAGAGTATATCAAAGAAATCCGCGATGAGTGTAATGAAATTCATGAATTTGACAACTAATTCCAACCACATGGTTTAGGATATCAATAAATAGCAGAATAAGGAAAAAAGGAAGTATAGAAACAAAAAAGGATGGATAAAAATCCATCCTTTTCATTGTTGGTAGCCAGGGGGGTTAAACCAGAATTTAAACCAGCAATAAAAGCGGACGTATTCCTTTTACACCGAGAAGAACTTTTGGCAAAACAATGCCAAATACTTCACTTGTATACCATGCTGATGAAAAGCCAGAAAAAATCTGTATATTTTAACTTCAAATAAATCAGTTGACGAGAAGGGTAATTCGTTCTAAATAAAAAGTGTCCTCGGCTACTGGGAACGAAATCGAAATCGCCCAGTCAGTATCTATTAGCACGCTTGGATGCGGCTAATAGGATCCGAGGATATTTTTTTATACAGATGGACGTGTACAAAGAGCCAAACCACATGAAGCAAGCCCAAAAGCATCAAATGAGAATATCTGCAACTATAACCAAAAAGCCCCGAATAATCCGAGGCTATATATTGGTAGCCAGAGAGGTTAAACCAGAATTTAAGCCAGCAATAAAAGCGGACGTATTCCTTTTACACCGAGAAGAACTTTTGGCAAAACAATGCCAAGCACGTCTGTTAAGCGAGAAGTTGATAGAAGCAAAGATTAAGCAATAATCTCATCTTCATTGATTAAAATAAGATTGCTGTTTTCTCTGGCCATATCCATAAGATGTTCGGTAAAGCCACTTTTAGAGAATAAGCCGTATGTGAGTGTATAGCCGTTAAAATCAGATGTTTTGCATTTTTCTAATAATTTGGCATATACCCCGACATCAACCGGTTTATCTTGTTTGAAGTATTTACATTCGGCAGCAAAGATACGCTTGTGGCTTTCATCAATAGCGACGACATCTATCTGAATATTTTTATCCCAATAAGAACCGATACGCGAGGGAATAAAATCAATTTGCTTGATTTTACAAAGATTTAGGAATATTTCCTGACAGATTTCTTCATAAACAAAAGCGACATGATTATCTATAAAATTGTGCGATAGCTTGTCTAGAACAAAATTCAAGTTTCCTAACTCAAGTTCTCCTTTATACGGAAAAACAAATTTAAACCAAAACCGTATAAAAATATCTTTAATGAAGTATAGACCTTTGCGGCTTTTCTCGGGATATTTTTCCGTAATTGGAACTTTTTTTTCAAGAAGATACAGACCTTGCAGCGTTTCAAGATAAGGGCTTAAACGATTATTTTCCACCTGCATGGCTGAGGCGATATCCGATAATTTATGATTTTCTCCGGCAACAGCCTGCATCACGGAAAAGTAATTAACGGGCTCTTTAACTTCATTGTTTAACAAAAACGAGGGTTCCTCGTATAAGAAACCGTTTTTATTTAAGACCACCCGAGAGATATTGTCTTTTAGAGAGTTGGAATTATCAAAAAACTCTAAATATTTCGGCACACCGCCCGCAACGGAATATAGTTCCACGAGTTCAGCAAAAGATTTATGGGTATAATATTTTCTTAAATCCATAAAGGGCAGGGGCGACAATCTGATTTGAGCTGTTCGCCGACCATATAAAGGACTTTTTTCGGATAAAACTTGTTTAGTCATCATATTGATATATGAACCGCAAATAATGACCATAATGTTATGTTTTGAAAGCACTTCATCCCAAATCTTCTGAAAGATAGAGGTAAAAGCAGGATTAGTATTCACCAGATATTGGAATTCATCAATAACGAGGACTTTTGTTTGAGAAGATTCAATGGAGGCAAAAATTTTAAATAATTCAATCCAATCATCAAAATTAGCTTTAGCGATAAAATCTTGTTGAGCAAATGAAGCCAAAGCACCGGCAAAGCGTTTGCGACTTTGCGGTTCAGATTCCTCGGTAGCTAAAAAGTATAAAGCCGGTTTATCTTTAATAAACTCTTGGATAAGAGCGGTTTTACCAATTCTTCTACGTCCATAAACAACCACAAAAGAGTGATTATTGCGATATTCCTGCTCTAAATCATAAAGTTCTTTTTCTCTTCCGATAAATTCCATAATGCCCTCCTAATATTAATATAATTTACTTTAGACTAATTTTAATTAGATTGCAACAAATTTTTATCAAAATATCAATAGCAAAATAATTCACGTAGAGCTCGCTAATGAAGTGTCAGGAAAAAACTTTTATATACCTTAACTTTAAATAAATCAGTTGACGAGAAGGGTAATTCGTTCTAAATAAAAAGTGTCCTCGGCTACTGGGAACGAAATCGAAATCGCCCAGTCAGTATCTATTAGCACGCTTGGATGCGGCTAATAGGATCCGAGGATATTTTTTTATACAGATGGACGTGTACAAAGAGCCAAACCACATGAAGCAAGCCCAAAAGCATCAAATGAGAATATCTGCAACTATAACCAAAAAGCCCCGAATAATCCGAGGCTATATATTGGTAGCCAGAGAGGTTAAACCAGAATTTAAGCCAGCAATAAAAGCGGACGTATTCCTTTTACACCGAGAAGAACTTTTGGCAAAACAATGCCAAGCACGTCTGTTAAGCGAGAAGTTGATAGAAGCAAAGATTAAGCAATAATCTCATCTTCATTGATTAAAATAAGATTGCTGTTTTCTCTGGCCATATCCATAAGATGTTCGGTAAAGCCACTTTTAGAGAATAAGCCGTATGTGAGTGTATAGCCGTTAAAATCAGATGTTTTGCATTTTTCTAATAATTTGGCATATACCCCGACATCAACCGGTTTATCTTGTTTGAAGTATTTACATTCGGCAGCAAAGATACGCTTGTGGCTTTCATCAATAGCGACGACATCTATCTGAATATTTTTATCCCAATAAGAACCGATACGCGAGGGAATAAAATCAATTTGCTTGATTTTACAAAGATTTAGGAATATTTCCTGACAGATTTCTTCATAAACAAAAGCGACATGATTATCTATAAAATTGTGCGATAGCTTGTCTAGAACAAAATTCAAGTTTCCTAACTCAAGTTCTCCTTTATACGGAAAAACAAATTTAAACCAAAACCGTATAAAAATATCTTTAATGAAGTATAGACCTTTGCGGCTTTTCTCGGGATATTTTTCCGTAATTGGAACTTTTTTTTCAAGAAGATACAGACCTTGCAGCGTTTCAAGATAAGGGCTTAAACGATTATTTTCCACCTGCATGGCTGAGGCGATATCCGATAATTTATGATTTTCTCCGGCAACAGCCTGCATCACGGAAAAGTAATTAACGGGCTCTTTAACTTCATTGTTTAACAAAAACGAGGGTTCCTCGTATAAGAAACCGTTTTTATTTAAGACCACCCGAGAGATATTGTCTTTTAGAGAGTTGGAATTATCAAAAAACTCTAAATATTTCGGCACACCGCCCGCAACGGAATATAGTTCCACGAGTTCAGCAAAAGATTTATGGGTATAATATTTTCTTAAATCCATAAAGGGCAGGGGCGACAATCTGATTTGAGCTGTTCGCCGACCATATAAAGGACTTTTTTCGGATAAAACTTGTTTAGTCATCATATTGATATATGAACCGCAAATAATGACCATAATGTTATGTTTTGAAAGCACTTCATCCCAAATCTTCTGAAAGATAGAGGTAAAAGCAGGATTAGTATTCACCAGATATTGGAATTCATCAATAACGAGGACTTTTGTTTGAGAAGATTCAATGGAGGCAAAAATTTTAAATAATTCAATCCAATCATCAAAATTAGCTTTAGCGATAAAATCTTGTTGAGCAAATGAAGCCAAAGCACCGGCAAAGCGTTTGCGACTTTGCGGTTCAGATTCCTCGGTAGCTAAAAAGTATAAAGCCGGTTTATCTTTAATAAACTCTTGGATAAGAGCGGTTTTACCAATTCTTCTGCGTCCATAAACAACCACAAAAGAGTGATTATTGCGATATTCTTGCTCTAAATCATAAAGTTCTTTTTCTCTTCCGATAAATTCCATAATACCCTCCTAATATTAATATAATTTACTTTAGACTAATTTTAATTAGATTGCAACAACTTTTTATCAAAATATCAAAAAAAGCACATAGTTTGACATTATCTCGGAAAGTGTTGAAAAATATAGGGGCAGTCAAAGGCTCAAAAATACGGTCATGCAAAAATGTCAAAATAAGTCAAAAATCCTCATTTTGTTTGACATTTTACAAAATAAATAATCAAAATCATGTTTTAATCAATTTGCCCATTATTTAAAACATTTTCTATCATATATAAAGGAATGTTGAATAACCCATTATTAACTTCATAACCGGCCAGTGATGAACGAATAGAAATTTTGGGTTCATATTTTTTGCGGTAAGACGATAAACTTTTAGCTTTGAGATTACAACTGGCTTTAACTTCAATAGGAATAACTAAATTTGATTTTTGAATAATAAAATCTATTTCAGCAGAACCATTATCATTTCCCCAATAATTTATAGGTAAATGTTCATTTAATTTAAGTTCTTGTAAAACATACTGTTCAGTCAAAGAACCTTTAAACTCTTCAAAAATCTTATCACCTTCAATTATCACTCGGGCATCAAGAAGAGATTTTGCACAAAGTAATCCGACATCTAACATATATAATTTAAAAGCCGAGTTATCTTCATAACTGGAAATAGGTAAGTCTGGTTTAGTAATTTTCTTAACTTTATAAACTAATCCGGTTAAGTCTAACCAATCAACCGCTGCTTCATATTCACGAGCTCTTGCTCCTGGTTGCACATCTTTATAGGTAAATTTTTGATTTTCTTTGGCCAGTTGCGAGGGAAGAGAATTCCATACTGCGGTTATTTTAGCAACATTTGAACTTTCCGTATATTTAGAAAAATCTTCTTGATAACCGGCAAGAATAGCATTTTGAATACGTCTGACTTCAATCATATCTTTATTTTCGGCAAAGGCTTTGACCGCTTCGGGCATACCGCCGACAAACATGTATAATTTCAATAAATTGATACATTTATCCTGAAAATTATTTAAAACACTCCAATTATTATCATAAATCAATTCAGATAATTGATTTTCTCCGATTGCATCTAAAAATTCACAAAAACTCAAAGGATATAAATTTAAAAAATCAACTTGTCCGACTGGAAAAGAGTATTGTTTTTGACGAACAGCAACACCTAATAAACTACCGGCGGCAACAATGTGATATTCCGGAGCATTTTCCTTAAAAAATTTTAAGGCGTTTAAGGCTCTCTCACATTCTTGAATTTCATCTAAAATAATCAAAGTATCATGAGGTTGAATATGCACTTTAGTCAAGACACTTAAGCCCAATAGAATATTATCAATATTATAGTTTCCCTGAAATATATTCTTTGCATCAGGAGTATCTACAAAACTAACATAAGCAAAATTTTTATAAGTTTCTTGGGCAAAAGTTTTCATGAGCCAAGTTTTTCCAACTTGACGAGCCCCTCTGATAACAAGAGGCTTACGAGTTTCGCTGTCTTTCCATAATTTAAGTTTTTCAAGTGCAAGTCTTTTCATTTATACCCCCCCGATTTTGTATATATTAAATATAAAATAAAAATCACATATTTTCAAGGAGAATTTAGCATAGAATCACATTTTCGGCACGAAAAAACATAAAACAATCACATTTTCAGATGGAAAATATGAAAATATTTCACAAAAAAGGCACGAAAGAATATCAAAAAATCACATTTTCGGTAGAAAATGATTTCAAAATAGGACTTAAAAACCATTTGAACAAGTTTAAATCTTCACGTTTTCAACGGCATTGGCGAGCATATGTTCGTTGTAATTGAAATATCTTTGGGTGGTGGAGATATTTCTATGATTAGCCAGTTTTTGCACTAAACAGATATTTACACCTGAATTGACCAATTTGGACACGAAAAGATGCCTACCTAAATGGCTGGCTCCTTGAATACTGAATTTATGATAAATCGCCGCAAAGAGCCTGCTGATGCTAGAGCGAGAGTAGGGCTTATTTTGTTTTTGAGAAGTAAAAAGATAAGTATTTGCAAGCACTTCTTTATGTTTCTTTCTCAAATACTTTAAATATTCAGCGAACTCTTTTTTCATTTGGCTATTGAGGTAATAGGTGCATTTATACTTTCCTTTGTTTTTATCGTCATTCAAGCAAATTGCATCTTTAACCTTAAATTCAGCGGTATAAACATCTTTAACTTGCAGATAAGCAAAGTTAATAGAGCGAAGTCCGTTAAAACTGCAAAGAAACATCATGCGAATTTGTTCGGAATGTCTGATACCATTAATATAAGTTAGAATGTCTTTAATTTTCTTATCATCAACAAATACATCATTTACCATTTATTTCTCCTCGCCGTTAATACTCTTCGGCATACATAATTGTGGCAACTCTGGTTGTTATCTTCGCATTGGAAGCATCTGGACTTAAACCTGTTAAATCTTTATCAAAGTAATCAATTTTCCAGAAAATCTTTTGGCCTTTGAATGTAAAAGCACCAAAATCATGTTCGCCGTAAGGGTCGTTATTTACATTAAAATCATTATAAGAGCGAAACATTTCCATAATGGCATCAATATCCACCAAGCGATTAGCTCGCATTCCTTGGCTAAGCATTATAAATCCTTGAGTAGGGTCTTTTCTAAAGGCATCATTTAATTTGGCAATTTTTGTAGCTTGTTCTTGAGGGATATTATCAACCATTTGAATCTCCATAATTTTGTTATGAGAGGGACATAGCGTCGAATTTAGCTATAGTCAAGGCCTTTTTTTAACATTTTATCCTGTAATGTATTGATTCTGCAGCAATTTAATTTAAATTCAAATAGTTGTTAGCAATAAATTTATTATCACATTAACTTTTTATATAAAGACCGGATGCGTAATTTCTCCGATAAATATATATGTCAAAACAAATAATGACATCCTTTATTAAGTAATTTCACAAAGGCATACGAAAGTGTGCCTTTTTGTTGTCATAATTAAGCCTAGGAAAAATCAGATATTAAATTGCTCCAAGAGCTGAAAATGGCGATTTACTTTGCTTTTGATTGATATATCGGAGGTAAATCAAGGAGCATATATTTCCCCTAGGAATAAGGATTTGATTTGTCGTATTCTATTTTCTTCAAAAGAACCACAAAGCTATTATAATAGATATTTTTTCTATTTTAATTATATTATAGGGGATGAAAAATAGCTCCAATGCCTTATGAAACAAGGTGTTCGGGAAAAAGAAGCGGAAATAGTCGTTTCCGATAGCGGAAACAGAGATTTACCAAATCGGAAATAACGATTAACCACGCCGAAAACTGCCGTTTCTATGTAGGGATTTTCCGGAAATAACCGTTTCCACCTCCAAATAAAGGAGGAAATAGCCATTTCCGCATACATTTTTGTTCTAATCAAATTTTACAAAAATCAGCGATAAATATTTGTGTAGTGAAATTTATAAAGGATGAAAAATGAATGAAGATAGAAAATTATCTATTACACAGCGATATTTACTAACCTATATCAAGTTTAGAACCAACAATAATCATCAATTCTACGCTCAAAATAAAGCTATTTCAGAGGTCATTGGCTGCACGGTAGATTCAACCAAGGTTATTATCAACAAACTTATTCGTGAAGGATATATCACCAAAATCACAGATGACAAGGGTAGGAGAGTTTTATCCCTTTCAGGAAAGGATTTTCCACCGCTTGATGGCGTCAATATGGGCAATATCAGTAAAAGCCTGCTAAAACAAGATATAGCCGAGCAAGAACAATGGGCTAATTATTATCAAAGAGAAAATAAAGAATTAAAAGCAAGCCTAGAAGAGATGCAAGCCAATTTCAAGCAAGCTAAAGAACAAATAAAGTATTTAGAGAATATTATCAGTAAGCAAAATGAAGCACTGAAACAATTAACACAATCTACAAAGGAAACACAAACTACCAAGCTGTTCGCTCAAGAAGAAAAAGCAGAAAGTAGGAGCGAGCCAATACCGCATGCGGAAGAACAAACAGAAGATGTGGAAACTATAATCAAGAACATGATAAACAAATTAGATATTAAAGGACAAAGAAATGAATATAACTAATAAGAACACGGAAGAACAAATTAAGCTCAACGTTATGAAAATCATAGAACTGGGGCAGGGATGTTTGCAAAATTTCAATCAAGATTTACAAGAAAGAATGCAATCAGCTTGTTTTGAAGATAAAATTGCTCAATTCTATAATCTAAAATTGGAAGTAAATACATTTCTGAACGATATGGAACAAAACGTATCCGTTCCGACACAAAAAATTTCTATGGAAAACCCTAGTTCCAAATATCGTTTTACGATGTATGAACTTTGCGACCGCTTTGTTGTGTCCAGATATAGAGAAGAGATAAAGAACATTGAACAAAGCGAAGCAAGTATAGAACAACAATGTATCAATTTATGGAATTTAGCTCATAAAATGGCCAATGAAGCCCGAATGATGCTGACAATTGCCGATTTACGCTTGGCAGAATTGATATAGAAGTCCTAGTTTGCAAAATTCAAAAAGCGATAATTTTAGTTTTGTATGTAATGTTTAGAGGAAATAAATATTAAAAAGGAGAGAAAATGAAAGTATTATTAGAAACCACCGGCAATCGCAAAGGATATAAAAATTTTGATAGAATAGAAGATTTTGGTGATTTTATGGATAAAAACGGCGAGAAAATAACCAAATTCCAGATATTAGAAGAAGATGACATCAATACGATAGACAGCGATTTACAAGCATTTGCCAATGAATGTAAGACCTTGATGATGAAAATCTACAATTATTGGCTAAATGAGCTTCATCAAGATAAACGATACGGCAAACTACCCCAAGCCACTCAACATCTGCTCAACGCCCTTGCGAATATTGAAACTTATATAAACAAAGGAAACTAACGGATAAAGCGACCACGATACTTTCGTATTGACTTAAAGCATACTTAAGGTTAGGCATATCCCATACCAAATAAAGTAGGGAAGAGCCATGAAAATACAAGATATAGCCACACAGTTGCATTTAAATCCGGAAGAGTATGATATAGATTACTTTATCAATGTTGATGCATTGGTAAAGTTTTTGCCAACGATAAGCTATGCCCAAGCCCGGACGAACAAAAAGCAATTAAGAAAACTAGGACATTTGTTTTGCCGTAATAATTTCGGGGTAATTTCCGTAAATAATCTGTTAGATTACTATTTAGAAGAAACAAGAACCGATATAGGGCTTGATTATATTTTCCCCAATCCAGGAGAAAGAAGAAAATTTAGGATAAAATATCTGAATAAAGCAACCGGAGAAATATACATCAAAACCTATACATCGCTCAAAGATGAAGAGCTTAAGGCATATTTACGAATGTTTGTGCCTTTTTACCGCTTTCCCGAAGAGAACCTAATCACTCAAACTATGGAAGAATATATAAAACTAGCCGATATCTTATAGGCTACCACCCCATTCGTGTAATAAATCGGCGTAAAGTCATCTTTTGAACACCCATCAACCGAGCAATTTGTGCTTTAGGTATGTTTTTATCCAGCAATTCTTTAATCTTTTTAGCATTTTTAGATAATTTGAGCTTTTTAGCTTCCGCACCGAAAGGTCTTCCCAGACGTTTGCCGGAGGCCTTTAAGTTATCAAGAGACATTTTTGTTCTTTGGCTGATAAGGTTGCGTTCAATTTGAGCCGATAAGCCAAAGGCAAAAGCAAGAACTTGTGATTGAATGTCATTGCCAAGATGGTAGTTTTCTTTAATGGTAATAACCTGACAATTTTTGGTTAAACAGATTTGCAAAATTCCCATAACCTCAAGCAAAGAGCGACCAAGACGAGAAATCTCACAAGCAATGATAATATCTCCGTCATGGAGATTGTCTAAAAGTTGCCCGAGTTTTCTTTGTTTTAAGGACTTTCTGGAAGAAATGGTTTCCTCCACCCAATTATCAATATGAATACCGTTTTTAGCGGCGTATTCTTTAATTTCAAATTCCTGATGTTCAATAGTTTGCTTAACACAACTAACACGCACATATCCATATATCATTTTATCTCCTTTTTTAATATTTATCGGAGATACAAAGAATTAAAACAAAAAAAAGGGACTATTTAAACGAACAATTAAATCAACCCATTTTTTTAGTGTCTTTAAAGAATATATATTTCCAAGCAATCACTGCATAAAGTTAGAAAAATCAAGGAGTACAAGGAATTTAAGCATATAAAAAGAAGAGGAGTTAATCAGAAAATTACTTTCATAACATAATTGTTCGTTTGTGTTCTGATGTTTCCATAGAGATAAGGAGCACACAAATGGGAACATCTTGCACCTTTTTAGGAAATGACTACGGTTTAAGCAAACCGCAACACATTAAAAAATATATAGAAGAACAAATAGTGAAATTGATAACGCTCAAACAGACAGATACTTTTTATGTCGGCGAAAAGGGGGCGTATGAAAAAGATGCCTACGATACGGTTTTGCAAATTCAACCCAAATTTCCCCACATAAAAATAATATTAGTGATAGCAACAGAAAAAGAGCTCAATACTTTTGAAGAAAATCCAACAGAACGTAAAGTTTATCGCAGAGCATTTGATGGATTTGAATATCCATTCAAAGCGGAATTAGGCTATAAGCGATGGTGTATAGTGCATCGCAATAATTGGATGATAGAACATTCAGATTACATTATTTCATATAACAAACGCAAAGGGCGGGCTTTTTCTTTTTGCAAAAAAGCCCAAAACAAAGGTAAAACAATAATTGAATTAACAGAAATATATACGTTTGATGAAGATACAAAATCGTGATAAGAATACCATTAAAACATGATATATTCTTTAATGTATCGGTGTAGAGTTGTCCAAGAACACCCCATCAAACGAGCAATTTCTGTTTTAGAAATACCTTTTTCTAAAAGTTCCACCACTTTATTATGCTTTTTCTTGAGCTTTTTATAAGAAAATCCGAAAGGCCTACCAAGATGTTTGCCTTCATTTTTTAAGCGTTTAAGGGCCTCTTTGGTTCGTTGAGAAATGAGTTGCCTTTCAATTTCGCTTGCTAAAGAGAAAGCAAACGCCAAAACTTTGGATTGAATGTCAGCACCTAAATGGTAATTTTCTTTAACAGTAATAATTTCGCATTCTTTTTCCAAACAAGTCTGTAAAATACCCATAACTTCAAGCATATTTCGCCCAAGTCTTGAAATTTCGGTAGTTATAACAACATCACCTTTTTGAAGTTTTTTTAATAATTTACCTAATTTTCTTTGCGAGAGAGGTTTTCTTGAAGAAATGGTTTCCTCAATATACTCGTCTGCTTTGATATGATGCAGAGTCGCAAAATTATCTAATTCATATCGTTGATTGGCACAATTTTGCAGGTCTGTGCTAACCCTGATGTAAAAATAACAAGTCATATCGTAATCCTTTGAAATATCATAAGTATTTATCAAAGAATTACTCTATCAAATAAATGACCATCTAAAATATAGGAACAAATCAAGGGTAATATTTTCTAATTTAAAGTCAATTAAAATATTCAAATATATACATTTTTTGAAATTTTTAGGATAAGAATATTTTTTTTGAAAAGCCAATCTCCATATTTGGTCATTTATGGAGAAACACAATGAAACTTTCAAAACATGGTTTAACAGTCTTAAACGCACAATATCGTTCAGTATTAAAGAAATGCTTATTAGTAAATATTGGTTTAGTGCTTTGTGCCACCAATGCGATAGCCGAAGAAATCACTTTAGTGGGCAAAGAAGATACAATTACCGGAAATTTCCAAGGGTGGAAAATTAACCTAAATGACGCATATGCCGCTGATGATGAAAAAATAGATACATCAAAGTCAGTTGAGGAAATAAAAACAGATTTACAAAATTTAACAGAACTTCGTTATTCTATAAATGACATGCCGCAAGAAGTGAGCAAAGTAAGTGTTTCAGATGGTGCAACACTTAATCTCGATCATGTAAGATTATTGGTTGATGCCAAACAAAATACTACCAATGCAGATGGTTCCATTGATGCCATAGTGGTTAAAGGAGGAACAATTAACCTGACAAATAGTTCGTTAGATGCTTCATCTGATGAAGGAGATAAGATTTTTAATACAAAGTTTGATAATGCTACACTCAAATTAGTTAATAGTGAATTGCCGATTGACGGAGCAGTATCCTTTACAAATGGTTCCAAACTATCCATATCTGCACCGAATTATTTTTCAGAAGATGAAGTGTTAGATATGCTTCATAATGATGAAAATGCGTTAAAAATGGCAAAGGCTCTGCAAGGAAAGACAAATGAAAACGGAGCGTTATGGCCATCAGAAGTGGAGTTGAAATACACAAACGCAGACGGAACAACCGGCACAATTGATTCAAAATATATTCAAACCGAACAATCAGTAGAACTCCGCAGGCTGACAATAGATAACAGCGAAGTTATCCTTGGAGATTCAGATAATCCGGAAGATAGAGCTGCAATGAAGAGCGATAGTCAGATATTCATTCAGAATAACAGTAAAGTTGTATTAAATAATCGTGCTTATTTGGGCTTTGATTATGAAAAATATACAGATGAAGAGGATATAGCGGACAGAAATGAAATAGAAGCATTATACGGAAAAGCGAATATGACGATAGACCATTCTCAAGTCATCTTAAATGATAATTCGCAACTAAATGTCAGAAATGAAGCTGGAGCAACAACAGTCATACAGAACAATTCGCAGATATTTATGAATGATTCATCGCAAATGAATTTGAATGCGGTTTCAATTACAGATTCTCAAATTCATATGAAAGATAATGCAATACTCACCATGGATAGTGTTGTATTACAAAAAGCTGCAATCCACGGAACCGGAACCAATAAAGTCATCATAGCCGGAGAAAATGCAACAACATTTGAAGATACATCATTAGAGATTACAGATGCAAATGCAATTCAAGTGAATAAAAATGGACATTTCAAAATTCAAGCCAAAAACGATGCTGTTGCGATTACAGGAAGTTCAGCAGATGATGCCGTTATCTATATGGCAGGAGAGGCTGACGAAATAACCAAAGTTGAATTTAATGGCGGTTCGCAAGGAATAACAGTTGATGGGGCAATTATCTCCAAAAATAAAAAGAATGAATTAAACCTTGCCGGACAAGTTGAATTAAATGGTTTATTAGACCCATTAACTGCCAATATATCAGATGGCAACATAACTCATGCATATTATGCCGATGAAATTGATTTTAACTTAAATAATGGTGGAACACTAAAATATACATCAGATAAGTATTTGTATGATGCCACCAAACATACGCATAATGTGGGTGAAACAAGAGATGAAAATACAAACACCTTTGCCGATGGTAATTATGCCTTGAATAGTATTAACTTCAACGGTGGAACTTTGGATATTGCCAATGGAGCAACTTCTTCAATAAAATTAGCAAAATTAAATTTAGCGACAGATTCAAATATCAATGTGGATGCGGATTTAGCAAATGAAACAATGGATATGATATCTGCAGACACAATAGAAGGAAACGCAAAACTAAACATAGCTAATCTTAATTTAATTTCAGATGCTAAAAATGAAATAACAACCATTAACTTCACAAATGATGAAAAATTACTATCATCAGTAAATTATACAGGCAAGACCAGTGGTTTGCAGGCATTATCTCCAATTTACTCCTATGATGTGGCTTATGATAAAGACAGCGGTGATTTTACATTTACTCGTGGTGATGGAAACAAAGTAGAAGATTATAATTCAACGGTATATGCCAATAGTGTCGTAGGGCAGGCAGTTGCTTTACTTCAAAGCAATATTGCATCAACGGTATTTTCATCAATGACTAATAATTCATTTGCCACAGCACCCAATGAGCTTCCTCAAAAGGATAATGTTTGGGTATCAGTACGTGGTTATGATGAAGATATTGATTTTAAATCATTTAATAATGTTGATAGTAAGACATACACGCTAACCGGTGGTGTAAATAGCGATACCATTCATTATGATACTGTAGATGCAATTTATGGCGTTTATGCAGGTTATTTGGACGGAGAGCAAAAATTTGAAGGCAACAATATTGACCAAAAGGGCGGTTATGTTGGCTTGAGTGCTCTTTTAAACAAAGATAATACATCATTACTAGGAACAGTGAATGGTGGTTATATTGATAATGAAAATAATCATGCTTTTGGTAGTGATAGCTTTGACACTTATTTCACCGGAATTGCACTCAAAGCAACATATGACTATAAATTGTCGGATAGTTTGAGCATTTTACCGAATATTTACGCAGGCTATACTTTTGTAAATAGTGAGGATTTTACCTCAAAATCAGATGTGAAAGTGAAGAATGACAATTTGCACTTCTGGGAAGTAGCCCCTGGAATTCAAATCAATAAAGCGTTCAACAACGGATGGAATACCTATGTTCAAGCAAAATATGCCTTTGTAGAAAACAGTGGCGGAGATGCGAACATTGATAATGTAGCATTACCGGATATTAGTGCCAAAAACTATGTGGAATATGGCCTAGGAGCAAACAAAGATTTGAATAATAATTGGAGTTTTGCCGCAGAAATCAACCGCAGAGAAGGCGGACGAGAAGGTTGGGATGGAAATATCAACATAAGATACAACTTCTAAAAATAAGATTTTTGCAAATTTAGAGCATATTTTACATTGGAGACCACATGTCAAAATTCAGTATTAGATGTTTTCTGTTAGGTAATACGGATATTTTATTGCATGACAACAGATTTCAAATTGATGAATTATACTTCAAAAGAAGGTTAAAATTCCGCTCAATGAAACGCTATGAATTAGATACGATGAAAGTAGGGGACATTATATACGGAACCGAGAAATTGTGTAATGTTCCCGCATTTAAGTATCTTGAAGGAAATGTGAAGGATTACGAACTTTATTGCCAAAAACACAGAGAAATTCTACATTACCAAGAAATGGGAGTAGAAAAATACAATAATCTGATAAAAAGTCTTGAAGAAAAAGGCTTCAATCAAAAGAATTTGATTATTGTTGATTATAACGGATGTGTCAAAGACGGACAGCACCGCTCATGTTATTTGTTGCATAAATATGGAAAAGATTATCAAGTACCTGTTTTAAGAATAGAGCTAAAATCAAGAAACATTTTCCAAAAGATGATGAGATACATCTATAAAATCAGAACCGGTATCTAATAAAGATGAGTAAATATAGGCTACAATTTTTATCTAAAAAACTGTAGCCTATATTTAAAAATCAGCAAATCCCCTGTATTCACTAATATTAGGGGATTTTCTTATAATTCCATAAAATGTAATAAATTCTGTATTTAAATAGACATTATTATTGAAATATAAACCTTTTTACTTTAGGCTCCAATTATTATAGCAAAAATAGATTAGGAATAAAGATGTCTGAAAAGGAAGCTCTGGCAAGAATTAAAATCAATAAGTTGTTAGAAGAAGCAGGTTGGCGTTTTTTTGATACAGAAAAAGGCAAAAGGAACATAAGTCTTGAGCACACAACACATATTGAAGATAAAGATAATCCGAAGTTTATTGATTACTTGTTGCTAGATGAAAGTGGCTATCCTATTTGTGCGTTAGAAGCTAAAAAAGACAGTATAGACCCATTATTTGCCAAAGACCAAGCAAGAGCATATGCGGAATCACAAAATATTCGGTTTGTAATCTTATCAAACGGAGATATTCATTATCTATGGGACATAAAATCAGGCAATCCGCAACTGATAACATCAATGCCATCACCGGAATCTTTATCTTCCAGAAAATCATTCATCCCAAATCCGAAGGCTTTAGCAACAGCAAAGATTATTCCCGAATATGTAGCTTTAACTCAAAATCCCAATTTATTAAATGAACCTTTATATTTAGATGAAAAGACCAAAGACAAATATTGTTGGGATAATGGATACCGTGTTTTAAGACCATACCAAATGCAAGCGATTAAAGAAGTTCAAAAAGCTGTGGGGCAGGGTAAAAACAGGTTTTTGTTGGAAATGGCAACCGGTTTAGGCAAAACACTAACAGCCGGAGCTCTAATACAACTATTTTTGAAAACCGAAAATGCCAAAAGAGTTTTATTTTTGGTTGATAGAATAGAACTTGAAAATCAAGCTTATAAAGCCTTTTGTTCATATTTGAAGGATTTTACATCAGTTATCTATAAAAAATCTCGCAATGATTGGTATAAAGCCAATGTGGTTATTACAACCATTCAAAGTATTGAGGGAAAGCATAAACAGCTGTTTTCACCAACGGATTTTGATTTGCTAATATCGGATGAGGCACACAGATGTATTGGGGGCAATAGTAGAGCTGTATTTGAATATTTTGTCGGCTATAAATTAGGCTTAACGGCCACCCCGAAAGATTATCTAAAAAATATTGATACGAAAAAGTTGAATGAGCAAGACCCCAAGGCCTTGGAACGTAGGATATTGCTTGATACTTATAAGACCTTCGGTTGTGAAAGTGGCGACCCGACATTTAGATATTCTCTGCTTGATGGTGTAAAAGCCGGATACTTGGTTAATCCTATTGTAATAGATGCTAGAACAGAAATAACCACCCAACTTTTATCGGATAAAGGTTATATAATTAACACCATCAATGAATATGGCGAAGAAGTTGAAGATTCTGTTTATCAGAAAGATTTTGAAAAGAAATTCTTTTCAGATGAAACCAACTGGACATTTTGCAAAACCTTCATGGAAAATGCCTTAAAAGACCCAATATCTGGAGAAATTGGTAAAACAATTATCTTTGGTGTTAGTCAGAAACATTGTGCAAAATTAGCACAAATCTTGAATCAAATCGCAGATAAAATGTATCCGGGGAAGTATAATTCTGATTTTGCTGTTCAAATTACATCATCAGTATTTGAGGCTCAACAATCTACAATCAATTTTGCCAATAATAACCTGAACGGTAAAACCAGATTTTTAGAAGGTTATGATAGCAGCAAAACCAGAGTTTGCATCACAGTAGGGATGATGACCACCGGATACGATTGTTCTGATTTGTTAAATATATGCCTGATGAGACCGATATTCTCCCCGACCGATTTTGTGCAAATTAAAGGACGAGGTACCAGAAAGCATACATTCAAATACACCGATGCCGATAAACAAACCTCAACCGTTGAAAAGAAAAATTTCAAAATGTTTGATTTCTTTGGCAACTGTGAATATTTTGAAGAAAAATTCAATTATGATGAAGAGTTGAAACTGCCCAGAATAAAAGAGCAAACATTCGGGGGAGGCAATCCAAGACCTCCGGTTGGTGAAATCATTTTAGGCGAAATAGACCCTCTTAAAACAGTTAATACCACACATATTGGTGAAGAAGGTATGCGTATTGACCGAGAGTTCTTCCAAAAAACTAAAGAAACTCTGCAAAACGACCAAGAAATTGCCGATGCTGTTGATAATGAGCAATGGGAAAGAGCCATTAACATCATCAAACAAAAGTATGAAAATCAGCCTCAACTCTATATGAACCTGGAGAAGATTAAGAAAACTCAAAAGCTTGATAGAAACATCACTTGGCGAGAAGTTTTGGAATATGTCTTTAACATCTT
>CALXWH010000008.1 GCA_944392315.1 uncultured Alphaproteobacteria bacterium | reverse complement strand
AGAGATGTTGTTTAAGCAGAAAAAAATTTAAGAGCAAAAATAAATCGTCGGTAACGTCAAAAACTTTTATTTTAGGCGGCTTCAAATCCGGCTTTGGATAAATGATAATCCCGAGACCTAACGAGATTCCAACTCAGACAAACCATTGAAAAACAAGGAAATACAAACAAACGAGTTCGGAAAATTCTCCCAAAATGACATTTTCAAATTTACAACACTCGAACTCGGTTAAGTACTTGATTTATAAAAGAAAAACGGCGGTTTTTGTACCTGCCGTTTGAAATGGTGATCCCAACGGGATTCGAACCCGTGTTGCAGCCTTGAGAGGGCCGCGTCCTAGGCCTCTAGACGATGGGACCATTAAAAACAGTTCTTTGATAATACAAATAAATTCATATTGCAAGCATTTTCTGCCTTATCAAAAAAATATCTATAACCGGTGAATTATTTATAATCCTTTCCAGGCATTAACATAAAATCAGATGATAGCTGAGAATAAAAAGAATAAATATCTCTTCCCAAACGCTCATCAAAATAATCTTTAAGCCGATTAGCCCCACTCACCATATAATCTGGAACCGACATTTTGTATCTTTGAGAAAACTCCTCTTCACGCTGTTCTAATGTCACAAAACCACTACAATTCGCCAAACTATCACACATTTGTATCAATTTATCATATTCATTTGCCGAATGTTGCGCTAAAAAATCAGCCACAAAATTATAATCCTCACGCCTTCCAAAAAACATTTTTTCAACCTTTTCATAGGGCGGAATATGGTTAAAATGAAACGTATGCGTTAAAGAAATACGCGCAATTTCATCGTCTTTACCTTTAAAGAAGTCATACCCAATCAGACCATGAAACCGCTTCTCAAGCCGTTCATGAATTTTCCCGGCATCGTGCATAACACCTAAAATCCAAGCTTTTTCGGAGTCAATATCTCCCAGAACATCAGCCAATTTTTGTGCCAAATACCCCACCCCATAAACATGATTATGAAATTTATACCATGTACCGGGTTCTCTGCCGTGTGCTAAATCAAATTGTAATAAACCGCTGACATAATCCTGTGCATCAGATTTAGAAAACATATATCCCTCACAAAAAAGGAGCGACGCCTAAGCGCCGCCCCTACTTAAATATGATTATTTAGATTTTTTCCGACGCTCTACAATAGATTGAATCATAATGTACAGCAAAGGAATAACCACAAGGCCGAATATCGTACCGACCAACATTCCGGAGAATACCGGCACACCAACGGCTACACGAGAACCAGAGCATGCCCCAGTTGCCCAAACCATCGGAGCCACACCAAGAATAAAGGTCAACGCAGTCATCAACACGGCACGGAATCTTTCTTTTGTTCCGACAACCGCAGCATCAACAATAGATGCACCTCTTTCGTGTTCCTCTTTAGCAAATTCAACAATCAAAATAGCATTCTTTGCAGCCAAACCAACCAAAAGTACCAAGCCCAACTGAGCATAAATACTTAAGGATAATCCAGTCACAAACATACCAATAAATGCGCCCAACATTGCCGTCATAACAGAAAGAATAACTGACAACGGAATAGTCCAACTCTCATATTGAGCAACCAAGAATAGATAAGCAAATAAGATAGCCAACGCAACCAAATATCCAATCTGACCTTGGTTACGTCTTTCCTGCAAGCTCATTCCTGACCATTCATAAGCATATTTGTTAGAAAGAACTTCGTCTGCTAATTTTTCAACCGCCTGCATTGCAGCACCAGAGCTGGAATCTTCCGCAGCCATAATGTTAATTGTCGCTGCCGCATATTGGTTATATCTATCAACAGAACGAGGCAATGTAACACGACGAATATCAATCAAGCTGCCCAGAGGAACCATCTGACCGGAATTACTTTGAACATATAAATTCTTAATACTGTCCAAATTTTTACGATACTTCCAGTCAGCCATAACCATAACTTTGTTAGCTTGCGTACCGATATTAACGTCATTAACGTACATAGAGCCTAAATATGTCTGCAAAGTCGTATAAATATTACCGATAGAAACATCCATAAGCTCTGCTTTTTCACGGTTAATATCCAAATAAGCATGCGGAGTTTGAGAAGTAAATGTAGAATAAGCCATAGCAACTTCAGGAAGTTGATTTAACTTAATCAAAAATTCATTCAATGTTTTTTCCAACTGGTTCATATCTGAATTTTCAATAGATTGCAATCTCAAATCCATACTGTTACTGCTACCCAAACCAGGAATAGCCGGCATTTCAAACAGCATAATGTTTGCTTCGGTAATTCCCTGCAACGCAGCGTTTAAGCGTGCTCTGATGTTAGAAGACTTATCTAAAATATCTTCGCGCTCTGCCCACGGTTTCAAAGCAATAACATTAAAACCAACATTTTCACCTTGACCGGCCAAGATACTAAAACCACGCAAATTCATCACAGAACGAATTTTATCTTCAGTTTTCATAATATCTCTGGTCTTATCAATAACATCCAAAGTACGACGTCCGGATGCACCTTCTGGCAATTGAATATTAGCCATAATCATACCTTGGTCTTCATCCGGCAAGAATGATGATTTAATATTCAATACAGAAAAGATATTCAAGCTAGCCAACAACAAGACAATCAACACGATAATCGCCATCTTACGGCCGAGCCATGCAACAGCTTGAATATATTTATTTTTCGTTGAATTTATCATTTGTTCAAATCTGAACAAAAAACCGGAAGTTCTAGGTTTAATCGGTTTTAACAAAGTAGCACTTAAAGCAGGACTTAAAGTCAAAGCGTTAATACCAGAGAACAATACCGCAAAAGAAATAGCAATCGCAAATTGTTGATAAATTCTACCGGTTACGCCCCCCATAAAAGCAATAGGAACGAAAATAGCCAACAATACTAACGTTGTCGCAACAACGGCTGAAGAAACCTGCTCCATCGCTTTGGTAGCAGCCTCTTTTGGAGAAAGATTTTCTGTTTGCATCAAATACAAAACACGCTCAACCACCACAATAGCATCGTCCACAACCAAACCAATAGCCAAAATCAAACCAAACAGTGTCAAAATATTCAAGTTATATCCTAAAGCCAACATCACGGCAAAAGTTGCTAAAATTGACACCGGAATAGCAATAGACGGAATAAGCGTAGCACGCCAGTCCTGTAAAAAGACATAACAAACCAAAACCACCAGCATGAACGTTAAGAATAACGTAAACACAACTTCTTCAATAGATACGCGAATAAATTCAGTCGCATCAAAGAAGACTTGAACATCAAAATCTTCAGGATAATACTTAGATAAACGTGCTAATTCAGCATTAACGGCATCCATAGCTTGCAAAGCGTTCGCGCCGGAAAGTTTATTCAACATCAAAGCAACGTTTGGTTGTCCGTCAACATCAGATACTGTCAAATAACTTTCCGAGCCAATCTCAACTTTAGCAATATCCTTCAAACGAACCAAACCGCCTTCAGCTTCTGTTCTGACAATAATATTTTCAAAGTCTTTTGCTTCGTTAAGACGTCCTTTTGTTTCCAAAGAAAAAACGATTTCACTTGAACCATCGTTAGGTTCTGCACCAACAGACCCTAGTGATGGTTGATAGTTTTGACTTGTAATAGCCTGCTGAACCGTACTAATTGGCAAATTCAATGCGGCCATTTTATCAGCATCAAGCCAAACTCTCATACTCAAATCAGACCCCATAACGTGCACGTCACCAACACCATATTGACGCGCCAAGTTATTTTTAATGTTATTAGTTACATAGTTGTTTAAGAAATTACGGTCATGCGTTCCGTTTGGAGAAACTGCTTGCAAAAAGGCCAAAATTTCTGAGGAACGTTTAATAACATTAACACCTCTTGTTTGTACTTCATCCGGCAAGCTGTTAATCGCCTTTTGCACACGGTTTTGAACTTTTACCTGAGCCAAGTCAGGATCTGTACCAATTTCAAAACTAATATCCAACTGATAGTTACCGGAGTTATATGATGAAGAGCTCATATAAAGCATGTTATCAACACCATTAACTTCTTTTTCAATAGGAATAGCAACCGTATTTGCAACTGTCTCCGCACTGGCTCCTGTATAATCCGCAGAAACCGTAACCGTCGGCGGGGTAATTTCCGGATACATTGCCACCGGCAAAGTAAAAATAGCAATCAAACCGGCCAAGCTCATGACAATGGCGATAACCACCGCAAAACGCGGCCTCTCAATAAAGAACTTAGAAAACATTCCCCTATCCCCTCAAAATTAGTTTGCACTTACAATATTAACAGTAGCTCCGGAATGCATCATACGGTTCTGCATACCGCTGGCAATAACTCTATCACCGGCTTTTAATCCGCTAACCACAATTTGCTTGCCATCAAAAGCTTCACCTAATTCAACTTTTCTAAGAGTTGCAATATTTTGGGCATTAACAACATAAACTTGAGAAACTTCTTCATTCTGAATAATTGCCGTTTCAGGAACAACTAAAGCCTTTTTCGGATTTGAAGAAGTAATAAACATTTTAACGTATGCACCAGGTTTCAATAATCCTTTATCATTTTTGATATCGGCATAAACTGCAATCGTTGCCGTACCTTGGTTAATTTCATTATTAGCAAAAACTCTTTCCAATTTTTCACTAAAGATTTCACCACTAGCCAATTCAATGTTGATTACAAAATTTTCTAACGGCTTATCAGAACCGGCATTAAGTTCCAAAAATTCTTTATCAGTTAAAGAGAAAGCGATTCTAATCGGGTTAATTTGCACAACACGCGCCAAAGGCTCCGCAGAAGCATTAACATAGTTACCTTCCGTAACTTGTGTCTTTCCGATATATCCGTCAATATATGCTTTAACTTCTGTATTATCTAAATCAATCTTAGCCAAGTCTAACTGAGCCTCTGCCTGAGAAACAGCTGCTTTTGCCTGCAAATAAGCACTTTCTGCACTATCGTAAGTTGCTTTTGATGCAATATTTTTAGCACTCAACTGTTTCTGACGATTATAATCACGCTCTGTCTTCGTCAAATTAGCCTTTGCACTTTCCAATTGTGCCTTAGCCAAATTGTAGTTAGCTTGATAAGTATCTTTATCAATAATAAACAAAGGATCATCTTTTTTAACAAAGCTGCCTTCAACAAAATTTACTTTATCCAAGCTACCGCTAACCTTAGCAACAACATCAACACTATTAATAGCTTCAACCAATGCCACATAAGTTTTGGGGTTATTTATTTCTTCTTCTTTAACATCAGCAACTGTTACATTAACTGCCGGCATACCTGCCATTTCAGATTTTTGCCCATAAAAGTGGCAACCTGCAATAACCGCTAGCAAAGCAACAACGCCTGCGAACAAATAACTTTTCTTCATAATTTTCAACCCCTCTTCTTTATCAACTTTTTTAATAACTTCTGCCAACTTAACTTTGTGCATTTTGACCTTCCTACTTTTTAAGCCCTCTAAGCAGCCCGCTTAGACCGGCCCGAACCATTTCAACCATACTAAAATTAACTCTTTTACTCAAAACAGAAAAAATAATTCCGATATAAGTAGACATAATCACATGAGACATAATTTCTATATCAATATCATCACGCAACTCACCCTTGCTCTTTGATTCTACCAAAACAGCGTTAATTTTTTCTAAATGATGATTTTTACTCAAAGCTCTGGCTTTATCTACTCTATCAATAACGGCCTCTGACCATTCCATCTGGCAAGACATAAACCGATTAAAACGAGAAAAGCGTTGATCTCGTTCACTAGCTTCTGCCCATAAAACGAAATAATTAAGCAAGTCGTCCAAAGTATTTCCTTCTGGTACAACCGGAGCTAATTCTGCACGTTTGCGTTCAACATATTCTTCAATCAAAGCTGCGACTAAATCTGCTTTATTTCTAAAGTACCAGTACACTGCTCCTTTTGTAAAACCTGCACGTGCAGCAATTTCATCAAATGTTGCTTTTGCAAATCCCTTCTCTGAAAAAACATCCAACGCAGATTCCAACACGGCCTGCCTTGTTTTTTCAGCATCTTCTTTGCATTTTCTAGCCATTAAGCCTCCTGAAATTATAGATACATACTAAAATGTATGTTACAAACAGGATAAAAAAACAACATTTTTTTCAACTTGTCAAGAAAATTTTTTTCCATTTAAAACAAATATTTTTACGACTTATTAAGAAAAGGATTCTCTTTAAAAACCACCTGTTACAACCCCAATTTTAACCCAGAAAGTTCCGCAGAAAAATTCTCACAATTCGGGCTCGCAATATAAGCCCCAACTTTTACTTCTTCATAACTCTGCAAATAAAACATTCTGCTCTTAATAAACTGCACACCATCCAAAGAATAGGAAAAAATATAATCATCACCAACACGGTTTAGCCGATACCAAATTTCCTCCACATCTTGAGGCAAATTAAAACCAGCCCAATCAGAATGTCCGGTCACAGTATAAGAAGAGGCCAAAACATTCTGATGAGCTTGTTCATTCATCAAAGAAGCCTTAAACCAATTACGTTCATCAATTCTTACCATAATGCCGCATTGTGAAAACTTATCTAATTGACTGAATTTCCATTTTAAGGTCAGAAAGAAATCCCCCTTTTGCCGACAAAAGAAAAAATGGCCATCATCCTTTTTAAATCCCCGATGTATACTCTGCCAAAAATCTGTATCAGGACGAGCATAAATAATCATCGCATCGTCCTCAAAGCGAACATTCTCAGGATCATTATACCATTCAAAATTTTCTAAGGCTTCAAAATGCATTAAAACGTCCTCAATGGCTCATCCGGCATATTGTTAAGAGCCGCCTCCAAAGCAGCATCTTTAGTTTTCGGCGCCATAATAGCTAAATTTACAATTTCATCACCTACACCATCAGCCGTTTTAATCCCTTTACCTTTCAAACGCAATTTTTCACCGCTTGAAGCATACGGAGGAATTTTAACACTAACCTTACCGCTCAGCGTAGGCACAATAACCTTAGCCCCCAACACAGCCTCTTTCATAGAAATTGGCAAATCAACAAGGATATCACGTCCTTCCGCTTTAAAATATGGATGTTGCCCAACTGTTAACGTAATCAAAGCATCACCGGCTGCCCCTCCGTTAATACCAGGCATTCCCTGTCCTTTAAGACGCAATGTTTGACCTGTTGTCGTACCTGCAGGAATTTTAACACTTAATCTCTTTCCATTAATAGAAATATATTTTTCAGCACCTTTAGCCGCATCCAAAAAGTCTACATCAAGTGAGTATGATACATCCTGACCTTTTTGAGCCCTTCTGGTATTAAATCCGGCAGTTGAGCCAAACCCCGCTCCACCGGCATTGCTAAATTGGCTAAAGATATCATCTCCAAATAGTGACGAAAAATCAAAACCACCCGAACTACTAAAGCCTTGAGCGCCATTAAACCCATTTGTAGAATACGTTCTATATGTTCCACCACCGGGATTAAAGCCACCCGCGCCAAATCCGGCCGGTTTCCCTTCTTCGTCTATTTCATGGTTATCGTACTTCTGTCGTTTATCTTTATCACCCAAAATATCATAAGCGGCAGAAACTTCTTTAAATTTCTCCGCAGCATTTTTATCATCTTTATTTAAATCCGGATGATATTTACGAGCCAATTTACGATATTGAGACTTAATTTCTGCCTCAGTAGCCGTTTTAGCTACACCTAACACATCATAAAGATTTTTTACCATAACATCATATCCCCTTTTGATACTATATAGGGAATAAGCTTTTAGATTGCAAGATTAACGCAATCAAACGTTGCCCGCATAAAACCATTATGATACATTGTAACTTCTCTTAAGTATGGAGAGCCGCCATAAGCAACATCTGCACAATACATAGAAGCCAATGGCGATATTTCATCTACGCGAACATTCTTATATTGATAGGTAACAAAATCGCTTCCTTCACCTACAACAAAAACATCATTTGCCGTAAGCTCCCGCTCTGATGCTGCCCAAACATCCTGACTGACAAGATTTTCATCAAAAGATGATTTTTCGCCATCCAATTGAGTATAATATCCTTCCTCAACAGGATTAGCGCTTTCATCCATCAAAATATATTCCGTCGTACATGCGCCCATCAGCAAAGCAAACACACACACAATTTTTTTCATAACTTTCCACCTTCCCTTATTTAAGTTCGTTATAAATTTCCTTACCTGTTCTCTCCAAAATTCTTTTAATTTTCAAGTTTTTAGCACTATTTGGCTTATCATTATCCAATTTAGCCAACATCTGAACCAAATCTCTATTAAAATTTTTATTTTGCCGCAACTTATCAATATCCGAAACCAAATCAGCATCTTTCATTTTATGATCAGCAACTACTTTTAGGGTAGTAATATATTTAGCCTCATTTAATGCAGCAACCTGTGCATGCGCGGAAACCCCCAAAGAAACCGTAAAAATTGCTGTCAAAATTAAACTCTTAAACATTTTCGTATACTCTCAAAATTCTTCTTGCAAATATATCCATATCATATATAACTTAACAAAAGATAAAGATTTGATTTCATTTTAAAAGTCAGGCTCATGAAAAGTATATGGATTCTGTTAGATAACCGTGCCGGAAGCCGTCATCAGGCAGAAGGAATTGCAAACTACCTTAACCCCTCAAATATAAATGTTATATATAAAGAATTAGAATACACAAAGTTAGCAGGCTTACCTAATTTTATCCGTGGCAAAACTTTACTTGGCCTAACCCATCAATCAAAAACAGAAATTAGTGTCCCCTATCCGGACATTGTACTTTCATCAACCAGAAGAACAGCTCCAATCGCACGCTACATAAAAAAGCAACACCCCAATACAAAATTAGTACAACTAGGGCACATTGGACGAACTGGTCTTAAAGAGTTTGATTTAGTTTTCACACCTGAGCATGATAAAAACAAAATTCAAACTCCGAATATCCATTACACAATTGGATGTCCCCATTTTGTAACCAAAGAAAAGCTACATGAGGCCTACCAAGAATGGAGTCCCCTATTTGCAAACTTACCACACCCGATAACAGCTCTTATCATCGGGGGGGCAATAAAAAAGAAACCTTTCAGCATAGAAAATGCAGAAGCCTTGGCTAAAGCCGTTGCTAACCTAAAAGAGCAAGAAGGTGGCTCTTTGCTTATTACGACATCACGCCGCACAGGAGCTGAAGCAGAAAAAAAGATAATGTCATATTTAGAAAAATATCCGCATTATGCCTATTTATGGGGAAGCAAAGATAAAAACCCATATTTGGGATTTTTGGCCTGTGCCGATAATTTAGTTGTCACCGGAGATTCTGTCTCAATGTGCAGCGAAGCCACGGCAACAGAAAAAGATTTACGCATTTTCATCGGCACAAACTGGCTTACCCCAAAGCACTTACGCTTTGTACGTTCTCTTTTTGAGAGTGGATATGCTTTTGACCTTGAGCAAACAATGCACACAACAAATGCGATAAAGCCACCTCTTTTAAATACCGCCAAAGAGATAGCTGAAACAATTTCTAAATTATAATATAAGGCTTACAGGAGATTAACAAATATCTTCATAAAACAAAGCATTAACCTCTTCCTTAATTTGAAGAGCCGTCTCCTCTTGTTTTAAGATAGATAAAATCTGATAAAAAATCTGCAAACTCGGAACTTGTGGCTTTTGATTTTGATACGAACTATCATCACAAGATTGAATAAAATCATCAACCTCAAGATATCCATCAAAATACACCCACGGCGAATAATATGCCTCATAAATAATTTTATTCAAATTATCTATTTTGGCCGTACTAAACAGATAATTTTCTACTCCAGATTCAGTAATAACTGCAAGTTGATTTAGACACCAATGACAAATATTTTCAAAAACACCAGCCAAAGGATCATCTGCATTATTCCAAAACAGTTGCACACACTCATCTTGAATCTCTCTGACTACTCTTCTAAAAACTAAAATATCACGTCCGTATATCATAAATATCTCCGTTTTCAACCTTTTCGCGTACTATTTTAGAAGCGAACACTTATATATTCAACAACTTTTTAGAAAAAAAATAAAATATTACAAATATTAGTTGCATAAAATCAAATTAGACTTTAATATATCTATACACATAAAACAAAGGAGAAATCATGGCCTCACTATCAAACCGAGTTATTTCAATATATAACCGCAAAACAAGTATACGACTTGCTCCAGCAGAATGGAAAGCACTAGATACCATTTGTGAGCGAGAAAAGATAAAAAGAAAAAGCCTATTTGAAGTCATTGATGCCAACAGAGATGCAAAAATGGGCTTAACATCCACCGTTCGTCTGTTTGCACTAGTTTATTGCAGAACAGCGCTAAAACAACCACAAAAAGCAGAACGAATGTCTCTCATATACGAAACACTGAAAGGATTAGCTTAAAACCAAGTACAATTCATCAACGACGATACGTTTTTAAGAAAGTTTTTCTATCTTAATTTATTTTTAAGAATAAAATCACCTTGCTGATTTTTATCCTCATACCATTCAGGAGAACCATTTTTACGCTCTCTGACAACAACCTCTCCCACCATCTCAGAATTCTTATTTTCCAATATTTCTTGGGATATTTTATTCCCAGCCGTAATCACACCAATCATATCCCCTTTATTAAGCATGAACACAAAAGGTCTATTTGCATTAAACATCGCAGCAACAGTTGTTATTTGCTTCTTTGCATTATCACCATTGTCTACTTTCGTTTCTTCCAACGTAGCACCTTCATCAATTTGTAATCTAGTATTAAGAAGAATATCTGAAACCTGTGCAGAAACATCATAATTTATCATTTTTGCAAAATTATATGTTGAAGAAAATATTTCTGCAATACCAAAGCCCTCAAAAACATCTTTAACATTTTTCCAATTATATGAAAGTTGGAATCTCGGAATAAATAAATCCATTTCAGTAGGATACATTTCCGGCATCATTTTATAATCTTCAAAATTCGCTACAAATTTATCAAAATCTGCATTTTCTCTTGGAAGATAAAAAGTAATGTAATCTCCTGAACTAAAAAACAGACGAACCACCTGCATAAAATCGTTCTCAAAATATTCAAACGTACCATGTTGATACATCATATTAACAACAGTCTCTTCACCTGTAGCCGTATAAAAAATTTTCTCCTTTGTTAATTTCTCATCAAAAGCGTATTGCCAATTTTGATAAAACCCCAATGATGAAACAACATACAATTCATCATCATTAACAGGGCGAGAAACTATTATCTCATCAATTACTTTATTTGTCTTTTCTCTTATCCATGAATTAAGAACATCTGTACTTCCTTGCATACTCCAAGTCTCAGCCCCCAAAATATCACCAATCATTGTCCGATATCTTTGGCTGAAAATATTCCCCCAAAGTGAAATATTCCATTCAAGAGACTTATTTTTTGAAGTTAAATAAGATTTTAATGTGGTATCAACATCCACTAAGCGAAAAATAGAAAACAGTTTAGAAAACTCTAACAAACCAGAATCAACCACTCCGTTTGCCAATAAGACCGCTGTTGCGTAAAAGGACAAAGGGGCAATCACAAAATTTTTCCCTTTACTAATCTGATACTCCTTTTTTAATAACAAAGAAGCAAGTTTAAGCTCACTTTTACTCAAAGAGAAACCTTTGCGATTTATTTTTTCCTGTTGAGCATGAGACTGCTGTTTTCTTAATGTTTTCTGCCGATTTTGTTGAACAGAACGCTTATAAGGTTTTACTGAATTTTTTTCTCCATCTTCTGCCATTTTTTCCTGTTTCTGCACAAGACTATCATTGACATCATCCACAACAAACCATCCGGATCTGGCATACTGTGCAACTCCGTCACCAGCAAAACATATTAACACAAATACACAACACAAAATTTTCCTAAACATAGCCCACCTCTAAGAAACTTCAAGATTATAATGATAAAAAAAAATTAATTTTATATTAGCAAGAAACTTTCATTTCATAATAAAAAAATACAAATATAAATTGAATATTAATAAAAATATACTATATACTAGATAAAAAGTTTAAACAGGAGATATATATGACCCAATTATTAAGCAAAGTAATCTTTATCAATCACCATAAAACCAGTATGCGATTGGCTGCTGCAGAGTGGGATGCAATTGATAACATCTGCAAAAGAGAAAACATCAAGCGTAACACTTTAATAAATTTAATAAGTACACGCAAAAACGCACAGCTAGGACTTACCTGTTCCGTACGTTTATTTTCCTTAATTTACTTTTATCAACTATTAATAAAAAATAACAAAGAGAAACAACAATCTACCCCTATTTTTGATGCCATAAAAGGGATTATTTAAGTTATTTATGCCCAAACAGCCTTTCTCTTTCTGCCGCCAACCATTTATTACGTGTGTATATATCATCTGTACCATGTTTAACAGCATCACCATAATACGCGATTTTAAAATTAATTTTCTCCATATACTTTTGCAAAGTAGACATTTGTTCTTCAATTTTAACTTTTTGCTTCTGAAACATCTCAAAACGAGTCTGCAATGTTTCATCACCCTGCTGACAAAGTTGAATATACTTTTTAATCTCCTTTAGAGGCATACCTGTCCTTTTTAAGCATTCAACAATAATCAACCAATCCACGTCGTCTTCTTCAAACACACGTGCTCCGGATGAGCCTTTTCTAATAAAAGGCAACAATCCCTCTTTATCATAATAACGAATTGTATGAGTTGTCAGACCTAATTTTTTAGCAACTTGTCCTATTGAATATCGCATTTTTCGCTCCTTTTTTTTACAAAAAACATACAACAAACAAAAACATTGTCAACTCAAAGCAAACCTTAGAGTAGGCTCTAAGTGTATAATTTTTCTACAAATTATAAAAGGCCCTTGACTTAGAGTAAGCTCTAACAATTATCATTAATAACGAAACGAGTCGAACTAACCTTGATTGGAGATAGACTAATGAAATGTAAAAACTTAACCCTATATCTAAGTGCAATTATGCTAACGATTTCAACACCAACTTTAGGAGCATCTGAAATGACTAAAGCCCCCATAGACACAATTTTTGCACAAGGTGAAAAAAATCCCTATGGAAAATTTTTCACCGGACAAACCTATTTAAATATGCTAAGCGAAAAAGACGATATTTTCAACGCCCCGATAGGCAATGTCACTTTTGAACCGGGAGCTAGAACCAATTGGCACAGCCACAGCGGCGGACAAATCCTTCTCGTACTCAACGGTGAAGGACGCTACCAAGAGCAAAATGGAGAGCTCCGCATTTTACATAAAGGAGATATTGTAAGAATAGCACCAAACGTCAAACACTGGCACGGTGCTGCACCAGATTCATGGTTTACGCATATTTCCATAGAAACCAACGTTCCAAACAATACCACCACATGGCAAGAACCCGTAACAGATGAGGAGTACAAATAATGAGCAAAAACATTTTAGTTCTATCTGCAAGTTTTCGCAAAGGAGGAAATTCGGATACCTTATGCGATGAATTCATAAAAGGAGCTCTTGAATCGGAAAATACTGTAGAAAAGATACACTTAAATGATTATAAAATCAACTTTTGCCGCGGTTGCGGCGTATGCAACACCACACACAAATGCGTGCAAAAAGACGATATGGAAAAAATTTTAGATAAAATGGTAAAAGCCGACGTCATCGTCATGGCAACACCTGTGTACTTTTATAATATGAATGGGCAAATGAAAACCCTGATAGACCGTACAGTACCAAGATATGAAGAAATCAAAAACAAAGATTTTTATTTTATCTTAGCAGCAGCTGATAACAGCCGCCAAAACATGCAGCGAGTACTAGAAAGTTTCCGTGGCTTCACGGAAGATTGCTTAGAAGGGACCAAAGAAAAAGGCGTCATCTACGGAATAGGTGCTTGGCAAATGGGCGATATCAAGGGCAGTCCTGCCCTCAAAGAAGCTTATGAAATGGGAAAAAAAGCTTAAATCTATAACCTCACAAGAAGCAGGTGCAAAAACCTGCTTCTTTTTGAAATAAAAGCTAATAACCAAGAAAAATTCTTGATAAAAAACATCTACCCCAGTACTCTTAAGATAAATATGAAGAGGGAAACAAGATGCTAAAAGCCAAAACACTTCAAAAAACACGAATAGCACTCGCACTCATAGTAGCAACGCTATGCATTGGGGGACTATTAGGATTATTTTACCCAATAAAGATATTTGATTTAAACATAGCCCCTTTAATTCAGAGCTCCATAACAAGTTTCACAATATTCTCCGGAATACTAATTGCTTTTCTTCTGCTTCTAACACTGCTATTCGGAAGAATATACTGCTCAACAATATGTCCTCTGGGCCTCCTGCAAGAATTATACCTACTCATTTTCCACCGCAAGAAACTCCCCACACAAAAGAGCTCTTCAATCAAATATTTCATAGCTGCCATAGCTTTTGGTACTCTTCTGGGCGGAACAGCATATTTTATGCGCTTAATTGATCCATACTCTATTTTCGGATCAGCCATCAGCGGAACAACCTATGGCATAACAATTATCGTAATTATAGCTCTTTTAACATGGTTTAAAGGGAGATATTTCTGCACCAATATTTGCCCAGTTGGTACACTCCTCGGCCTAATAGCTCGTCATTCCATTTATAAGCTTCAAATTGACAAGGATTCCTGCGTTGCCTGCGGTTTATGCACCCAAAAATGTCCTTCGGGCTGTATTGATTTCAAAAACAAAACAATAAACAATGAAACATGCATAAAATGCTTTCGTTGCCTAACCCTTTGCCATAATGGCGGTATTTCATATAAAAGAGAAAAATCACAAAAATCAAACACTTCGCTAAATTTTGGACGTCGTCGCTTTCTCATCGGAGCCGGAGCATTAGCCGTTTTAGCCGTAGCTTACAAAAGTGGTGTCAAACTTGGTGACAATGTCGTAAAAAAGCTAAAAAACGTTTTACTTCCTCCCGGAGCCGGAAACACCAAAGACTTTGCCAATAAATGTTTAAATTGCAATCTATGTGTTGCAAATTGCCCCATGAAAATCATTCAAAAAGCTGATGAAGAATTTCCGGTTGTGCATATAAAATATCAAAAAAGTTTTTGCGATTACAATTGCCATAAATGTTCAGAAGTATGCCCCAGTGGAGCTATACAAAGGCTGACGCTAAAAGAAAAACGACATACCCAAATCGGTCTAGCTACCATCAACATCGATTCGTGCATACAATGTGGATTGTGCGTCATGGAATGTCCTCGCTCAGCAATTACCAAAGAACAAGGTGATTTCCCCAAAGTTGATGCAGATAAATGTATCGGATGCGGAGCGTGCCAAGCAGTTTGCCCTGTATCCGCCATAAAGGTACAAGCTTTAGAAACCCAGAAAACACTAAAACAATAAGGAGAAAAATATGTCTATCGGATTAAGTGAACTCATTTTAATATTAGTTGTCGTCTTATTACTTTTCGGAGGCAAGCGAATACCAGAACTCGCCAAAGCATTTGGGAAAGCCTCTTATGAATATAAAAAAGCAAAAGAAGCTCTGCAAAACGAAGCAGACAGTCTACAAGAAACAATAGAAAAAGTAGCTCAACAAGAAGATGATTCTAAAAATAAAAAGGATTAAATGAGCAATAACGAACAAACTCCGTCAGATGAAGAAACACTCATTTCGCATTTAGAAGCCTTGCGAAATACATTATTGCGCTGTCTAATATCTCTTGCGATTATATTACCGCTAACGCTGTATTTATCTCCTTATTTTCTGGATTGGCTGATAAAAATTCTTATTCAAGACTTACCGGTAACGCTAAACTTTTTTTCACCGGCAGAAGTCTTTATTTTACAAATAAAAATCGCACTTGTTTTAGATTTTGTGATATGTTTTCCATACATAGCCAAACAATTATGGAATTTTATTCTCCCTGCGTTGTATGAAAACGAACGATATTTCATCAAACGGATAATTTTGAGCTCTAGCTCACTATTCATTTTGGGAGTTTGTTTTTGTATCAGTTTTATTTTACCACTGATTATCAAATTTGGTGCAGGTTTTGCCACACCGGAATTAAAAGCCACCTTAGGTATTTCAAATGTCATAGGACTAAGTTTATGGTTATCAGTCATTTTTGGAATAATGTTTCAATTTCCCTTGATAACCTATTCTCTCATAAAATCAGGTATCTGCACATATGAAACGGTTAAAGCCAAACGTCCCTATATTTTTACATTAATTTTAATCATTGCGGCCATTTTAACCCCGCCGGATGTAGTTAGCCAGCTTATGCTGACAATCCCCACCTATGCTCTATTTGAAATAGGCCTCTATTATTCTAAAAGGCTCAACAAATAAAATATCATAAAAAAGCTCTTGACTTAGAGTATACTCTAAAAATTATACTTACCTACAGAATAACAGAAAGGAGAGAAATGAAAATGAACATCCGTAATTTATTTAAGAAAATATTTTTGGCAATATCTGCCATCTTTTTAACCGCCAATACAACTTTGGCGCAAACAAATCCGGAACAGAATATGGCAAACAAAAAGATTTTAGTCGCCTACTATTCTTGGTCCGGCAACACGAAAGAAGTAGCCGAAGCCATCCATGAAAAAGTAGGAGGAGATATCTATCGGATAGAAACAGAACAGACCTATCCGGAAGAGTATCGTGCAACAACAGCGCAAGCCAAACGAGAAATAAATGAAGGCTTTCGCCCCACATTAAAAGGAAAAGTAAATAACATTTCCCAATATGATATAATTTTCTTGGGCTCTCCGAATTGGTGGGGAACAATTGCACCGGCTGTAAGCACCTTTTTAGCCGACAATAATTTAAGCGGAAAAACAATCATTCCATTTATCACCCACGGTGGCGGCGGTGAACAAAATACAATAACAGACTTAACAGCACAATGCTCCGGCTGCAATGTCAGCAAAGACGGCTGGGTCGGATACCAAAGCCGAACTTTCGGAATATCCGGCTGGATAAAAGATTTAAATTTAAAATAATTTTTTTCAAAAGCTTTACCTGAAAAGGTAAAGTTTTTTCTTGTATCTTCGCAAATTTCAATTAGGATTGAGAACATAAATTCAACTATATATAGAGGATGCCAACATGAAAAAAATCATCTCAGCAGCACTTTTAGCCTTAGGTCTCATCTTTGGGGGCTTCTTTCCCGGCTATTACTATTACAAAGCTAAACTAGACAACAATTCCGTAACCGTAAAAGGTCTATCAGAAATGGATGTCAAAGCCGACTTAGCAATATGGAAACTCAAATTTGTAATCACCGGCAAAGAATTATTCAGCGCACAAAAAGAAATCACCTCTCAAGCATCAGAGATTCTCGCTTTTTTAAAGCAACAAGGTTTCACAGAAACAGAAATTAAATTAGGTCGCATTGAAACGAACGATTTGATGGCTAATCCATACCGTAACAATGAAAATAACGATATGCGCTTCATTTTGTCTCAAACAATTACCGTACGCAGCACTAATGTAGATTTAGTAGAAGAATCTTTAACTAAGACTGATAATTTAATCTCCAAAGGTATCATTTTTGACAGTTCGTCCTATGAATACCCCGTGTCTTACATTTTCACAAAATTAAATGATATCAAGCCGAAGATGCTGGAAGAAGCAACTAAAAGCGCCAAAGAAGCCGCTTACGAATTTGCAAAGAGCTCCGGAAGCATCGTGGGCAAAATTCGTCGCGCTAATCAAGGAGTCTTTTCTATTCTTCCCCGTGAACAAACGATGGGAAGCTCAGAATCACAACAAATAGAAAAAACAGTTCGTGTTGTATCAACCATAGAATACTG
This sequence comes from uncultured Alphaproteobacteria bacterium, assembly GCA_944392315.1. Classification (GTDB taxonomy): domain Bacteria; phylum Pseudomonadota; class Alphaproteobacteria; order RF32; family CAG-239; genus CAG-267. Next base: position 61,407 of record CALXWH010000008.1, on the reverse strand, counting down.
GTTAGAATAAAAATTAAAAAGCCACAGAGTGTGGCTTTTTTCATATAAAAAGGACTAAAGATGGAACAGCAAATAAAAGTAGGAGTCGGGCTATATATTTTTAACCCTCAAAATCAACTTCTTTTAGGGCTAAGAAAGAGCGAACACAGTAAAGGCACATGGTGTCCGCCCGGTGGTCATATGGAATACGGCGAAAGTAATGAACAAGCCGCCGTTAGAGAAGCCTTAGAAGAAACAGGTTTACAAATAAATCCCCAAGATGTAACTCTTCAAGGCGTCACGAATGATTTTTATAAAGAAAGCGGAAAACACTATATAACCCTTCACTTGTGCTGTCACAAATATCAAGGCATTCCAAAAATTATGGAACCCGAAAAATGCGCCGAGTGGAAGTGGTTTGATATTAACGCTTTGCCTGAAAATTTAATGCTATCAAATAAAAACTTTTTAACGCAGTATGACATTAAACAACTTCTCTAAAAAAGGCCTGCAAAACAGCAGGCCTCTTCTATGTGGTCGGGACGAGAGGATTCGAACCTCCGACTTCTTGCACCCCATGCAAGCGCTCTACCAGGCTGAACTACGTCCCGAAGACTTTGTATCTATATATCGTAAAACAGCAAAATGCAAGCAAAATCTCCCATACTCACACATCTGTTATACACAAGATAAACATCAAAATTCTATCCACCAAACACAAAAAAAGGCTACCGAAGTAGCCTTTATAAAAAATCATTTAGCAAGTTTTATGCAGCAATTTTACCTGCAACAACTTTTTTAATTTTTTTAGCTTCTTCAGACAACTTAGCATCCGGAGTAGCCATCAAATAAGCATCAAGACCACCTTTATGTTCAATAGAACGAAGAGTCTTTGTACAAATTCTCAATTTATAGATTTTACCAAGAGCTTCGCTTAAAAGAGAAACAACTTGCAGATTCGGCAAAAAGCGACGGCGAGTTCTATTGTTAGCGTGACTTACATTATTACCGCTCATAACGCCAGTGCCGGAAATTTCACATTTCTTAGCCATTTTTAATATCCTTTACTCAAAAACTTTTGCTCATACATACAAAGATAATCACTAGAAGTCAAGTAAAATCTTCGCAAAAAAGCGAAAAAATACTGGAATAATAAAAAAATAGGATATATAAAGCAGAGATGCAAAGAAAGTAAGTACCCGTAGCTCAATTGGATAGAGTGTTGGCCTCCGACGCCAAAGGTTGCGAGTTCGAACCTCGCCGGGTGCACCATTTCCCCTTCAAAATTATCAAATAACGAATATCAATATGGATTCGGATATCCACAAACAAAAAGCCGCATAAAGCGGCTCTCTTTAGTCATGAATCTGTTCAAACAGATGCGTTTCCGGATCATATTGCAAATGCAACACCGAACAATTAGGATTTGGAGTCTGCTCTAAATTCAAACCACACTTCAATGCACTCATAATACCTGCGTGACAAACAACCCCGATATTCGCATCATTTGTACAATGCAAAATATAGTTCAAACACCCTAGCGCACGATTAAACATATCATGTTTACTCTCACCATGCGGAAAAGCTCTATCCCAAGTTTCAACGGTCGGCCAACAAACGCTGTTAACAAACTCCTCACCAAATTGCCCCCGAACCTCTGTAAAAGTCAGTCCCTCAGCATCACCAAAATGACCTTCACGCAAATCTTGAAGAATAATAATCGGAATATCAATTCCAACTCTTTGCGCTAAGATATTGGCCGTTTGCACAGCTCGCACCAAAGGAGAACTATAAAAGACAGTTAATCTAAGAGAAGCAACTTTCTCCGCTAATTGCTTAGCTTGATCCAAACCATTCTCATTTAAAACCGGATCCAATCCGCATCCTTGCCATCTGTATTCCAGATTATAATCTGTTTCACCATGACGAAAAATATACACATTTCTTTTCATAAAAATTAAAATTTAAAATAATAAATAACGCGCCTACACCATACTAAAAAAATAATTTTTTGCAAGAGATTTTCTCACGCTAAAGTAACCTTCCCCTCAAATAAAAAAGCAGCCCGTATTAACCCAGACCGCTTTTCCATCCTCACTTTAAAGAGTACATCAATCACTTAGCAATTCGTCAGCTAAATTCTCCAACTGTTTAATATCAGCATCTTTCAAAGCAGATCTAATTGAAACGGTATTATTCAAAAACGTCAAATTCTTACAATTTTCCAATTCTGCTTTCATCTTTTTTGCAGCCAAAGGAGCCCAAGAACCATTTTCCATAAAAGCAACTTTGCGATTCTGGTAATTTTTATGTTTAAGATGGGCAATAAAGCTTTCCATACAAGGGAATAAGCCACCATCATATGTAATAGATGCCAAAACCAATCTATCATAACGAAAAGCATCTTCAACAGCTTCGGCCATATCATCGCGTGCTAAATCTGCCAAAGTAACTTTAACATCCCCTTTTGCTTCCAAAATTTCTTTTAATTTTTCTGCAACTTTCTTCGTATTTCCATAAACAGAGGCATAAGCAATAAATATCCCCTTATCTTCCGGACGATAACTGCTCCAAATATCATATTTTTCAATATAATGTCCCAGATTCTCCGTCAACATAGGTCCATGCAATGCAAAAATCTTTTGAATATCCAAATTTGCAGCTTTTTTGAGCAAAGATTGAACTTGAACGCCATATTTACCAACAATATTAATATAATACCGACGCGCTTCACAATCCCAATCACCGTCATCCGTATCCAGCGCCCCGAATTTACCAAACGCATCCGCCGAGAACAAAATTTTCTCTTTTTTCTCATAAGCGACCATAACTTCCGGCCAATGAACCATTGGAGCCATAACAAAGGTCAAAGAATGTTCACCCAAAACTAATTCATCACCTTCATTAACAACAATTTTCCGCCCTTCTAAATCCAGATGTTCAAAAAATTGAGGTATCATATTAAAGGTTTTTGGATTCGTTACAATTTTAGCATTTTTATATTTTTCCAAAAAATGCTGAATATTGGCAGCATGATCCGGCTCCATATGCAAAACAACCAAATAATCCGGTTCTTTATTACCCAGCACTTCATCTAGATTCTTAAACCACTCATCTGTTGCTCTTTTATCCACTGTATCCATAACCGCAATTTTTTCATCCATAATCACATATGAATTATACGAAATGCCGTCTGGAATAACATATTGTCCTTCAAACAAATCTAATGTTTTATCATCAGCACCGACATAATATACAGCGTCTGTCAATTTTTTATTTTGCATATCTAAGCTCCTTATCCTAATTTTTTTTAGAATATTTAAGCATTTCTTCAATAATTGCAACAGATTTTTGAAAAACCTCATCAATTCCCATATCAGATGTATCCAAAATCACCGCATCTTCAGCCGGCTTCATCGGAGCATCCTTACGATTAGCATCCCGCTCATCCCGAGCAATCACATCTTTTAGAACATCTTCATACTGAACATTCATACCTTTTTGCACAAATTCATCATACCTTCTTTTAGCACGAACTTCTGAAGAAGCCGTAATAAAAAATTTAACATCTGCTTGAGGACAAATAACCGTACCGGTATCGCGTCCATCATAAATCACACCCCGTGCAGGAGTCCCATCTGCAAATGTCGGATTTTTAGCAAAATTACGTTGCATATCCAACAAACGCGCGCGCACCCCAGAATAGCTAGAAACAATAGAAGCCGCATTACCCCCCAACGACGAACGAAAATCCTTATCTTTAGATAGTTCCATCATTTTAGCAAATGTCAATTGTGCCGCCATATTTTCTGCTACCGAAACATCCGCCAAATCAAAAGAATTTTTAACCATCATCAGCCCGACCGCTCTATAAACCATACCGGTATCAAAATAAGCTAATCCGTATTTATCTGCTAATTTTTGTGAAAGCGTCCCTTTACCTGCGGCTGCCGGACCATCTACTGTGATAATCATTTTATTCAGTATCCCTTAATGTTAAAAATTTTATCTATTCTTTAACACATATTTACTAATATCATAGCATAAAATAACTTTATACAAAGAATAAGAACATGTCACAAACTATTCGCTTATACATAAAAGAACCGCTCGCTCAAAACAAAATCATAACTTTAGACGAAGAGCAAACACACTATCTAAAAAATGTCATCAGAGCTACTCAAAACACACCCATCCAATGCTTTGATAATCAAACCGGCGAATTTTCGGCAACTTTAATCTCTCTTGAAAAAAAGCAAGGCCAAATACAAATTACCCACCAACTAAAAAAATATACTCTCTGCCCTGATATCTGGCTTTTATTTGCCCCACTAAAAAAAGATAAAACAGACTTTGTTATAGAAAAAGCAACCGAATTAGGTTGCCGTAAAATACAACCGGTAATAACCCAATATACCATGACCAAAAACATCCGCTTGGAGCGCTATATTGCACAGAGTATAGAAGCAGCCGAACAATGCCGACGAACCGATTTACCGGAAATTTCCGCGTCCAAAGAATTAAAAGAAATCTTACGAACTTGGGACAAAGAAAGACCCCTATTTTTTATGGATGAAAGTTTACAAAGCAAAAATTTTTTAACCATTTTAAAAGAAAATCCATCAAACAAAGCCGCACTTTTGATTGGCCCTGAAGGTGGTTTTTCAAATGAGGAACAAGAAACACTAAGAAGTCTTACTTTTGCCAAAGGTGCAACTTTAGGACCTCGTATTTTAAGAGCAGAAACTGCTGTAGCCGCAGCCTTATCATGTTGGCAGATGATATCTGGAGATTGGAGCAAATAAATGAAAATACTAATTGCAGATGACCATGAATTGTTTTTAAAAGGTTTAGAGTTTATCTTAAAAGAAAACCTACCTAATCCGGAAATTACAACAGCACAAAGTTATACTGATATATTCAACATTTTAGAAGACAAACAAAATTTTGATTTAATTATTACAGATTTAGCTATGCCCGGCGCGAATTGGTTACAAGCGCTCACAAAAATTCACACGCTTGAGCCGGAAACACCTATCATCATCATATCTGCTGTTTTTGACAAAGAGATTTTACAACAAACCTTAGACATTGGTGTGTCTGGATATATTCCCAAAACGGCCTCTAACAATCTTATCATCAGCGCTATAAATTTAGTATTAGCTGGCGGGGTGTATATTCCTCACGAACTCTTATACACCAATCCACTAACGACTCAAAACAATAAAAATACACAAAAAGAGTATATCGCCCCCTTAAAAGCTTTAGAAAAATTTGCTGACAGCACAAACGAAGCCCCTCAAAAAAGTTTAACAGAGCGCCAAATAGAAATTGTCAAATGCATTGCAGAAGGATTATCCAACAAACAAATTGCTTACAAATTAAACCTAACGGAAGGAACTGTAAAAGTCCACATCACTGTCATCTTAAAAGTTCTTAATGTCAAAAACAGAACCTCCGCCGTAATAGAAGCGGCAAAACGTGGATACATAACCGATAATCTTGCAAATAATCAATAAAAGGATACCCCATGGCCAAAGCAGAAAAAAAACAATTACCCGCCTACATAACCGATATATACGGATGGCTATATCAAAATTCCTCATTATATAACTTTTTAGACAATGCTTTCGTTCTGAATATACTAACTTTAGGATACCACCACGTTCTAACCGAAGAAGTCAAAAAAGAAATTTCTCCGCATTCACATATTTTGCAAATCGGTGCAACTTTAGGTGGACAAATAGAAAAAGCGTACTCGGGATTAGGAATGTTGGGCTCATACGCCATTGTAGACATCAACTCAAAAATTCTGGAAAATTGCCGAGAAAAACATCTTGAACAAAAAATAGAATATATCCACGGCGACGCATCAAAAGGCATCAAAGGAGAATATGATATCATCATCAGCTATATGCTTTTGCACGAGCTCCCTCCATATACCAGAACAAAAATGATTGATAACATTCTAAAAGCCCTCAAGCCAGGAGGGAAAGCCGTTTTCATAGACTATCATCAACCCTCCTCATATCACCCGTTGAAATATATAATTCGCGCCATAAACAGATTATATCAACCTTTTGCTGAAAGTTTATGGAAAAACTCTATAAAAGGCATGGCCTCACACGCCGAAACATGCCGTTGGTCCCAACAAACCTATTTTGGCGGTGTTTATCAAAAAGTCGTTGCCACAAAAACCGCTAATGAATAAAAGAGAGGGATTTCTCCCTCTTTTTTATTGAGATAATTCTGCAATTAACTTCTGTGGATTGATAACAACCCCGATTCCCTTTCGGTAATCTCCGGTATCAAAAGCCGTTTTAAAAAATTCTTCTGAAGTCAGATTTTCTTTAACACATTTAGCAAGTACATATAAACCACCTAGCCAAAAAGTTCTCAAGGTAGAAGTCGCATTAAACAAATAAGAACCAATTGTATATTGACAAGCAACAGTCTGCCCATACCCAACCACACACAATGAATTTTCATCAGACACGCGATTATTATGGCCCCCATAATCATCAGAATTATCAATATCACCATACATACGACACTCCACATCAGTTAGATTAGCCGCATGAGGAAATTCAAACAACAGATTCGTTTTATGTTTCAGCCCCTGAGCACGTTGTTCTTCAGAATATGCGTAACTAAGCATACATACAAAGATTCCGAGACTTCTGGCTCGCTGCAACGCTTCCCCTAAATCACCATTACCATATAAATTATTGAGCACCACAACATCAATACCTTTTTGCCCTAAAGATTTGAGTTTGAGATGCAAATCACAAACTCTATCAAGAGCTCTTGCATATTGAGAATAATCATTATTAACAAAGTCAACGGCAAAATAGTATAGCTTAGCTTTTGACGCAATACCACATATTTTACCCACCATAACAGAAACACCCCATCCACCGTTAGCCTGTGCACGCGATAAATCTCCTTCTTTCAGGTTAATATAGTCAGCCAAACTCTCCCGATATTCCAAATGAGGTCTTAACACACTTGCATCAATAATAGCAACATTGCGTCCTCTGCCATCAATTCCCCGTTTATGAAGCTGCCGAATACCCAGTCCTGGATTTTTGCGTTTTTCCATAAATTCTTGCGGATTAAAGTCTTTTGGCATCTTACTTTTATCTTGAGGCCAAATTGTAAAATCATCAAATGTCGCCTTAGAAACGTCTAAACCGGATAAATCAGCCTCAGAAACATCATAATTATTAATGTGGATATAAGAAGAAACACCATACGAATGAACTTCTCTATAATTAACTAAGTCTAAATCATCCCTAACAGCAGGACCTTTGATACCAAACCTCTCGGGTGTACTGTAATTATATTCATCACTGCCATACCATATTTTCAAAGGAGAAGTTAAACGTGTATTTTGCTTTGCATTCAATGCCCCTGCCAAATTCCATTTTTCAGCAGAAATCAAATCATCCCAACTGTTAAAGCCATATTCTTTGGCAATAATATGCTGAGCCTGCATGAGAGATAAATTAGACTTACCGCTAAAATACTTAGCAGCCAAATCCACTTCTTTTTGATGCTTTTTACGAAAATCTTTTAAGAAACATTTTGCTTCTAATTTAAAAACGTCAATATAATCAAACATTAAAAAATTCCTTTCCCGATAACTTATCATACACGCCTGCCCGATAAGCATAAATAAGTCATCTCAAAAGAAATCTATATAAACAAAAACAACGGCAATGTATCACTTTAGCGGACATACCAGGCGCTTGCCCCACCTAGTATTTTAATATATTACAACAAGTTTTTTGTCAAGTTTTCTTTTTTACGCCACACAAAATCGGCCATTCTCAAAGAGAACAGCCGACCCCTTCCAAAATCAAAAGTTTAAATCTCAAGATTTAGCCACACTAATCTTTTTAAACTTTTGCTTTTCATTTTGAGATTTCGGAATAGAAACCGTCAACACACCATTTGCATATTTGGCAGTTGTCGCCTCATAATCCAAATCCCAAGGAAGTTGTATGGTACGCTTGAATGTACCATACGAGATTTCAGAAAAATAATTATCTTTGGTACTTTCTTCAGACTTATTCTTTTTCTCACCTCCAATGCTGAGCATTCCATCAGCAGACACCTTCAAATCAATATCGCTTTCATCAATTCCCGGAATTTCCGCCGTGATCTTAACAGCATCTTTATCTTCAGTAACCTGAATTTTCGGTGACAATTCCGTAAAATCGGCATTAGAACTATCCATAAAGTTCCAAAAATAATTCATCAGGCTTCTGAAATCAGTAGGATTGTGAGAAACGGACAAATCATGATTATTTTGATTAACATTTGCAACCGTATTTCTCATCATAACTCTCCCAACTATTTTTCTTCCATTTCAATAATATCCATCTCTTCAACTTCAGCACCAGCTTGTTTAGAGCCACAATGGCAGCCAGAAGCAGAAGCTGTATTTGAAGAAGGTTTAGAACAAGAACCGGATTGTGATTTATCCTTAGAAAATTTAGATTGAGAATCTCTCATATTTACCTCCAAAATTAAATGATTAATCACACAAACGTGCGTTTTGTTCAGTTTAAGATTTCATCAGAAATCTCTAACGAACCTGTCCACTACCATATGGACACTGGAGGAAATAATCTGTATTTAAGAAAATTAAAGCTAAACAAAAGGGCAGTTAATCCTGCCCTTAATATCTAAAATTCAGCGGTAATATGTCTACCCATATTTAAGAATTTCTCTGTACGTTGCTTTTTCAAATCATCCGGAGAAACATTTTCTAATTCTCTGAGGTGCTTCAAAATAACATCTTTAACAGCTTGCATAGCCTGCTGCGGATTGCGATGAGCGCCTCCCATCGGCTCTTTAATAATCTCATCAATAATCCCCAAAGCCTTCAAATCTTGAGCAGTCAAGCGAAGAGCTTCCGTAGCTTCTTTTGTCTTATCACTAGAACGCCACAAAATAGAAGCACATCCTTCCGGAGAAATAACGGAATAAATAGAATGTTCCAACATCAAAACACGATTCGCCGTAGCAATAGCAATAGCTCCGCCCGAACCACCTTCTCCAATGATAACAGAAATAATCGGCGTTTTGATTTGTAAACTCTTTTCAATAGAAGTTGCAATAGCCTCAGCCTGACCACGAGCCTCCGCATCAACCCCAGGATAAGCCCCTGCCGTATCAACAAAGCTAATAACCGGCAAATGAAACTTATCAGCTAAATCCATCATTCTCTGAGCTTTACGATATCCTTCAGGCTTTGCCATACCAAAATTATACTTAATTCTGGTCTCAAGGTCATTACCCTTTTCCTGTCCCATAACAACAACAGCGTGCCCATCAATTTTCCCGATACCACAAACCATGGCTTCGTCATCAGCAAAACATCTGTCTCCTGCCAATAGAGTAAAATCGTCAACAAAAGCCTTAATATAATCTAAACAGTGCGGTCTTCCGGGATGTCTGGCAATTTGAGCCTTTTGCCAAGCCGACAAATTCATATATGTACGATTGATATGTTGTCCGAGTTTACGCTCCAAGCGTCTTATTTCTCTGGTAATATCCATATCTTCATCTTTTGCCAGAAGTTTAAGGTGCTCTATTTTTTCTTCAATGTCTAAAATATCCTTTTCAAAATCAAGCACAACAGCTGTAGATTCATTCATTTTTTATACCTTTACAAATTAAACCTTAACCCCTCTATACCACAAAATAAAAAAATTTCATCATATTTTTTGCATATATACCACAAAGCCACTTAAATATACACAAAAACATAGGTATTCTGTATATTTTTTAATTGCAAAATATAGCATAAACGATACAATAACTAAAAATCAAAAGGGAGTAATCACGTGTTGAATATGTCGTTTTTCATAGCTGCTTTTTCAAGCATTTTGTGGTTCTTATACGGATTGAAAAGCATCAATCTGCAAAACATAACGAACACGCCGGAAACTTTTTACCAAATAACATTTGCTCTAGCCTTTCCAATCGGAATAATCTGGGGAATATTTGCAATCGTAAAAAGCATACAAGAACAAAAAGATATTCGCTTGCAAAACTTAAGAATTACCGAACAGTTGAATAAAAATACAGAAACAACAAACGCTTTAAATTGTGCTCTGATTGCGCTAGAAAAAGAAATAAAAAGCAGTTTTATGTTGAGAGAACTAAACAGTTTAATTGCAGACTGCAATGAAATCCTATCTGATATCATAAAACGCAGTAATTCAATCTCTAGTGCACAGATGGAGCATCTATGGACCAGAACAGCCGGTGGAGAACGCTGGTTAATTGCAAAAACCTTCATAGAAACCTACAATTTTCAAATAGGCTTTACCGAGCATTTGTTTGAAAAGGCACAAAAGGACCCCTTGCTCAAAGGGAGCATCCTTGAATTTGAAGCCAGAACCAAAAGTTTATACCAACTTCTGGAAATGCACGACAGAGAAAGAATTTTCTATAACATGATAGAATATGGCGCTTTTGGGAAAGTGTATAATATCATTATACCCATTGCTGAAAAATTAAAAAGGACAAATGAAAATTCAACCATAGAAAAGAAAGCAACAACAGCACCACAACCAACAAAAGAATTCAGCTTAACTGAAGAAACAAGTGACAATTTTCCATCTTTTTTAACGCGTACGGAAAATACTAAGCCAAATCGTATGAATGTAGCTCAAAATAAACGTTCTGCAGAACGCACCAATACAACAGAAACGCAGATAAACAAAGCGCAACCAGCCGATATAGACGCGGGAATGCAGGCCATACGTGAAGAATTATTATCATCAAAAGATCAAGAAAAGAAACCGGAAATAATAAAATCCTTTGCACACACGCAAAATGCTTTGCGCAATTTAAAAACCGAACCAAGTTTTGACCATAACACAAACAAAAAACAATCACCTAAAAAAGCAAAAAAAATTATCTCTCTAGATGAGATAGAAAAAGAAATAGAAGCTTCTCCGGACAATAACTACGACGACTACGCTTATCCTTTTGGGGCTTGGATAGATGATAAAAACAATAAATAAGTACCTAATTATTATAGGGTTGAGCGCTACAATATTCTGCAAAACTGCAATTTGTAATGAAAAAGTAGACACTTTGCCTCCTCCCCCACCTCAAATAAATATTCAAGATTATATGTCCTTAAACGATTCTCCACGATATCCTAAAGGCTTCACAAATTTTGACTTTGTCAATCCAGATGCCCCGAAAAAAGGCCGAATAGTATTACCGGCCTATGGCACTTTTGATAACTTTAATCCTTATATTTTTAAGGGCACAGCCTCAACAGAAGCCGTAGCCTTGACATTAGACAGTTTAGGCTATTCCCCCGCTGATGATATAGAGACAGTCTATCCTCTGATTGCAGAAAAATTTGAACTACCATCGGATAAAAGTTTCATCGGCTTTTTTATCAATCCTCAAGCAAAATTCAGCAATGGCGAACCAATAACGGCAGACGATGTCGTTTTTAGCTTCAATGCTCTAATCACCAAAGGCTCTCCGGTATACAGATTCTACTACGCAGACATTGACCGAGTTGAAAAAATAACCCCACGCCATGTTCGCTTTTATTTTAAACCAAACACAAAAAACCGCGAACTACCGCTAATTATAAGTTCTTTAAAAATTTTTTCTGCTAAAGATTTTAACAACAGAGAATATGACAAACCAACCTTAACGCCTTTTCTTGGCAACGGCCCATACAAAATAAAAAAGTTTGAAGCCGGGCGCTATATCGTCTTTGAAAGAGATAAAAATTATTGGGCAAAAGATTTACCAACCCGCAAAGGTTTTTATAACTTTGACAAAATAAAATATGATTACTACCAAGATACAACCGTAACATTACAAGCTCTTTTTGCCGGAAACATTGACGTCCGCTATGAATACATCGCAAAATCTTGGGCCACCGGACATGACAATGACCTCATAAAAACCGGAAAAATAAAAAAACAAGCCATCAAGCATAATCGGCCGGCTACGACGCAATTTTTCGCTTTCAATACCCGTAAAGAAAAATTCAAAGATGCCCGCGTCAGACAAGCCATAGATTTTGCATTCAACTTTCCATGGGCAAATAAAAATCTTTTTTACAATCAATACGAGAGGTTAAGGAGCTACTTTGCAAATACTCACTTTGCCGCAACCGGTTTACCGGAGGGCTTAGAGCTAGAAATTCTAAAATCCATTCAAGATCAACTCCCGCAAGGCATTTTGACAACACCTGTAGAAAATATCTTTCGTAACGATTCTCTATCCGACCGAGAGAATTTAAAATTAGCCATAAAGCTCTTAAATGAAGCCGGATATGATTTCATCAATGAAAAAATGTGCAATTTAAAAACAGGAGAACCCTTAGAGTTTGAAATCATCATAAACTCCGCAAATGGCAATTCTTTCACAAGAGTTCTTCTGCCATTTATAGAAAATCTCCGCAAAATAGGAATCAAAGCCTCCACACGTGTATTAGAAATTAATACCTACAAAAACAAACTAGACAACTTTGACTTTGATATAATTGTGGGAGGTTTCGGCGGAATATATATGCCCGGAACAGAGCAAAAAGATTTGTGGGGCAGCCTTTCTGCAGATACCAAAGGCAGCAACAATATAATCGGTATAAAAAATCCGGCTGTAGATTACCTGATTAGCAAACTGATAGAAACAGAAAATAATGAACTTTATACGGCTTATGTCAAGGCACTGGATCGCGTCCTTTTATTTAACCACTACGTCATTTTCAACTGGTACTCAGACTCAGATCGTATAGCTTATTGGGATAAATTTGCTTTTCCTCAAAACAATCAAAACCTTGGCGTTGACATAAACACATGGTGGCAAAAGGATTAAATAAATGCGTAATTACATCATCAAAAGACTTTTATTGATACCTGTAACCTTATTTGGCATACTGCTCATTAACTTCGCCATCATACAATTAGCCCCTGGAGGCCCTGTTGAATATATGCTTGCGCAATATAAAGGGATGAATACAAGCGCAACCGGAAACATAAACGCCGGCATGCCAAACTTAAATGAGCAGAAATACCAAGGTGCCAAAGGAGTCCCTGATGATTTAGTGAAAGAATTAGAAAAGCAATTTGGTTTTGATAAACCAGTACACGAGCGCTTCATCAAAATGCTGAAAGACTATATTTGCTTTGACTTTGGCAAGAGCTATTACAAAGATAAAACAGTTTTAGAGCTCATCAAAGAACGCCTTCCTGTGTCCATATCATTAGGACTTTGGTCAACACTAATCATTTATCTGATTGCCATACCGTTGGGAATAAAAAAAGCCCGTAAAGATGGTGAAGAATTTGACGTAGTCAGTTCTTTTATCATTTTTATCGGCTCAGCCATACCTGTTTTTCTGTTTGCCGTACTTTTGATTGTACTTTTTGCAGGAGGAACATACTTCCAAATATTCCCCTTAAAAGGCTTAACTTCAGACGGATGGGAAACTTTCAGTTTTTGGCACAAAATAGGCGATTATTTCTGGCATTTGGCACTCCCGACTATCTGCATCGTCATTGGTGGAATTGCCTCATTAACCATGCTCACAAAAAACTCTTTTATGGATGAACTAAGTAAACAATACGTTTTAACCGCCAGAGCCAAAGGATTATCCGAGCACCGCATTTTATACCATCATGTTTTTCGCAATGCTATGATGATAATAATAGCAGGACTTCCCGGATTATTAATGAAAATTCTTTTTACCGGCTCTTTATTGATAGAAATTATTTTCAGCCTAAATGGAATGGGGCTTTTAGGCTATGAAGCAATAATGACCAGAGATTATCCAGTTGTATTTGGAACATTGTACATTTTTGCACTTTTAGGATTGATATTAAAATTAATCAGCGACCTAACCTATTCACTGGTTGACCCCCGCGTAAACTTTGAAAAAATCTAATTTTAATTTTCCATAAAAAAGGGCGACAATCAAAACTGCCGCCCTATAATTTTAAGATATAATCAATTAGATTTCGCCGACATACATTCCCATATCAACAGCAGCTTTAACATATACACTGTCTTTATTCAACAATGTCGTACCTTCAGCAACAACTTCCTCCAAAGAGTATGTTACTAATTTATCCCCATTAAGAGCAACCATAACATCCGTATGACCAGCCTTCAACAATTCAACAGCCTTTGCACCGAAAGCACAAGCCAAAGCTCTGTCAAAAGCAGTCGGATCACCGGCACGTTGAACATGGCCTAATTTTGTAACACGAGTTTGGAATTCAGAATATTTAGCATTAATAGCTGCGCTCAAATATTCACCAATTCCGCCATTAATTTTTTCACCAATCAGATTCTTGGTATTAGAAACCATTTCACCCGTCTCGGTGTGAACACCTTCAGAAACAACAATAACAGCGTGATTACGCCCCTTGGCCTTAATGCTCTTTAATTTATTGATAATACCATCAACAGTATAAGGAATTTCCGGAACCAAACAAACATCTGCAAATCCTGCAACAGCAGAGCGCATAGCCAAATGGCCGGCATCACGTCCCATAACTTCCAAAATCAGCGCACGTTGGTGAGAACGAGCGGTTTTCCATAAAGCATCAACAGCATTTGTGCAAACCTGACAAGCAGAATCAAAACCAACTGAATATTGTGTTAATGGAGTATCGTTATCAATCGTTTTCGGAATACCAACCATTTTAACACCGGCATTATGGCAATAGTTGCTAACAATATTCATACTTCCGTCACCGCCAACAACCACGATAGCATCCAAACCTAACTCAGCCACACCTTTACCGAAACGTTTAGAAATTTCAGCCTGAGATTCCATTTTAACACCTTTATTCAAAGAACCGAGGTAAGAACCAGCTAAACGTGGCCATGGTGTATCAGAGAAGTTTCTTTCCGTTAAGATTTCATAAGACAAAGGAGATTCTGTAACACCGTCTGTACCATTATGAATACCATAAACTTCCCATCCGAGTTTTGCAGCAGAATTAACCACAGACATAACCACAGCATTAAGACCGGCGCAATCGCCGCCACTTGTTAAAATACCGATTTTTTTAATTTCAGTCATAATATTCCTATCCAATCAATAAAGTTTCATTTTCAAAATACATAACGACAATATTTGCATAAGACTAGCATAATTTTATATTTTTTCACTAATTTTTTTAAAATCGCCCTCAAAATAGCTTGATTTTTACCATAAAATACAGTATAATATGCGCGAAGAACAAGAATCGCATAAAGCGAAAAATGTAACTTTTGGAGTAAGCAGATGACAAATACCAATTCTTTTAACAAACTTCAAGTACAACTTTGTGAATTAAAGCTTGAAGAAAGAAGGGTTAAGTCTGATATCACAAAACTTGTTAGAAATAAACAGATGATTGACTTCTATCAAGCACAACAATTAAACCACCAAAGAACAAGTGTAAAGAATAAAATTCAAAAGATAGAAACCTTGATTAACCCGAATATTATTGCTTAACAAAAAATTTAAACAGAGTGTAATGATTACATTCAAATAGGTATGCCAATGAAAAGCAGCAAAAGTTTATTTTATATAACCACTTTATTTGCTGCTTTTATTTTGTGTTTTTTCAGCTATATTTTATTCGTATACAAAACTGATTACTTAAAAATATATGTTGTATACTACAAACCAGCTCCTCTAATCAAAAATGAAATTTTCACTCCCATACAAGGTGGAAGAGCAGTTGCGGCCACACCTTCGCGCCAAGGCTCCTTTACAGAACAACAAATAGATTGGCTCAATCAAAATATGATAGGTGATGACACAAATGAAAATATCTCCCACCTAAACCGCTATTTTGCTGAATTAACCGCCTTATATTGGATATGGAAAAACACCGATTCGCCTTATGTCGGAATGTTTCATTACCGCCGCTTCCTATGCTTAAATGACAAGTCTCGCTACCCTTTATTAAATTTCCCATCTATGCGCTTCCGCCATTTAGGGATTAAACACCTGGAAAGTTTTGCTAATGAATTTTTACACAATTTAGAGCTTGAAAAAAAATATATTCTGCCCTGGTTTGCAACGCATGACATTATCGTTTCAGAACCCATACGCATAAATACATATAAACAATATCAAAAGGAACATATTATATCAGATTTGGATAAAGCATTAGAAATCATCCACCAAAAGTACCCCTACATGTATGATTTTGCAAATAAAACTCTTAAAAGTGATAAAGGATTTTACCCCACGAATATGTTCATAACCCGCCGAGAAATATTAAATAATTATGCCTCTTGGCTATTTAGCATTTTACGCCCCTTATACCAACAAATCAAAGATGAACTGCCCCAACGCGATACAGAGCAAAAATTGGCTTTTGCTTATTTGGGAGAAAGACTATTCACCGTCTATTTAAAATATGAACAACAATACCATGGCTTGAGAATAAAAGAAGTCCCCTTTGCATTAGCCTCTGACTTTTTCACCCCACCGCCCGGAGCTCCTTTCATATATCTCAAAACTCCAAAATGGGAAGACATATTCATCCAACAAGAAAATAATCGCATTTGCAGCTTTAATAATGCCTATAGAAATTGCGCAAAATATGAGTTTCTCCCCCAAAACCGCCTCAAAGTAAAATGGGATAATGGCGGAACCTCATATTTTAAGCACACCACAAATAACGAGTTTGAACTTGAAAAATGACTAAGAGTTTGTATTTATATAAAGTTATTAACCTGAAATAAAGAAAATCCGCTTAAAAGTAACTCATATATAACAACATTTAGTCAAAGCAATGCATACCCTACACTCACTTATAATAGATTTAACCTTAATCACAATATACGCAGGGCTAACCACCTTGCTATGTAAGAAGCTCAAACAACCCATTGTTTTAGGCTATGTTTTAGCTGGTATTTTTGCCGGTCCATACTTTGATTTACTCCCCACCGTCAAAGACAAAGAAGATTTAACCCTTTGGGCAGACATTGGCGTCATCTTCCTATTATTTGGATTAGGACTGGAATTTAGTTTCAAAAAAATGCTAAACGTCGGAAAAGCAGCCATGATAACGGCCAACGCCAATATCATCTTTATGTTATTTTTAGGATACAATACAGGACTTATGCTCGGCTGGTCAACAATGGATAGCTTCTTTTTAGGTTCAATGATATCCATGTCATCTACAACAATCATCATCAAAGCCTTTGATGACTTAAACATCAAAAAGCAACGTTTCACCGATTTAGTCTTTGGTGTTTTAATCGTAGAAGACTTAGTCGGAATACTATTACTCGTGTTGCTACCGACGATAGCGCTGGGCAGCACCATTAACGGTCTAGCCTTAGGTTTAAGCACTTTAAGATTGATTTTCTTTTTAATTCTTTGCTTTATCATTGGAATATATCTTGTTCCGACTTTTCTAGAAAAAATCCAAAAATACCTAACCGATGAAATGCTGCTTATCATCACCATAAGTCTTTGCTTTGGAATGGTTTTACTAGCCACATCATCAGGATTTTCCTCAGCTTTAGGCGCTTTCATAATGGGATCCATATTGGCCGAAACAGAATTTATCAGCAGAATAGAAAAAATTTTACAACCACTTAAAGACTTTTTTGGCGCCGTATTTTTCGTATCTGTGGGCATGATGGTAAATCCCCAAATGTTCATCACCTACGCCGAACCAATCGTTGTCATAACTTTGATTGTCGTCATCGGAAAAGTTTTATTTTCATGCTTTGGCTTTGTTGCCTCTGGTCAACCATTAAAGACAGCCATTTATGGAGGTTTTTCCTTAGCGCAAGTAGGAGAATTTGCTTTCATTAT
The DNA here is from genome assembly GCA_944392315.1 of uncultured Alphaproteobacteria bacterium. Lineage (GTDB taxonomy): Bacteria > Pseudomonadota > Alphaproteobacteria > RF32 > CAG-239 > CAG-267. The sequence goes on along the minus strand of CALXWH010000008.1, from coordinate 43,595 downwards.
TGCCTCTCTAGGGATGAGTCTGAACGTTCTCAGCGCCAAAGTATACCCAATAATTGTTGCTGTTTCGGTTATCACGACTTTTTTAACCCCCATGATGATAAAGGCCGCCGATCCTGCTTATAAAAAACTAAATCGCATACTACCCGATAAATGGCTAGAATATATAAACAAATACACCACCACCATGACACATAACGAAGAAAGGCTTTGGAGCGCTTTATTCAAAAATTATTTCCTCCGCTTATCTATTTTTTCAATTATTTTATACAGCATCATTGTACTTGCCACATTGATACGTCCCTTTATAAACACGATAATCCCTTACAGAATTCCGGCAAACATCTGCCTAACAACCCTCACATTTTTACTTATGTCTCCATTTCTAAAAGCTCTCATCGGTTGGAACATCATCACAACAAAATTCATTAAAGATAAATTAGGCTGGATTTTCCCCAAACGCCAAGCCGAAGAAATAGAGTTAGCTGCCCAATGTGCACAAGAAGAAAACTCTTGCACACCAGAAACACGCTCCCTTGATGATAAAATGCAGCGTGTACGCAATTTCTTCTCAGGCAAGACGCAAGTATCAAAAATTTACTATCGCTTGTGGATGGCAAAAAAAGCAAACCGACTGCCATTAATTATTTTGACCAGTTTCCGCATTTTAGTATCATCGTTTTTCATTGTAACAGTCGTACACAAATTCTTAACTGAAAACCCCAAAGTGATTTTCATCTTACTCCTACTAACAATCTTTTCAGTATCCCGCTCTCGCTGGCTATTGGACCAATACTTAAAGATGGAATCTCAATTTTTAAGCAATTTAAAAGGACGCAACACCAACACGACGCCAAACAATGAAAAATCCGCCTAATCTAAAGATAATGTATATTAGACATCTTTACTAATCCGTAACGGATCTTGCATATGTTCCGCCATATAGCGTGAGAGTGTTAATCTATCAACCCCCAATGCTCTAGCAATTTGGGACTTAGAAATATGAGCCATACGCATTGCTAAAATTTTACCATCTTTACCGGTTAACTTCAATTTAGAATTTTTACGTCCCTTAGGCCTACCCAAAATCTTCCCTTCAGCTTTTAAGCGTAATAGCGCCTCTTTTGTCCTCTGAGAAATAAGGTTTCGCTCAATTTCAGCAGACAATCCAAATGCAAACGCCAAAACCTTAGATTGAATATCAGCTCCTAAGCGATAATTATCCTTAATCGTCCAAACCCGTACCCCCGAAGACATACAATGATGAAGAATACTCATAACCTGCAACAAATTACGTCCTAATCTGGACAATTCCGAAGCAATTAAGACATCGCCATCTCTAAGTTTTTTAAGCAGTTTTCCCAGTTTGCATTTTTCTAACTCTTTTGTAGAGCTAATCGTCTCCATAATCCATTTATCAATAACAATATCTTGCCGATGAGCAAATTCTTTAATCTCAAAATGTTGATTTTCCGTTGTTTGTTTATCAGTACTGACACGAATATAGCCATAAATCATAGCGCTAGTCCTTTCATAAAATTAATTTACAAGGATTCGCTACGCCATTTTAAACAAAAAAACTATTCTCTATTTACCTAAAATCGGCTTAAGTCGCACAACGTAAGGCAACATTAAATCATCATAGACATCATTCATATTATGCTCATCAAAATATTTGCGCAAATCATCACCAAATGTCTTTAAATCAGCCCTACCACGCGCAACTTTGCGATTATAAAATTCTTCCCAAGATTTAACCACATAATGATTAACTTGCGCTTTTTGAATAGGATTATCCGAAAATTTACCAAATTCCTGATGATTTTCGTTAACCCACTTACCACAAACCCACATATAATGCGCCCCCGTATCTACAACGGTTCTGGGGTTAAATATAGATTTCGGTGTAAAAACAGGCTTAGCCGCATGCCCTCTAAAATTCTCCAGCACAAGCCCCTCAGGTTTCTTTTCGTAGCCTGAACTACCATAAAACACCCAATGCAAACTAACCTGACTAACATCTGCAAATTCAGACATAAACTCCCGAAAATTCTTCGCCTTATGCAACACAATAAATTCATCCAAATCAATAACAGCCATCCACTTTGTTTCCTGCCCAAAATTCTGACATGCATCCATATAAGCAGGATCCTGTTTATCTCTGCCGGGATAATAGATATATGTCACCAATCCGGAATCAATATAAGGTTTTAATATCTCTTTTGTATTGTCAGAGCTCTCATTATCATACACATAAAAATGCTCGGCACCAATCAATTTGTGATATTCAATCCACTCTTTAAGATAAGGCCCTTCATTTTTAATAATACAAACCACCGAAAGAAAATACTTAAATTCTTTTTTATTTTGATTTTCTTCCTCACTCAACTTTGCCAATTTTAGATATTTAGCAATTCCAACCTTAGCCAAACAGATATAAAGCTGTTTTCTGCGATGTTTATTCCGAACAAAATGAAATATTAACTTATAAAATAGCTTCCTAACATGTTCACACATATCACCCTCGTCCACAAACATAAAAAAGAATATATGAAATATGACATATTTACATCTGAAAAACCACTATTAAACAAATATTTCACACAAGAAAATTCATCTACGCAAAATGCTTTTCATAGCAGCTTTTGCTCAGCCAAAAAGTGATAAATTTCCTCAGCCATTATCTGATGCCCCGCCGCATTTGGGTGCGTTGCATCTTTATACAAAAGTTTTAAATCACGTTTTTTCCAAACATCATAACGAGAGAAAAAGGTAATATTTCTTTTTAGGCAGACAGATTTGATAATTTCATTATAACGTTCCACATCAGAATTATAGCGTACCAAAGAAGCCTGCGGCGTATACCGTTCTTCAATCACCGGAATCAAATCCATAACCACAACTTGAGCCCCCGTGCGTTCTAAAACGTCAAGCAACTTATTCCAATACATCTCGCGCACACCTTCAGAGAAGTCTAAATGTAAATCACTATCTTTTCTCCGCCTTAAATCATTAATGCCAATATTCACCAAAATTAAATCAAACTGCCGCGATAAAACCTCAAAAACGGCTCTATTCTGCGCATCCGCAATATTATCTCCGGATTGAGCTAAATTATTAAAAACATACTCCCCCTCATGTTCATTCAAAATCAATTTTGCCAATCGTGCAAAAAATCCCATATCTCTTTCATCATAATAACCATGTGCAATGCTATCACCAATCATTCCGATATTTTTAACCATAAAACCTCCAATAAATTATTTTCCATTATTTCCTTTAATATTCTTAAAATACGCCGTATTTAAAGCAGACATATTTATCGTCTGATTTTCCGACTTTGGATTGTCTTGTTTAGCAAAATGGCTCTTCGCTTTTCCCAAACATAAAGCAACTCTATCTTTTTTATTTTGTTCTTCAATCATCAACAACGCCGGATTTATATATTTAGCATGATATGCCTTTCTTAAATCGGATGACACCTTTGGATCGTATTCAACAAACGCTAGTTTTCCACAAACAGGTTCATTTTTCTCTCTATATCCGATAACCCGCCCTTCATCTCTATCCATCAACAAAGCCTCATCAAAAGCATCTTTTCCTGAACAATTAACATCAGGCTTATGCCCGATAACTTCTATATTTTCGCCTTCTTTATCCCAATAAGTCAATTTTCCCCAAGCAACTCTCATACTTCCACCCCAAGGAGCTGCAAATGTTCCTTGCGTATATTGCTGCATACCATGCGTATTTTCTCCAATATAACGTACATTTGGATGATGATAAAAGGACGTATAAGCACTTTCTGCAGAAGATCCCACTCTTGAACACATCAAAACATCCAAGCGCCCATGATATCCCTCTTTTTCATTAAAGGGATAAAAAGTTTGTGTTTCATCAAATAAGGCTCTATTTTCACCGGAAAAACACTTTCTCTGCACAATATCACTTTCTTTTAACCCATCCATCTCATAGTTTTGAGGTTTAAAAGCACCATGCTTATGTAAAATCCAATTTCCTACTGCTGTATCCTTAATTTCACATCGTTTATAAGTATTAACCATATTGCCATACAGCCTTTTCGCCACATGATCTATAGGTTTATCCTCTCCACCGCGATTACCTCTAACATCCAAAATAATCCGCCCTTTTTCCCATTTGTCTTTATCTGATAAATAAATCTCATCAAATTTTTCAATAAAATCACGCCATGCTTCATATGAATTATCCCGATGTGCAATATCATAAACAGAAACCACCAAAACATCTTCATGACCGTTTTTCATAGTTCCGATTTCCCAAATCGGAAATTTTTCACCATCCTGCGATGTTTCCCAAGCTCCTCCCTGTTTTTGATAAGTTTCAGGTTTTTCCGCATCCGTTCTATACGCAAAATTTTTGCCCACAGTTCTATCAGCCTTAGGTTCTCCGCCATGAAAAACTTTTGCACCGACATTCACTTCAAAATGCCTATCTTCAATAAAAGACGCCGTCTTTGCAACCATTTCTTCAAGAAAATCTTGTTGGCGCCGAGGTTCTGCAATTTTATCGTATAAATTTTCAATTTCAGTCTTAAAACCATTTTGATTTTTTTCAGAAAAACGCGCAAAACCCACATGCTCTGCAGCCATTTTAGCATAATAAGCCAAATAAAACTTTTGCACATCGGCAGAAATATAATTTTCTCCCATTTTTTGCCGCAAATCACGAGAAAGTGATGGATAATCAACCATCAACTTATCATCAGACACTGTATTTAAAATTTCTTCAAACGATAGCACCTTTCTCTCCCGCCTAGTAAATATATTTTACCACATTTTTGAATAAAAGTAAATAATCTTAACAGTGTATTTAAAGCTCAATTTCTGCAATCAAAAACGGATGGTCGGAATATACCATTTCAGCTTTTGCTGAAAGAACCTGAACCGAAGAAGAAGCTAAAATATATTCAATTTGCGTATCATATGGATATCGTGGCTGAAACATCTTACCATCATAATTAACAACAGAGTGCAACGATTTACCTATTTCCAATTCCGGAAAAGCCTTATTTATTGCAATGCCGACTGTATTAAAATCTCCTGCAATTAAAGAAAGTCCTCCATTATCTGAATTCAATAATTTTGCCCACTGAGCACGATACGAAGCAAATTCTTCATCCCAGAAATGCCTATTAAAATGTTGAAAAGGAAACATATGCGTATTCACTAAATTTAACATTTTATTTTTTCCCAAATTAAGAATTACCTTTTGAATAAATTTATCATGCATAACCCAATGATCTCCGTTTGGACGTATTGTCTCAATATGAGGATTAGAGAGCTTTTGAACTTGATAAGTCATAAACGGAAATTTAGAACAAATAGATAAGCCATAAAATTTGTCATCAACAAAAAAAGCTTTTTCACCGACTAAATTATGATAATAAGAAAAGTCGCAAGCATCAACAATTTGCTTAATAAAAAAGCTATCCCCATCAGGCGTATCCATAAGCACTTCTGCCAAACATAAAATATCAGATTGCTGTTTTTTAAAATATTCCACATATCTATAAGGATGAAAGCCTGTAAAAAGATTTTCATTTTTATCGTTATAACCAACATGAATCATCCCTTGAATCACATTTGCAAAAATAACTTTCAACCGCATTCGCAACTCCTTGCTCAACTTGCTTTAACAAATATAAGAAAGATTACCTTACAAAAATTAAATTCCACTTAAAAACAAGATATTAAAGGACTTGTTTTCTAATACACGCCTCATTTTCGCGACAATATTGAATAGCTTTCTCCATAAAATCTACAAGAGATGTTGCATTTAAATAAAACTTTTCAAGCCGTACGAGTATAGGTTCACCGCCAACTTTCATATCATAAAAATAACGATACGCAGGCCTTTCTACACGAGAACTATCAAAAAATTTTCCAATATCCGTTTGATGAACAAAAGTATCAACCACCATCTCACTTAGCAACCACTCAATATGCGGTGCATCATAATGTAAAACACTGTCTTTAAAGTGCTTATGCCATACATGAAACCAAACAAAATGTATCATCTCGTGTATTGCCGTCATTAAAAACTGCTCTTTTCCATAACGATAGAAAATCGTAAAAAAATGGCTATGTATATCACGCGGACAAATTGGATTTAATGAAATTTTTGCCGACATATCATCAAGAATCTCAGCACAATTAATCTGAAAGACCTTAGAAAAAACTTCTATCACTTCATTTTTTCTCTCTAACCAATATTGATTAAACATACCAGCTTTAGTTTTTAACTCGTTTTCAGCTTGTGCGTATAGGAGGCTCAATTGTTCGCTTAAATATTCTCTTCGGGTAAGCCAATCCGCATCAAACCCTTTACTTTTATCTAAGCCAGGATACACCAAAAACAACGTCTCCCACCAATATAAAGAATTATCATCTGTCTGAAAATGAAGAATACTGTTTATAGTATCCTGACACGACATTACATCAACAACGAGTTCCATCCTATAACCTTATTCTACTGTCTTAAAGAACATCAATTCTATGCTATCAGAAGAAAGCTTACCACGTTTTACCAAATCTTCTGTATATTCTTTTACAAATACGGGCATATCATCAAGTGTTTTACCCTGTGGCGCAAAAACAAGAACTTTCTCATCTTCCGGAGCATCTAAATTTGCCGAAACAAAGCTAATCCACATTTCATCCTCATCTATATACCATGCTGATTCGCATATTGTATATAAACCAGCAATACCATAAAATTTGGCCAAACAATTTTCACAAGATTCTGTATAAGAATCATCTCCTAAAGTAACTGTCCACGCAGAGAAATATGGTTCTTTCATATTCGCCTCAAAATAATCCCTCAGCAAAGCCAAATCCGTCGGATAATACCATTTTTGCTTTTGATAACGAACATACTCCCATAAATTAAACGAACTCTTTGTACTCTTTTCAAAGGCCTCTTTAATAGCTTTTTTATAAAAATCCCATAAACACGCCTCATCCTTTTGACATTTATTGCGATTATCAAACCATTCAGCTGTTTTAAATGACTTATAATTAGTATCAAACTCCATATCAGCTTGAGAGAGTTTACGAGATGCGCAAATAGCTATTTCCGCCTGATTTAGATTATCTCTCCAACAATCAAAACTTGTCGGATAACGATATGGCAAAGTTTCATGTTCATAAATACCATCTATATAGCCTCTCATACCACAAAATTGCCCACTTTTGTGCTGCACATTAATAATTCTTTTCGTAGGATTTAACTCAAACAGTATTTCTTCCGCCGAAAATTCATCACCATATTCCCCCGCGGACTTATAAAATCTCGCATGATTTTTATCAATTGCCATTACCCCATTAACATCACAAGTATGAACCCCATGCAGAGAAGTAATTCTAAAAAGACATTTTTCACTCGTACAATCATGAATATCTAATAGACCTCCAGCAGCCGCCGTATAGCGTCCCATCTCCCATTTTCCTTCCCAAGGAGAATTTGCAAATGAAGGTGAAATCCATAAAAAGCAAAACACCACATAACATATAACTTTGTAAACAAACATAAACATCCTCCTCAATACCATCAAACTACAAAACCTCCCGTAATGCTCTAAAGAATAAACACAGACTTTTCAAAAGCTAAACTGCCCCCTAAAACTTATACAAAAATAGCCTCTTTGAGCTCTCTAAAGGTAGCTCCAATTGTACTTGTAACAAAATGACCTTTATTTTCAAAACGGTATACTTTTATATCTTCACAATGAGATAAAATCATCTCAACACTATTGATAATTGAAACTTCATCATCCATAGAATAAAACAACAAAGTTTCCTTAACATTATTGAGAAGAGTACCTTTCATCTGAAAATCCAAAAAACTACCAAATTCTTTTTCAACATCTAACCAAGGTGCCACAAGAACTAATTTATCCAATTCAGTTTGAGGATTATCTTGCAACCATTTTAAAATAAAACCGGCACCTGCGCTATGCCCGACAATAACTTTAACATCTTCATCATAAAAGCGTTCAAAAATCGTTTTCCAATCTTCATAATTAGGATTATATGGCATTGGCAATTCAGGAGTCTGACATAAAATATCATGACACAAAAATTGTTTTTGCAACCAAGGAAACCAATGAGCATTAGAGAGAGAAGACATATTTTCATCAAAAAATTCTCCCTCATCACACGTTCCATGCAAAAGTAATGCCTTCATCATCTAATATTCCTTCCTGTTTTCTCTCATCTTAGAAAAAAACAAACAAAAAATAAAGAACTAAAAAAAGAAAAAGAAATATTCTAAACACATAAAAACAAAAAAACGCCACAAGGGGCGTTTTAACATAAAAGATGGTGCGCTAGGCCGGAATCGAACCGGCACGGCCTTGCGGCCAACAGATTTTAAGTCTGCAGCGTCTACCTGTTCCGCCACAAGCGCAAATCATCTGGAAATATCTTATACAAACAAAAAAATATAAATGCAACATAAAACTTGTATTTTTTTTATTTCCGGTTAAAATTTTGACTGTTTTTAATATGCAGCGCATATTTTTATTAAATTTTATTTTATGCGGCAGAAACAACGTTTCGGCATAAACATTTGAAGAAAGGTAAATTTATGAGATCCTTAAACAGGAAAATAAAATTTTCAAAGAACAAATTTTCAGAAGTTCCGTTTCGGAAATTAGTTCCCAATATAGTTACAATGTTAGCTCTTTGCTCCGGTATCACATCAATTCGTTATTCCGTTCAGGAAGATTGGAGCAAGGCTGTTCTCTTCATTTTCTTAGCGGCTTTGTTTGACGGCTTAGATGGAAGACTGGCCAGAATGTTAAAAGCCTCTTCAAAATTCGGTGCAGAGCTAGATTCTCTAAGTGACTTTGTAAGTTTCGGTGTCGCTCCGGCAATTTTAATGTTCCAGTGGTGTTTGTTTGATCTTCCTAAAATCGGCTGGTTCTTTTGCCTATTGTTTGCAATGGGAATGGCCATGCGTTTAGCCAGATTTAATACCATGCTGGAAGATAAAACCATTCCGCCCTATTGGTCGCACTATTTCACGGGTGTACCAGCACCAGCCGCCGCAGCAATGGTTATGATGCCGATTTTAATAAGCTTTGATTTTGTTGAAGCAGAACTAGTTCTAAGAACCCATTTATTTTGTGGATTATGGATGTGCTTTGTTTCGTACTTAGAAACCAGCAGAATCCCAACAATTTCTTTAAAAAAGAGCAAAATAAAAGCCTCTATGGTTGTTCCTCTCTTAATCATTGTGGCCTTGCTTGCAAACTTCTTGTTCACACAAACATGGTTAACTCTTGGCGTTTTAACCGCTCTTTACACTCTTTCAATTCCATTCGGAGTACTAAAATTCTTAAGAGATAAAAAAGAGTATCTAAAAACACAAACAGAAGTTCCGGCTCAACAATAACACAAAAAGAAAAAAGAAAAAAGAAAAAAGAGGAGACTTTGTTTCCTCTTTTTTTCTAAAAACAACTTGATTTTTAAAACAATCAGATATATAAGATTCCACACCAAACGGCACCCCTGGAGGTCGGTTGGTAGATTTAATTTTATAAAAGGATTAAAAACATGTCAGAAATTACATTTAATGCAAATTTGCGTGAAAAAGCAGGTAAGGGGGCAGCTCGTGCATGTCGTAGAGAAGGCCGCGTTCCTGCAGTTATATATGGTGGCAAGAAAAACGCTGTAAACATCAGTTTACACCCTGTTGAACTTGAAAAGGCTCTTGATCTTCGTGATTTCTATAAATCAGTAATTACCATTTCCTTAAATGGTAAATCTGAAAAAGTAATCTGCAAAGATGTACAATTTGACCCGGTATCGGATATGCCTATTCACGTTGACTTTATGCGTAACTAAGAATTATAGGGCAAAAAGATGTTTTTAGTGGTAGGTTTGGGCAATCCTGGTGAAGAATATGCAAAAACCCGCCATAACATTGGATTTATGGCGGCTGATGAAATACACAGCCGCTATAATTTTTCACCATTCAAAGCAAAATTTGAAGGATTGTTAGCAGAAGGCACTATAGATGGAGAGAAAGTGCTGTTACTCAAGCCGCAAACATTTATGAATCTATCCGGAAATTCAGTCGGAAAAGTCGCAAACTTCTATAAAATTCCTCCCCAAAACATTATTGTCATTCATGATGACAAAGATTTAACTTTAGGCAAATTAAAAGCTAAAATTGGCGGCTCTGCTGGTGGACATAATGGATTAAAAAATATAGATTCACAAATAGGTCCGGATTATAATCGTATACGCGTTGGTGTCGGCTCTCCACAAGAACATCACACAGACACAGCCAGCTTTGTATTATCCCGCTTTTCTAAAGCAGAAATGGACATTTTACAAGAACGACTGGATTTTATTACAAATAGCATTAGCGACTTGATAAATAAAGGCATGACTTATTACTCTAATTTAATTGGTATGCACAATACCAAGTAGTTATGATTTCACCTTCAATCAAAAGATAAACCTTTATTTTTTTATTGCAAAACGATTACATCTCTAGTATAACCGCATAAAAGAAAATAAAAACAACAGGAGCAATAAAATGGGATTTAATTGTGGTATCGTAGGTCTTCCAAACGTAGGCAAATCCACACTTTTCAATGCATTAACACAAACAATCGCGGCCCAAGCGGCAAACTTTCCTTTTTGTACGATTGAACCAAATACGGGGCGAGTCGCTGTGCCGGATAAGCGTTTACAAGAGTTAGCAAATATCGTACATCCCAAAAACATTGTTCCGACCCAACTTGAATTCGTTGACATTGCCGGTTTAGTAAAAGGCGCCTCAAAAGGTGAAGGTTTAGGTAATCAATTTCTAGCCAACATCCGCGAAACAGATGCAATCATCCATGTTTTACGCTGCTTTGAAGATAGCAATATAACCCATGTAGAAGGTTCCGTTGATCCAATCCGCGATGCAGAAATTGTAGAAACAGAATTAATGATTGCCGATTTAGAATCACTAGAAAAGCGCTTTGAACAAACTAAGAAAAAAGCACAAACCGGCGGAGATAAAGAGGCTGCCGTCAGAGCCAGAGTAATGGAACCGATTATAAATGCACTACGCGAAGGTAGACCCGCCCGCACAGCAGCGCCTTCACCAGATGATAAAGATGCGTGGAAACAGTATCAGATGATGCAACTTTTAACATCAAAACCTGTTTTATATGTCTGCAATGTTGATGAAGACAGCGCAGCTACCGGCAACGAATTTTCCAAAAGAGTATTTGAAAAGGCCGAAAAAGAACACGCCAAAGCAGTTATCATATCTGCAGCGATTGAATCTGAAGTTGCCCAATTAGACAGTGAAGAAGAAAAGCAAGAATTTCTTTCTGCCCTCGGGCTGGAAGAAACAGGTTTAACCAAAATCATAAAAGCTGGCTATGAATTACTGGGGCTTGAGACCTATTTTACTGCCGGCCCTAAAGAGGTACACGCCTGGACATTTTTAAAAGGCTCCAAGGCACCGCAATGCGCCGGAATCATTCACTCCGATTTTGAAAGAGGTTTCATCCGCGCAGAAACAATATCTTATGATGATTATATCAAATTTGGAGGCGAGCAAGGTTGCAAAGAAGCCGGAAAAATGCGCTCCGAAGGTAAAGATTATATCGTCCAAGATGGCGATTTGTTAAACTTCTTATTTAATGTATAGAGAATGAAAGTTCTGCTGAAATACCATTTATATTTTATCGGGTTAACGACTTTAATCATTTCAGCAATTGTCTTAAATTGGGGGTGTCCACCAAACTATGATGAGGCACATGCTTGGAATATTGCGCAATATTTATCTTTACCTGAAATATTCACCCTAAGTAAAATAGAAGGGCATCCTTTTTTATGGTATTGCCTTTTGATGCCCTTCGCTAAAATACATTTTCTATATCCTTACTCTCTTTACCTCATAAATTTGATATTAATCATCTGCGCTTTTTATCTGTTATATAAATATGCACCTTTTCCAACCTACTTAAAATATCTGATAACATTTTCAGCCCCTTTTCTACAATTATATTCGGCATTTGCTCGTAGCTACACACTAGGAATTGCTTTACTCTTTGCAACATTAACCCTATACCCTAACAGACATAGACACGGCATAACATACCTAATCCTTTTATTGCTTTTAGCTAATACAAATTTGGTTTGTTTCTTTGGGGCTTTTGCTCTAGGAGTTATATATTTATATGAAAACATAAGAAAAGACATAAATAACAAAGTAATATCGCTTTCTACCCAACAAACAATTATTGCCGGACTTTTAGAACTGATTTTGATAATCATACAGTTTTACGGATACGATACAAACATTCCTAAATACACACCTACATTCAGTCCGCTACAAACCGATATAAACAATGCCCTACACCCTTTAAACATTTACATTTATATACTTTTGCTGTTCAGTTCTATCGTAATTTTTATAAAATACAAAAGATACACCGCTTTATACTTCCTTATAGTAACCCAAAGTCTACTTTTAACCTCATTTTTATACTTATATCACGGCAGTATACATCATCATAATTTTTTCTACATATACCTCATTTGCGCCTTTTGGTTAAGTAATTTACAAACTTCCAAAGAAAATTTTAAGCAACTATTGCCCCTCATCATACTATCATCCGCACTTATTTTTAACCCAGCAAACCAATACAAATTACGAGACAAAGCCTACTTAACAGAGCTCCAAAAAAGTGCTTTACATATAAACAATATATTCCCTCATGAAAAGCCAGAAATTATTGTTTTTGAACATTTTGACGCAAACATTATTCTCCCTTATTTAAAAGAAAATATAACCCTTTTAAATCAAACAACCACCGATTTTAAGACCTTAAAAGGCTTTCAAGAATCCCTATACCACTTTTATATCCGCATAAACATATATACGCTTGAAGAAAAAGCAAGACAAACACCTACCTTATTACTTTTTAGAACATGCGAAAAGCCAAGTTACTACAGAGCAAACTTGGCTTTCCACAAAAAATATCAATTAAGTTCCAAATACTGCCTCTATACTGTAGAAATCAGGCAATAGAATTAATCTTCATCCAAATACTCAATGGCATCCATCGCCGCCATAGCACCGCTTCCGGCAGAAATAACCGCTTGCTTATATTTAGGATCTTTAACATCTCCGGCAGCAAAAACACCTTCTACATCAGTTGCCGAACTATTTTCATGGGTAACAATATAGCCTTTACTGTCTAAAACCAAATTACCTTTAAAAATTTCCGTATTAGGTTGGTGACCAACTGCAATAAAGACACCATCTAACGGAATTGTTTTAATTTCATCATTTTCAACATTGCGCAATTTAACCCCTGTAACTTTCAAAGGATTCTCATCACCAACAATTTCTTCAACAACGCTATCCCACTCAACAACAATTTTCTTATTATTAAGGATTCTATCCTGCAAAATTTTATCTGCACGCAACTGATGACGTCTATGAACCAAAATTACCTTATCTGCTAATGAGGCCAGATACAATGCCTCAGCAGCAGCCGAATTACCACCGCCAACAACAGCAACCGTTCTCCCCCGATAAAAGAACCCGTCACATGTTGCACAGGCAGACACACCATATCCCAAAAATTTCTTTTCAGACGGAATATTTAACCATCTTGCGGACGACCCCGTTGCAACAATAACGGCACGTGCTTTATAAGAATGCCCGTTTTCTGAACTGCACACAAACGGACGATTTGAAAAATCAACCTCTACAATATTGTCGTTAACAAATTCAACACCCAGCTTCAAAGCCTGCTGTTTCATCTTATCCATCAACTCAAAACCACTGATTTCCTCAAATCCGGGAAAATTTTCAATACTGGTCGTCATTGTTAATTGTCCACCTTCTTGATTACCCGATACGATTGTCGTTTTAAGTCCTGCTCTGATTGCATAAATCCCCGCTGTATATCCGGCCGGTCCAGAACCTAAAATCAGCAAATCAGTTGTATATAATGCCATTACAGCCTCCTAATTTAATAGTTTCAAAGTATTCTCTCGTAATTTTTTAACTCTAAGAGCCTTTTCTCTCTCCCCCAATAATTCATAAACAGCCACCAATTGACTGCAAATAAAAAGTGTATCCTGATACTTTTCATAAAAGCTTTCTTTTTGTTCTAAGACCAAATTAAGCGCTTTTTCAAGAAATCTCACTTTTGCATGAGGCGTATCCGCGTTTTGAGCCAAAATCATATAGGCTTGATATTTATCTTGCATCTCATGATTTTCAGCCCAAGTTTCTTCAACTCGCAAATAAGCATCCTCATCATTAAGATAATAATAAATATCTTTTAAAGCGAGTAAAATTCTGGTTTTATCATCAACATTACGCGCAAATGACAACGCCTGATTATAATATTCTGCCGCCAAAAAGCATTTACTGTTATCCAAACTGCGAACACTTTCGTCATAATAAATTCGCCCAAGTTTTGAATAAATTAAAAACAAAACCAACTCAACATTCTGATTATAATTATCTTTTTGCTGTAAAAATTTCACAAAAAAGCGTAATAATGTACTATATTGAACAATCAAAGCCTCCGTACTCAAGTACTTTTCTCTTTCATGAACCACTCTGTACAAATGTAAAAAGCGCTTTTCCGTATTATCTGTTTTTGTTGTTAAAGACTTAACCATCTAAACCTCCGACAATATTATTTTAATCCGCCGGTAAACAAACAATATTCTTCTTGGCTTAAGTTATATTTTTTATAAACAGGACAATGCTCACACAAACACCCTTTATGCTCATGAATACAGTTACTCTTTTCAAAAGCACAAAACAACCGTTCCAAATGCTTTAAATGAGAAACATCAAAAGGAATATTCTGACCATTTTTACCTTTACAATGTGTAGAATATGAAGGACACGACAAACAAACACATGCTTTGGCATTTTCTAAATTTTTTTCAACGCGCATATTTTCCTCCTTAATAAAATAAACACTAGATAAAAATATACGCTCTGCAAGGCTAAAACAATTAACCCTAACCTAAATTAAAGTTATAACTAAATACGTCTAAAAACATTTTCCTCAATTTGCGGCAAAAAATAATTTTTAACCCCAGGTAAAAATGAGATTTTATCCACTCTCGCAAAAAGAGGACCTTGATAACAACATTGAATCATTTGATTGATTTTATCATCTTCACCACTCATCAAAATTTCAACACTCCCATCATCTTCATTTCTAACCCAACCAGATATTCCTCCTATCTCAAGAGCTTTTGAAACCGCCCAACGACGATAGCCGATTCCCTGAACTCTACCTTCAATTTTTAAATAAACTTCTCTCATTACAAAACTTTTCCCACTTTTTTAAATTTTCCAAAATTTGCGCGTGCCTATGAAGAGTATCCTCGTCTCTACCCCATTTACTTTGCTCATACAATTCCTCAGCAAAGGCAATATTAAACACCTCTTGCACAGAAAAAACATGATACAAAAACAAAACACCCAACAATACCGATCTCAGCTCCGTTGCAACAAGATACGAAATTGCTAAAGACGCATCATCTAACTGCTCCAAAAATCTTTGCAATTGCTCCTTTTGTGCCAAATTTTTGGCCGAAACCTCAAATCCTTGTACTTCCTCAAATTGAGTTTGCAAAATCTCATTAGCAAAAGAAATAGCCCTTTTCACACGAGAAAGAATTTGTTCATCATCCACACAATCTTCTAAATACAAAATTGTATCGGTTGCTGAAAAATCCAACAACCGACAAACAATTTCATCCCGCTGTTTGCCAACCAAACAAACAATTTCTTTCAAATCAGACAATTATTTATTCCTATTTAAATTCTTCATAGAACCGGAAAGAATATCAATAATCCCCTTAGTTGTATCTTTCACCGCCCCAACGCTATCATTAAAAATTTGTCCGACATCATTAGTGGTTTGAGTTACAACATTATCCGGTTTCGGGAATCTGGTCTCAAATCCTGTCCCTTGCAAAGCTGTATAGCACGGAGAACCATCATTTTCTAACAACATTTGGCTTCCGAGATAAACCGGACCGGATGTCGTAACCCCAACAATTGTTTTAATGGCGTTAGCACTGTCTACGCTGATTTTGGGCTTTTGAACAGTGCCTGTCAACTTAACCAAAGAAGACAAAACCTTTGCCAGATTAGTATCCGTCAATTTACCTGCAAAAGGTTTGAAACTCAAATTGAGAGCATCCTTTTTCAAATTGACGTCCCCCGTTGCAACAACCGTAAATTTATCAGCATTAACGGCAATACCGTTTGGTATCTTAGCCATTCCATCCTTTAGGTCGGCCCGAACCACGGCACAACGCAAATTTAAATCATCATTTCCTTTGGTAATACGAAGTGTATCAAGCAATTGCGACACAACATTACCTTTGAACATACCAATATTACCAATATGCAATTGCGATTGATCAAGAATCACTATCATCTGTCCATTCAAAGAATCAGTAACATCAACCAACGTATCACCCTGCCCGATTAGATTAACCATAATATCTGTTTCACTGCCACTTTTAAAATCAACGGCTGTTGAAAAATCACCCATCGCCATCAGAGCTTGTTTAAGATTCATCTTGTTAACGTCCATCTTTAGCAAAACTGATTTTTGAGTTGCGTTAACATTAAATGCCGCAGTAGCATTACCGCCAAAAATTAGCCCCTTAGTAAGCTTAACATTTAGAATTCCCTTAACAACTTCAGCCTGAAGAGTTAAATCTTTTGCTAACAACGTATCCTTATTAACCAACTGCCCAACAGACACATCTGCTTTGGCATCAACACTTGACAAATATTGATAAGGTATAAGCTCATTTGGAACAAGTGTTGTAGCATGCGCTTCTTTAATCAAACTAAATCCAGCCACTTTTTGAGACTTCTTAACAAAAGAAGCAATATCTATTTTATCGCTGTTAAGATTTGCTTTAATTGCCGGAACTTTTGAAGTCATATCAACCGAAATTGTACCTTTAATCAAGTTTCCTGCGAACATCAAACTCTCAATATCCGCATTAACTTTTGTTAGGTTTCCTTCAATTTTAGTGCTAATAGATTCATTATAACCACTATTTTTCCCTAAGAAGCCTTGAGCCGCTACATTACCTTTAAAGCTAATGTCGCTTAATAAATTATATAACAAAACATCCGTTGAAGCCTGAATCCCCATAATATCAAAAGTTCCCTGCACCGGATACCCTTCTGCACTTTCCAGTTTACTAAAGCCACCGGCAACACCTGTACCTTTATATAAGCCATCATTAACATTAAAATCAAAATTTATATTATCAAGCTCTGCCTCTGTTAGTGCCAAATTATTGATTTTATAGCTCTGAGTATTTTGAGCAGCATCTGTATAATTAATTTGAACATCATCTAACAAAAGATTTCTAACCACCAATTCTGACAACAAAAATTCATCTTTAGCAGCAACATCTTTATTTTCCAACATTTCTTCTGCATAAGCTGATTTAATCAAGCTAAAACTAGACTTTGCCTGTGTTTTCGGTTCAGAAACATTATTTTCAGAAAATTCCCAGTTTGCCTTTCCTTCCGGATTCATCTCTAAATTAACAACAGCTTCATGAACCGTAAAAGTATCTATCTCTATTTTTTTATGAAATAATGGCAACAAAGCAAAACCCAATTCAACCGATTGCGCAGACACCATTTCTGGATTTTTTGCCCAATTTGCATTAGAAAAAGTAACGTTATGCACTTCAACCACCGGATTGAAAGAAGGCTTCAATTGAATATTATCCATCGTTAGCTGACGTCCGGTTTTATCATAAACAATTTTGATAATACTGCTTTTATACGCATTAAAATCAATCTGCGTTAAAAGAATATACCCAGCCGCAACCAATAAAATACAAACCGATACAACAGAAACAAGAACAATTTTCAGAAATTTTTTCATTTCATCCTACTCCCCAAGATTTAATCCGAGTAATTTCAAACTTTCTTTAAAATAGTCAGGCATTTGCGCTTTTACAACCATTTTTTTACCATACACAGAAGATAAATCTATTTTATACGCATGCAAATGTAGCTTGTTCGCCAAGAGTTTAGTTTTATCTCGTTCACAGCCAAAATACTTATCATCCCCCCAAATCGGAGCACCAATATATTCTAAATGTGCACGAATCTGATGCGTTCTCCCAGTTAAAGGACTAGCCGCAATCAAAGCATATTTATCACCAACTCTATCCACTACTTCATATTCCGTAATTGCTGGTTTTCCACCTTCAACTACCTGAACACGCCCATCCATTTTTTCCAACGGCGCTTTGATTTCACCAAATTCTTGATTTGGCACACCTCTAGTCAGAGCCAAATACGTCTTACGCAAAGTGTGTTCTCTGAAAGCTTTTGTTAAAACATCAGCCATTTTCCGTGTTCTGGCCAAAACAAGAATTCCACTCGTATCTTTATCAATACGATGAACAAGTTTAGGCTTTTCCTCATAACCAAATTTAAGTGCCTCCAACATTCCGTCAATATGACGACTAGTATTTGTCCCTCCTTGCACCGCTAAACCGGAAGGTTTATTAAGAACGATAACTTTGTCATCTTTATAGATAACCAATTTTTCAATAAAAGCCGCATCCTTAAAAGAAACTTCTTGATGTTGAATAGCTTGCTTTTCATTATCAAGCGGCGGAATTCTAATATCTTGCCCTGCCTCAAGACGCGTATTTGCTTCAGCTTTAGCCCCATTAACTTTAATTTGCTTTGTCCTCAACAACTTTTGCAGTCGTCCTAAAGTCAACCCTGGATAATATTTCAAAAACCACCGATTAAGACGCATTCCATCGTCACAACCCTTAACTTTTACAATTTCAACACCAGACATCAGATTTCCTTTCATAAGTTCTTCGGAGCATAACAGAAGAACTCTAAAAAAACAAGCGAATAAAACAAAAAGCCCTTCAAACAGAAGAGCTCTTTGTAAAATCATTAAATAATACGCTTTCAGAAACTAATTATTTTCGTCTTTTTTTAGCTTCTCTCTCCATTTTACGGCGAACTTGACGAGAAACAGGCTTTTCGGGAATAGGCGAATTTTCACCTGCATCCACACATTTCGGTTCAATACCATATTCTTTTTCCAGTACCTCTGCCAACTCTTGCGCTTCTTTACTTCTAAGACTGACAAGTTCTTTAGCAAACGCTTTTAAATCTACACTCATAACAATAAATTTTTAGAATAATTTTCTACTGAAAAAAGCATACCAACACTTAAGAAAAAATCAATCCCCAAAGTGAGAAAATTTTGTATTTACTTCTTATTCATTTTGGCACGTTCTCTCTGCTTTTCCGCTCTTAACTTATCAAAATATTCTATTCTCTTCTTAATCTCGCGTTCAAACCCTCTGTCAACCGGATTATAAAATCGTCTCCGTCCCATTTCCTCAGGAAAGTAATTTTGACCGGAAAAGCCATCTTCCAAATCTTGGTCATAAATATATCCATCATGATACCCCAATTCTTTCATCAGTTTAGTCGGCGCGTTCAAAATATGCTTTGGAGGCATCAAAGAACCAGTTTGTTTAGCCGTATCAAAAGCACTATGCATTGCTTTATAGACTGCAGCAGATTTAGGAGCTGTTGCCAAATAGGCTGTTAATTGCATTACGGCCAAATCACCCTCTGGAGAACCTAATCTCTCATAAACTTCTGCACAAGCAATAGCCTGTGTAACTGCATTAGGATCAGCCAAAGAAACATCTTCCACTGCAAAACGAATAAGACGTCTCAAAATATATCTTGGATCCTCCCCTGAAACAATCATGCGGCTAACCCAGTATAAGGCTGCATCAACATCTGACCCTCTCAAAGATTTATGCACGGCAGAAATAAGATTATAATGTCCATCGCGACCTTTATCATAAATAGGCGCGCGCGAGCGAATAATTTTCATCAATTTTTCTTTATCAAATATTTCCCCAGGTTTAGCATAAGCCCACACACTCTCTGCCAAATTAAGGACATAGCGTCCGTCTCCATCAGCGACATTTTTCATAAATTCGCGAGCTTCCTCATCAAGAGGTAATTTCATCCCTTCTTCTTTTTCAGCTCTCCGCAAAAGCTCTTCAAAGTTTTCTGGGGTCAATCGGTTGAGCACAAAAACTTGACATCTGGAAAGCAGAGCTGAATTGAGTTCAAAAGAAGGATTCTCCGTCGTAGCACCCACCAAAATAATCGTTCCGTCCTCTACATAAGGCAAAAACCCATCTTGTTGGGATTTATTAAATCTATGAATTTCATCTACAAACAATAGCGTACCTTTACCTTGCGTAACACGACGCTCTTGTGCATATTGAAAAACTCTCTTTAAATCCGTCACTCCGGAAAAAACCGCCGATATTTGTTCAAAATAAAGATTCGTATATTCGGCAATAAGTCTGGCAATAGTCGTTTTTCCGCAACCGGGAGGCCCCCAAAGAATAAACGAAGAAATACGCCCCGTTTGAAGCATTCTCCCTAAAGGAGAATCCTCCCCCAAAACTTGTTCTTGTCCAACAACATCTTCCAACCTTTTTGGACGTAACCTATCCGCCAACGGTCTTTTTATCCGACTAGAAAAAAGCGTTTCTTCCATTTTATCATCAACCTCAATAAAAACTATACTCGCTTTAACACAAAAATTCTAAAAAAGCTATGTTTTTAAACATAAAATTTAAACATTCCGAATTTTTACACGCAAATACATATAGGGGCTTGACACTGCGCAATAAAGTTATAGTATTCAAGAAATCAAATACGACAAATGGGAAAGAAATATGAGTTTTAGTGATTTAGGTTTAAGTGAAAAAACCATACATGCGATTGAAGATTTAGGCTATAAAGAACCAACAACGGTTCAAAAAGACGTGATTCCCTCAATTCTGTCCGGCAAAGATATTTTCACCATAGCTCCAAGCGCTTGCGGAAAGACTTGCTCATATATATTTCCGCTAATTGATATTATTTCCCTAAATCAAGGACAGAATATCTTAATAATTGCCGCAGATAGCAAAGAAGCAGTAAACATCTCAGATAAATTTTCTATTTTTAACAAATATCATGAAATGAACGAAGCAGAAAATGCAGAAAAAGAAGCTAATGTTATCATCGCTTCTCCTGATTTATTGTTAGAAAACATAACTGAAAATAACCTGGATTTATCAACCATAAACATTCTTGTAGTTGATGACATCAATCTTATCAAAAAGAAACGCCAATTAAGTAATTTAGAAAAAATCTTAGCTTTATTGCCTGTTAATAAACAGAATATCGTATTTACTACCAGACGTTCAAAAGAAACTCAAGATATACTGAATAAAATACTAAAAACGCCTGCAGAAATTAAAGTAGATAAAAAGCAAGAAGAAGTAGCATCTGTTGAACCGACTTTACCTCAAGAAATAAATAAAAAAGAAAAGAAGCAACAGGCCGCTCAACCTGAAAAGACACCAATTCCCGGCGCCAAACAAGACTTGAAGCCTCCCTTACTGGATAAAAAAGCACTAGAGTTATCCAAACGCTATAAAGTCTTTGGCAAAAAAGCTCCTACTTTTTTATTAGCAGATACGAAATTGGCTGATGAAACAGAATAGTAAAAAAAGCTTGCACTATTTTTCATAAGATTTTATAGAAAACAACAACAATAAACATTAACTTATTACATACATGGAGATGCTAAATGTCAGGACACTCCCAATTTAAGAACATTATGTACCGCAAAGGTGCACAAGATGCAAAAAAAGCAAGAGTATTTGCAAAACTTGCAAGAGAAATAACCGTTGCCGCCAAAAGTGGTTTACCTGAACCGGATAAAAACCCGCGCTTAAGATTAGCCATTCAGGCCGCCAGAGCCGAAAGTATGCCAAAAGATAATATTGAGCGTGCTATTGCAAAAGCAACTCAAGTTGCAGGTGGTGCAGATTTCACAACAATGCGTTACGAAGGTTTTTCACCCAACAAAGTTGCTGTTATTGTAGAAGCTTTAACTGATAATAAAAACCGTACAGCAAGCAACGTACGCTCTATCTTTGGTAAACGTGGTGGTGCTATGGGTGAAACAGGCTCTGTATCATTCAACTTTGAACGTATTGGATATATAGAATATCCAGCTAGCGTTGCAGACGCCGATAAAATGTTTGAAGAAGCATTAGAAGCCGGTGCAAATGATGTGGTATCCGATGGTGAAATTCACGCCATTGAAACATTACCGGAAGATTTATCTGCCGTAACAGAAGCTCTTGAAAAAAAATTCGGCACACCTTCTGCTTCTCGTTTAGACTGGAAACCAACCGTTAAAACAGAAATTACAGATTTGGAAACAGCTAAGAAGTTCTTAGAATTTGTTGACGCTTTGGAAGATGATGAAGACGTTCAACATGTTTACCATAATGCAGAAATTGCAGAAGATATTATGGCTCAACTGGAGGCAGAATAATGCGTGTTTTGGGTTTAGACCCGAGCATATCCTCCACTGGTTGGGGAATAATTGATGTAAACGGAAACCGTCTGTCTTATGTGGCAGACGGTTTTATTCCGACATCAGCAAAAGCAACTCTTTCAACAAGATTGCATACGATTTTCACAGAGCTTCAAAAAATAATAGAGTTATATAAACCGGATGAAGCCTCAATAGAAATAACTTTTCTGAATACCAACCCAGAAACATCCTTAAAATTAAGCATGGCAAGAGGTGTTGTTTTCTTAATGCCGGCACTTTATAATATTCCCTTGTTTGAGTATGAACCAAACAAAATCAAAAAAGCGCTGACCGGAGTCGGAAAAGCAGATAAAAACCAAGTAGAAACAATGGTAAAAATTCTTCTTCCCGGCTGTCAACCTAAAAACAATGACTCTTCTGACGCTTTAGCGATTGCAATAACCCATTGCAATCTACGCAATTCGTACAAAGACCATGCGGTATAACAAATATCCAACAAAGCCCTCTTTCTAAAAAGAATGACTTTTTTATTAGTCAAAGCTCATTAAATACATTTTATCTGTATCTATTAAAGAAAAAGGCGTTCCACAGAACGCCTCTCAATAAAACAATTTATATCAACCCTATAAATCTGCAATAACCTGCATACTGATAATCTCATCCGGTTGGCTAACCATTCCGTTATAACCGCCACCCTTTTTGATTTTATCAACAAATTCCATTCCAGAAACAACTTTACCCCAAACAGTGTATTGCCCATCCAAATGCGGACAATCATCATAGCAAATAAAGAACTGACTATCAGCTGAATCTGGATGCATAGCACGCGCCATAGAAACAATTCCCCTTTTATGCGGAATAGTATTAAATTCAGCCTCTAATTTTTTGCCGCTACCACCGGTTCCGTTCCCTAAAGGACAACCTGTTTGCGCCATAAATCCTTCAATAACACGGTGAAACTTCAATCCATTATAAAATCCTTGACGAACCAATTCTTTTATTCTTGCCACATGGTTTGGAGCAGCATCAGGAAACATCTCAATCACAACATCTCCATCTTTAAGTTTCATAACCAATGCATTTTCCGGATCAGCAACATTATAAGAATATTTCATTTTTTTACCACGCGTTTCGCTCATTCCTATTTGTTTCTTTTCTTCAGCAGACAAATTCTTTGTATCGCTTTTATCCAAACTTTTCGTTTCACTTTTACCTAAAATATTAGACATCTCTAACTCCTTCAAACAATTGTGACATAAATCACAGAACTCTAGCTAAATATTTAGGAATTTATTTTTAGTGATTCAAGACAAAGTCCACCCTTTCTTCAGCAGAAAGCCCAGATGGATAAGTTTCATCAATTTCCTGCAAACGGCTTTTCAAACCTTTACCATTAGCAATTTGAATAGCCAACCCCGGACGTGCATTAACCTCCAGCATCATAGGACCGCGGTTTTCATCTAACACAATATCCGCCCCCAAATATCCAAGCCCTGTCATATCATACGCCAAAGAACCAATAATTAAATGTTCACGCCAAAACGGCACACGCAAATCCATCAAATTAGCTTTCGTATCCGGATGCACTAAAATAGGCTTATTATGCATAACTGCATTCAACGGATGCCCTGTTTTTACATCAAGCCCAACACCCACAGCACCTTGGTGTAAATTTGCACGACCACCGGATTCTTTTGTCGCCAAACGCATCATGACCATCGCCGGAAACCCTTTATAAACAATAACTCGCACATCAGGTACACCGTGATAGCTAAAATTTTTGAACACATCACTAAAATTAACCGCTTCTTCAATAAGAGCCACATCATATTTGCCGCCCAAACTAAACAATCCGCTTAGAGTATTAGATACATGCTGATAAATATCCTTAAAACTTAAAACATCACCCGATGCACTGTAAAAATGTTCTGCATCATATTTTTTTATAACCAAAACACCTTTTCCACCGCTACCATGCGCCGGTTTAATTACAAAAGTATCATATCCCTTTACAATTTCCAAAAGATTCTTAACTTGATATTGAAATTCAATAATACCAATCATTTTCGGCGTATTGATATTGATACTATTTGCAAGTTTCTTTGTTTTAACCTTATCATCCACCAATGTATAAAGAGAACGTTTATTGTATTTTGCAATAACCGAATAATTGCGGTCATTCATTCCCAACACACCGTTTTCGCGTAGTTTTTTTCCATTAAAAAGCCACTCAAACATATCAATTATCCTTATGAATTAGTGGAGCAAAACGCAACAATTCCGTCAAACGATACCCTGTATACGTACCAAGCAACATAACCACAAACAAAATAACCAAATTAAGTTCATTAAATGCAAACATAACATGACGAACATATTCATTGCTAATCACAAAATACGTCACAACTGCCGTAATAAATGTAAAGAATATCTCCTTTAGTGTATTCATAGCTCCATCTTCTTCCCATGTTATGGAAGCGCGTTCAATAATCCACGCTGTAATAATAATCGGGAAAAAGATTGCCGAACTAACAATCGTATAATTTAATCTATATCCAACGACGGTTAAAACCTGAATAAGCAGAATAACAAAAATAACCACAAAAGAAATTCTCGGCACTAAGAGCAAATTTAACTTAGCAACAACTGCTCGCATAATAAGCCCCAAAGCAATCATGACCGAAAAACAAATCAACCCCGGCCAAAATCCCGTACGCACCAAAGCCATAGCCAACAACATCGGTGTAAATGTCCCCATAGTAGAAACGCCAATAATATTGCGCATAATCACCACAACTAAGATAGCCAGAGGGAAAATCATTAACCACTTCAAAGTATTTTGCTCAAATACCGGAAGTGTATACATAGAATAATTATAACTCCAAAGTTTATCATTTGCTTTCGCACGATGTTCAGCCATTTTCAAAGGCGATGCAACCGATTTTAAAACAGAAAAAACAACCGTTGAATCTTCTCCCCCTTTAACATCCAAAAGAGACACGCCGCCTCGCTGAATAATAACCCAATTTTTAGGCAATCCGATTTTCGCCGTATTTAAATCATACAATCCCCAACGTCCATCAAGATATGCCTCAATCATGATATCTGGTTTTTCGGTTTTCCGTCCCTCTTCAAGTTTTATTGTCCGAGCAATTCTTGCAGGGATTCTTTTATATGCTAAAACTTGAATTACTTTTTCAGCAAATTCTTTAGAAGTATGATTTATAGGCAAAATTAAGCTCATCGTCGGATTATCCATTTCCTGATTTATAGCTAAAATTGCTTTTTGAACTTTATCACCTTTTTGAGAATCAGCTATCTTCCAAATTTTTCGCATTTGTAAACGCTCTTCATCAGCCAAAATAGGTCTATCAATTTTAGCAGGCAATAACGAATTAAGAGATGCATTTTGAGCATCATCATAAATACTCAAGCGATAATACAAATTTTGCTTACCAGATTTTTGCGGTGCATCCAATATAATTCTGCTATTTTTCTTATCACGAGTAACTTTATACCCTTTTGCGACCACTTCCTCGCTTAAAATTTTAAAACCATCCTTATCATTTGGCACCGCAAGAGAAACCTGCACCTTTTCTCCTAATGCATTAAATGAAATTTTGGCATCAACCGTCCAAACATCCGTAACAGCCTTTGGAGAAACGGAAAATCCCCAATATTTCACTTTATAATAAATACTATATGCAGAATACCCTATTGAGCAAAGCAGCAAAAAGCTTAAAACTTTCCGAACCGTAAAAAATTTATTTATATTTATTTTCATAATAAGCGTCCCACTTAGTTCAATGTATATGAAGTTGAAGTATCAACCAAAAATCTTCCTGTTAAGATATTGCGCCCAACCAATCCTTGATAATCAAAACTTGAACGATCTGCAATTGAAAAGACTGCAGAAAAGACCTCGTCTCCCATTTTGACATCCATTTTCACAGCTTTTCTACTTTCATCTTGTCCGGCACGTTTAACCTTAAAAGAACGCTCAATTTTTTTCTCAAAAATATGTTCTTCTCCTGTTTTCCGATTTTTTAACTTAAAGGATACCCACTTTTCACCATCACGCTCAAAATATTCCACATCACGACAGTCCAAAGACGATGTTGTAGCACCTGTATCAATTCTAGCAGCAAAAGGAGATTTCATTGGTAAGAAATAAATAGGTTCAACTTCCCCAATTATTGGCAAACGAGCTTTTTCCACAACAACCTCCTGAGTTGTATTAACATTATGAACAACAGCAGGAACAATAACCTGCTTGGATTGGCAAGCTGAAATTAACATAATCAAAACAAAAAAACCTAGCTTTCGCATTTTTTACTAACCTCTTTATTGTAACGGAAATTTAATTACCGATTACATACCCCCTTTTTAAAGAAGAAACATCAACAAATTACTATTAATACACAGCCAAAAACACCGATGCAGAATTTAATATTGTAAACACTGTATTTAAACATTGTATTTAAACGGTGTATTTAAAATAAAATCTGCCACTGAAATCATCAACAGCAGATAAAGCATCACGTGAAAGCTAACTTTTTATCAAAAGAACACCGTCGCTCTTAAGCTGGTTACAACACCATAATCAGACTTTGAGTTGAGCGCCGGATTGATATATAACTGCACATCTGGTGTAATGGTCAGCATATCACCAATTCCCCACGCCCAATAGGCTTCTATCACTTGTTCTGCATCACATGAAAGCGTTTCACCCACCGCTGCCTCATCAATTTTATTATATGCATACGCAAGGCCTATCTGGTCTAAAGGATTTCTATCTAATGGGTTATTATAAACACCACCAAAAACCCAAGATTGGCGAATTTCTTCCATACTGCCACTCACTTCATTTACACGTGCAAAAACACTCAATTTTTCACCTATATTTTGTGACAAATTGAGAGACCAACCATTTGTCGTTTGTGGTTGCTCTGTAACACCTGGTTGATTATAGACTAATAAAGAAACTTCTGCTTCTCCTAAACCTTTAATTGTCGGCGTATAGGCTACATATCCAAACGTTGTATAGTGATTTTCATCCAGATGATTAAAGCGTATACTCGGTGCTTCAATATTCGTAGCATCTTGTCCACCAAAAGCAAAACTCCATTCCTCATTTGGGGTAATTTGAACATATCCACCCAATCCTGCATCTGAATAAGAGGCAGAAGCATTTTGCGCCAAAGCATCATTTAAAAAGTTAACTTGTTGATTTTCATCATAATCAGTTCCATCAAAATTATAAAGCGGAAACTGACCTAAAGCCAAAGTCAACCAATTCCAATTTCCTCCCAATTGATAGGTATAATACAACTCATCAAATTGATTTTCATTATCCGTATAATCGTTAATACCCGTCACATATCCGGAATTATTAGCCAAATCATTTGCATTATGATTTCCATACCGAATAATTGTATACGCAAAGTTTAATGTACCCGTTCCATAATGATTATCAAACGTTGTCCAAGCAAACTCAGGATAAATATACGCTTGAACAGCATTATTTTTACCACTTGGGCTGGTACGCTGCCCCAAAACAGAAACATCAACATTATAGTCAAACCCATACTTTGTATTAAGATTATTCTTAAATTGTTGATATTCCGAAGTCAAACTTTCCGCACTAACATTTTCTGAACACATCAGACATAACAAAGCTAAAACAAACACTCTATTTTTTTCCATCCTTCTATCCCTTGGTTATAGTTTAACATCCCTTCGGATATAGCCATTAAAACCCTGAATAAAAGGGCTTAAAATTTGTGATGCGTATCGTCCGGTACTTCGGATATAGCCATTAAAACCCTGAATAAAAGGGGGTTACCTAAAAAAACTCTTGAAGAGCAACAAAAAGCCTTTTAAACTATCAAAAGAAAAGGAAAAAAGATGATAGCAAAACTAAAAGGAATTATTGATAACATAGGTGAAGATTGTTGCATTATTGACGTCAATGGTGTTGGCTACTTAGTTAACATGTCTTCACGTTCGCTAGCACGACTAAAACAAGGCGAATATGCTTCTTTACTAATAGAAACAGTCATAAAGGAAGACAGTATAACATTGTTCGGCTTTCAAAATCCGTGGGAAAAAGAATGGTTTAACACATTAACAAAAATTCAAGGCGTTGGCGGAAAAGTATGCTTGAGCATATTAAGTGCTTTATCTCCGGCACAACTTTCGCAAGCCGTCGCTGCTCAAGACAAAAGCTCGTTTCTCCGCGCCTCAGGTGTAGGCCCCAAATTAGCAGCAAGATTAGTCACCGAATTAAAAGATAAAATTGTCACTATTCCTGTTGAATATATGGGGAATTCGGATATAGATATTTCTACACAACAAGACACTCAAAAGGAAGTTACAACAAAAAAGACAACTAAAAAAGTACCTCTTGAAGATACAGAAAACGAAACTTACAACAACACAGAAGATGTAACATCCGCTCTAACAAATTTAGGCTACCAAAAAATTGATGCTTACCGCGTCGCCACAGAAATCTGCCTAAACAATCCCAAAGCTGATTTGGGCACATTGATACGTTTAGCATTAAAAGAATTTAATCAGCTGGAGAAATAATAATGTCACCCGATGATAAAGAAAGAATAGTAAGTGCACAAAAATTATCAACCGATGAAAACAACTCTCCGGCTGCAATAAATTTACGCCCAACAACTTTGGATGAATTTGTCGGACAAGAAAAAGTCTGCCAAAATTTAAAAGTATTTATTCAATCAGCAAAAAGCAGAGGAGAGGTACTTGACCATGTTTTACTTTATGGCCCTCCTGGACTTGGCAAAACCACTTTATCAAACATTATCTCTAAAGAACTTGGTGTTGGCTTCAAGGCGACTTCGGCTCCAATGATTACCAAAGCGGGAGATTTAGCTGCAATTTTAACTAATTTGGAAGCTCGCGATGTTTTATTCATAGATGAAATCCACCGCCTAAATCCCGCCATAGAAGAAGTGCTATACTCAGCCATGGAAGATTTTCAGTTGGATATTATCATCGGAGAAGGTCCTTCTGCCCGTTCAGTAAAAATAGATTTACAACCCTTCACGCTTGTTGGAGCAACAACACGTTCAGGTCTTGTTTCCACACCATTAAGAGAGCGTTTTGGTATTCCTCTTCGTATGGATTTTTATAACCATGAAGATTTACAAAAAATTGTATTAAGAGGAGCACATCTCTTAAATATGCCAATATCAAATGATGGCGCTATGGAAATAGCCAAACGCTCCAGAGGTACCCCGCGTATTGCAGGACGTTTATTAAAGCGTGTTCGCGATTTTGGTGCTGTTGCCGGAAATGTTGAAATAGATTCTGCCATAGCAGACAAAGCTCTCCGATTACTGGATGTAGATGCTTACGGCCTAGATGAATTTGACCGCAGATATCTAAATTGCATAGCCAAAAACTATGGCGGCGGCCCTGTCGGTGCAGACACACTTGCAGCTGCTTTATCCGAAGAAAGAGACACGATAGAGGAAGTAATTGAACCGTATTTGCTAAAATTAGGCTTTTTACAACGCACACCACGCGGCCGAGTTTTGTCAGAACAAGGATGTAAATATCTAGGCATAAGCAAATTCAAAAACAACAACAACCAATTCAGTTTCATGGATGATTTAGGAATTTAGAGCATGACATACACAACAGATACAATTAAAGGAAAGTTATTTGAAGACAAGACATTTTCTTTTCCGATTCGCATCTACTATGAAGATACCGATGCCGGAGGAATTGTTTACTATGCTAATTATCTCAAATACGCCGAAAGAGCACGTACAGAATATTTGCGTCATTTGGGGCTTAACCAAGAACAACTGCTAAAGACAGAAGGAAAAGGCTTCGTTGTTCGTGATTGCCATATTAGCTATAAATCTCCGGCAAAACTTGATGATGCCCTTAATATCACCTGCAAAGTTTCAGAAATAAAAGGTGTTTCGCTCAAAATGGAACAAAAGCTCTACCGCAATGAGACAATACTCTGCGAAATAGAAATAACTTTAGTCTTTTTAAGCCTAGAAAATATGCGCCCGTGCAAAATCTCACCGGAAATACTCGCTCTACTGCAATAGACTTTACTCTTCTTTGTGCAGATAAACAGATATACTAATTGACGCCACAACAATAGCCGGCGCCCAAACAGCAAACCAAGCCGGAATATATGAGTTTATACCAAAAGCAGAAATAACTTGAGAAGTAAAGTACACCGTAAAGCCTGTCGCAATACCAGACACAATCATCAACAAAACACCCCCCTGACGCTGACTGGCTTTTAAAGAGAATATACCGGCAACCAAAACCATAGCCATAAGGAAGAAAGGCAAAGCTATTAGGCTTAAGTACCTCATTTTATAACGCTGAACAGAAAAACCAGATGTTTCATAAAATTCTATTGTATCCGGTAAATTCCAAAAAGAAATAGCCTCCGGATCTACAAAATTATCTTTAATCCTCTGAATATTCATTTCTGTCGGATATTTAAGACTATTTAAAATTTCAGCCTGTTGCCCCGCTTTATAAATGCGTACATCACGCAAATTTAAATCTCCGTCTTCTAGTGTCGCAACAAACGCTTCAATACGTCTTTTAACCTGAGTTTTTGCATCAACTTCAATAATACTGATATCCCGAAGCCAAAGAACACCATCTTGCAAATTCAAATTACCGGCGTTAAGAATAGCCACCGTATCATCACCTTTACCTTCGCGTATCCAAAGCCCCTTATTAGAAAAAAGCATTGCATTTGGATTATCTGTAGACAATCGGTAAGACATCGTTTCTTTTAGCTCAAACAATTTAGCAGAAATAGGATTAAGAACCGCAACCCAAAAAACGCCTATACCAAACACCGCCAATAAAACTGGAGATAAAACACCCCAAATAGAAACTCCGGTTGCGCGAATAATAACAAATTCGTTAGATTTACTAAGCCGCCAAAAAGCAATCATCGTTGAAACCATAACAATAAAAGGAACAACCTTATCAACCGTTTCTGGAAGTTTTGCAATAACATATTCTATCAAGAAGCCCAGAGAAACATCATGTCTTCCTGATGTTCTACGCAAAATTTCAATCATATCAAACATCATGATAATAGCGCAGATGACAGCCAACACAAACAAAAAGTTTAAAATCGTCTGTTTAATAAGGTAAGAACCTAAAATTGAATTTGGTTTCATCATGTTCAGCAATTCCTAAAAATAACCGGTTGACAAATAACGCTCTACACTATCCGGAAAAACAACAACCAAGCGTTTATTCAAAAATTCTTCTCTTCCTGCTAGCTCAACCGCCGCAGCAACAGCAGCCCCACCGGAAATACCAATTGGTAATCCTTCTGTTTTAGCAACAATTTTCGTCATTTCAATAGCTTTATCATCACTAACTTTAATAACTTCATTAACTAAAGATTTATCATAAAGTGGTGGCACAAAGCCTGCTCCGATTCCCTGAATTTTATGAGGCCCTGCAGGCTCTCCGCTCAAAACTGCACTTCCGGCCGGTTCCACAGCTGCTACATATAAATCTTGATTATATGTTCTTAAAACCGAAGCAACCCCTGTCAAAGTACCGGAAGTCCCGACACTAATAACAACCGCATCAAAATCTCCACCGGTATCTTCCAAAATTTCCATAGCTGTTCCCATTCTATGCGCATCAGGATTAGCTTCATTTTCAAATTGGCTCAAAATAACCACATTTGGGTTACGCTCTTTCAAAATTTCAGCTTTATGAATAGCCCCGCTCATACCATCTTCAGCCTGAGTAAGGATAACTTCTGCTCCAAGATGCCTCATTAAAGTAATTCTTTCCTGAGACATATTTTCAGGCATAACAATTATCAATTTATATCCTTTTGCAGCACACATAGCCGCTAAAGCAATTCCCGTATTACCGGAAGTCGCCTCAACAAAAACCGTCTCATCGGTTACCCCAATTTTTTCTTGCTTTTGTAACATAGACAGAGCAACTCTATCTTTTGCAGAAAACAAAGGATTGTACATTTCACATTTTGCTAAAATTTCTGCATTTAATTTAAATTTCGTTGTTAAATTACCTAATCTTAAAAGAGGTGTATGTCCAACCAGCTCTGTAATAGAGTTAAAAATTTTAGTCATCTATTTATCTTCCACAATTTGGTTAATCGTTTCTTCTAATCTGCAAAGATTTTTTCTTTCCACCCGAGCCGCTTTAATAATAGCAATAGCTTCATCGGCTGCTTTATCCAAATCATCGTTCATAATCACATAGTCATAAAACATAGATTCGCGAATTCTTTTTTCTGCCATATTCATTCTGCGCTCAATAACTTCCGGCGCATCTGTACCACGGTTGACCAGTCTTTCACGCAAAACTTTCATAGACGGAGGAAGCAAAGCAATAGCTTTTACTCTATCCCCGGCTATAGCCTTCAAACTTTGTACACCAGAGTAATCTAAATCAAGAATAACATCTTTTCCTTGTTCCAATAATTTTTCAACAGGCTCTTTAGGAGTTCCATATTTAGGACCAAAATCTGAATCAACATATTCATAAAGCATCTGATTCTTTATCAATTTTTTAAACTGTTCTTCCGAAATAAAATAATAATCTTTACCTTCAACTTCTCCCTCTCTCGGTTGCCGTGTTGTTACAGAAACAGAAAGCTGAATATCTTTCAACGCACTCAACACCTTTTTGATCACGGAGCTTTTTCCACCTCCGCTTGGTGCCGCAAATATAAACATCGTGCCTTGTCGTTTAAGATTTATTTTACATCCTATCATAAAAACCTCATTTATACCTTAAAGAATTTCTTATCTTTTACTTTTCTTAAAAACTAATATATATAATAAAACAGATAAATAAAGTTTTATTTAAAGGATTACACCATGATTATCAAAAATATTTTACTAACCGGAGCCTCTTCAGGAATTGGGGAAGCCTTGGCTTTATATTATGCGAAACAACCGGAAACCCAAAATCTCTACATTTGCGGACGCAATTCAAAAAGATTAGAGAAAGTTAAAAAAGCCTGTGAAAAAGCAGGAAATGCAAAGATTCACACAAAAATCCTTGATGTATACAATAAAGACGATATGGCAAACTGGATAAACGAAGCAGAAGCTCAAACCCCTCTAAATTTAGTATTTGCCAATGCAGGCGTTGCCACATTAGAAGAAACACCTGAAAATATATACAATACATTCAACACCAACATTTTTGGTGTCATCAATACAATCACCCCTGCCATAGAAAATTACAAAAAGAGAACCGACAAAGACAAAATCATTGCCATAACGGCTTCCATTGCCGGATATCACGGCTTACCAGCCTGCCCGTCCTATAGTGCCACCAAAGCCTGCGTAAAAACTTACGGTGAAGCGCTTCGTCTTAACTTACTTCCGTATAACATTCAGGTACACACCATTTGCCCAGGGTTTGTCCGTTCTCGCATAACAGAAAAAAACACCTGTCCGATGCCTTTCTTTATGGAAGCTGAACCGGCAGCAGAAATCATCGCAAAACGTATTCAAAGAAACGTTGGCTTAATTGCCTTTCCATGGCCGATGAGATTTGCCGTATGGCTAGGAAGCATCCTTCCAAATGCGATAAGTGATTTCATATATAAAAGATTGCCCTACAAAGTGTAAAAAAACCGCAAAATTAGACTTTATTTCAGCACAATTTTCTTGACTTTTTAGATATTTAAAGTTAAAAGTCTGACAATTCTTATATGTGGTGCAACATAAAGAAGTGTTTTTAATATGCACAAGTCCGCCTCTATGAGAGGGTCTGGCATTTTTTGAAAATATAAATAATGGCAAATACTGCAGAAATACAAATTCCTGAAATGACTGAAAACTTTGAAGACTTGTTGAACGAACAATTCGGCAACAAAGGCATTGTTGGCACAGTTATGAAAGGAACAATCATTCGTTTAACTGATGATTATGCTACCGTTGATGTAGGGTTGAAATCAGAAGGCCGCATTCCGCTTCGTGAATTCGGTAAAAACAACGAATTAAAAGTTGGCGACGTTGTAGAAGTATTGGTAGACAGATACGAAGACAAAGACGGCAACATCGTATTATCACGTGAAAAGGCTCGCCGTGAAGAAGTATGGCAAGACCTTGAAAAGATGATGAACAACAACGAAAGAGTAAACGGCGTAATCTTTGGTCGTGTTAAAGGTGGTTTCACTGTAGACTTAAATGGCGCTATTGCTTTCTTACCTGGTTCACAAATTGACATTCGTCCGATTAAAGACATCACACCTTTAATGGGCATTTCTCAACCGTTCCAAATTTTGAAAATGGACAAAGTACGTGGCAACATCGTTGTTTCTCGTCGTGTTGTTTTGGAAGAAACAAGAGCATCTGCTCGTGCTGAATTGATTGACAACATCAAAGAAGGAGCCGTATTAGAAGGTATCGTTAAGAACTTAACAGATTACGGTGCATTCATTGACTTAGGCGGTGTTGATGGTTTATTACACGTTACCGACATTTCTTGGAAGAGAATCAATCATCCTGCAGAAGTACTTTCTTTAGGTCAAACAGTAAAAGTACAAGTTATCAAATTCAATGAAGATACACAACGTATCAGCTTGGGCATGAAACAATTAGAAAAAGATCCATGGCAATCTGTTGCAGACAAGTACAAAGTAGGCGAAATCTACAAAGGAAAAGTAACCAACATCACAGATTACGGCGCATTCATTGAACTGGAAGACGGTATTGAAGGTCTTGTTCACGTATCAGAAATGAGCTGGACACGCAAGAACGTACATCCGGGCAAGATTGTATCAACATCACAAGAAGTTGAAGTTAAGGTTTTGGAAGTAGATCCA
This sequence comes from uncultured Alphaproteobacteria bacterium, assembly GCA_944392315.1. GTDB lineage: Bacteria > Pseudomonadota > Alphaproteobacteria > RF32 > CAG-239 > CAG-267. Next base: position 8,241 of record CALXWH010000008.1, on the reverse strand, counting down.
GAAAAACGTCGTATCAGCTTGGGCATCAAACAATGCACACCAAATCCTTGGGCTGCATACATTGAAGAACACCCATTAGGTTCAATCATTGAAGGCAAAATCAAAAACATCACCGAATTTGGTTTGTTCATTGGTTTGTCTGATGAGATTGACGGTATGATTCACTTGTCTGACATTTCTTGGGAAAAATCCGGCGAAGAAGCTGTTAAGGATTACACTAAAGGTCAAACAATTCAAGCCAAGATTATTGATGTAGACGTAGAAAAAGAACGTATCAGCTTGGGCATCAAACAAATGTCAGAAAACAACGTTGCAATGACCTTAGAATCTTTGAAAAAAGGTGACATTGTTAAAGCTGTTGTAACTGGCGCAGATGAAAAAGGCGTTCAAGTAACTGTTCAAGGTATCGCTGCAACAATCAAAAAGGCTGATTTATCTAAAGAAAACAATGATCCGTTAAGCTACAAAGAAGGTGACGTTTTGGAAGCAAAATTAACCTCTGTTGACCGCAAAAACGCAAAATTAGGCGTTTCTGTAAAAGCTTATGAGATTGAAGAAGAAAAGAAAGCAATTGAAGAATATTCTGCTTCAAATTCTTCTGGTTCTACTTTAGGTGACGCTTTAGGCGAAGCACTGAAGAGCAAAGAATAATTTTTTATTCTTTACAACAAAAGGCACCTCGTACAAATGTGCGAGGTGTTTTTTTATCTCAAGACACAGTATATTTAAATAACAGCATCATGGAATAAACCGAATACGATAATAAAAATCAGCGGCCTCATCTTTAGATTTAGGCTTATCACGCCATAATTTAAACAACAGTTCAGCATTTTTAGACTTCAACTCTATTTGAACATCTTTATCTTTCACATAACAAGAACAAACTCCATAACCGCTTGTATAGCAAGGATTACAAACAGTCACATCTTCATTTAAGGGTAAAACATTAGTTTGAGCTGTTTTCAAAGACATTCCCCGCAATTCTCGCGCTGTCGTCACTCCTGAACTTTTAGCCAAATTCATATAATTAAATCCGACATCATATGCATTAATTGGAGAAAGAGAAAAATCAATAGCCCCAAACGTATGGGAACCAATCCCCAATAAAATATTATAGGCTTTATACGTCACAACAATTTCTTTCTTATCTTCTTTATAAACAATACTCTTAGGGTTAAACATCAATTGTTGAGAATACATACAAAACACCGGATTATTTGTATTCCCATAAAACATATGGCGTAAAGTTCCCGCCACCGGATGAATGAGAACATTAGGATTCTTCAACCAAATACTAGCCTCTGATTTTCCATCATAAAATTCATTCCGATAGCAGCTATATTTATCCCCCACCCATTTTTCCTTAGGGTTATAACGTTCAAAAATTTTCGGTTTGTAGTCATAACTATAAAAAGCGGAATAAATCATACTACGCTCACGCAAATTAACAAGTTTATCTCGCGACATTCCATCAAGTTCGCACATAGACTGCACTGCAATTTTTTCATCTTCCGCCCAAGCTGACAAAGGCACCAGCATCATACAAAAAATCAATAATCCAAACTTCATAATCCTCTCCTTACTGTTACCTGAAGAATATAGCTAAAAGATTATGAATAAAGGATAAACAAAAATACGTCGTTGAAAATAACGGCGTATTTAAAGGTGTTTAAACAATGTATTTAAAATGGGCTAGATTATTCTCCATCTTCTGTTTGTTGAATCATCACATCTTCTTCTTCAACCATAATCGGCTGAGCGGCAGAAGAATTAAGTGGAGCAACTTCAACACCAGGGTCGCCAGGCAAAGGTTGCATATCATTATCACCATCAGCGCTCCCCGGAGTAGTTACCGAAGAAGCCGAATAAGTTTCAATAATCATCACCCCGCCATTATCTGCATTAGCCGCAGCATTTGCCGCATTATTATTTGCATTGCTTGCGCCGGCAATAGCCTTTGTTACAATAAGCGCCAAAGCAGCCACCGCCAAGAGCCCCATAAACAATTTATTCATTTGCAACTTCCTCCAAAATTAAAACGATACAACGGAGATATAGTCATTACAAAAGCTCTTTCAAGCCCAACAGAACAAAAAAGCCACAAACATAAAAAAGCGGCGAGATTTCTCTCACCGCCCCAAAGTTCAAATAATTTAGAAATAGATTCGGAGTCCACCGGAGAGAACTCCTCCCCATTTGGTCTTCCCGCACCCGTCAATTGGAATTGACTGATATCGTGCCTCTGCAAAGAGAGCAAATCGATTCGTCAAGTTGACGGAACCGTTCAGACCAGCTCCGATGTAGAACTTACCATAGTAGCGACCATAATAGTCATGATAACCATGATACCACTCTTCTTGCAGTGCATACCCTGTGTGGAGCATCAAAGACAAGCGCCCCACAGACGAAGCTAAGAGGTTTAACCCCACATTTACCCCCACCGTCATGGTAGAAAGAGTATTCGTTTCAGTCTCAAATCCGTCATCGTAGACAGAATTGATAGAGAGATAGCTTCCCTCCAGTTCTGCCACAAAGAGTCCTGCCTCTACCCCCAAACGCACGCTATACGTTGGAGAAGCCATATCATTAACCAGAGCGGCTCCTGCGCCAAATCCGGCGTAGAAGTTTGCGCCTTCACCAAAGAGTCCACCACCGCCATAACCATAGTCATAGCGATAAAAACACTGCGCCGAAGCATTTCCTACAAAAGCTGTGCAGATGACAACTATCGCTGCCATGACTGCAAAAGTTTTTTTTCTCATATCTAAATAATATTTGTTCTAAGCTAGATTATACCACATTTTTCCACCTAAAACAACAAAAATCGCGCGCTATAATCCTAAAAAAGCTCAAAAAATCCCTTTTAGGCATAAAAAAAGCAGAGAAAGCGAGAGCATACGCCCTCATCTTTCCCTGCTTAATAGTTTTTTTACCGCATCAGTATCAGTACAGATTTTTCACCGCGCTCTTGGACATTCCCGTTGTATTACGGAAAAATCCAAAGTTAAATCCGACGCTCAGCATCAGAGCATTATATCGCTCTGTGCTAGCATTCTGGATTACTCCAGAAAGCTGTCTCCACTGTGCGGAAACAAATAAACTGTTTCCAGTGGAAAAGAACCGGTGTTCAAAACGAATTCCAGCCGTTGGGTACAAAAAGTTACCCCAAGACTTAAACATATATTCGTTTCCTGCCTCATCGGTATAAGGCTTAGATTCAGTGGAATACCACTCAAACCCTATACCTCCGAAGAGGAAAAGACGGTTCTGATTGTAAGCATCAAATCTGAATGGCTGCAAGGCGGCTAAAGCCTCAGTTCTAAAACTCCAGTACTTATCGCCCGCATTAACTGCGTTTGATGTATACTTAGAGTATCCGGCCTCACCGCTCAGCATAGCAGCCCACCATGAGCGGGAGTATTCCAAACCAGCTCCGATGACGGGGCTATTCACATTCTCTGCCATCTGCCATCCGGCGTAGAGGTTCACACCCCAGCCGTATTTATTGGCTGAACGCAATACAATCTTACCAGCATCGATATCTCCTGCGGAGACACCATTTACGCTATCTGAATAAGCGTAGTAAGTGTCACGAGAGGTGTCGTCAAACGCCTTCTCGGCAAAACGTGTTTCCACGCTTGCCTTGTACAGCGCTTCCTCTTTGTCCTTATTTACCACCCGAACGGTCTTTACGACCGGGGTGTAAATAAGAGTATCCTGACGAGCAATTAATTTCTCGCCAGACAGATAAACCTCTCGTCTCACGACGACTGAATCTTGACCATTTGAATACGCAGACACTACTGACGCGATAGTGTCTTTTGGGTTTGATACTAGGTACGACATACACGCTTTCGCGTCGCGTGTATTGATACCGTTAACTACTCTCTGAGCACTAGCGGCTATCGCCACCAATGCAAAAACAACCACGAGGGCTGTTCTTAAGAAATTTCTCGTTGCCATATATTTGAAAAATTAAAATTCAACATAAAAAAGGCATTTCAAATTCTTCCAGAGAAGTTATCAGTAAATAATCCCGAAAGACCACTTGCATAATAAATTCTAGAATAATTGAAACACCTAATAAATAATTTTACATTCTAACTATAACATCTTTTTCTATTGTTTTCAATATCTTTTTGTAGATTCCGTCAATTTGACTCCGCTTTTTTAAACAAATAGACTTTAAACCTCAAAATTTCTCTGGATCCTCATCCATAAAAATCGCCTTTTTCCGCTTAAACCGCTCAAAAAATCCTTTAAAAACAAAAAGAAACAGCAAACTTTAGGGAATCCCTAAAATCTGCTGTTTCATAAAGTGATCTTTCTCGCTAGAAAGACATGTTCACACCCAAATTCACAAACGGCCCCCCGTTTGAGAATAATTGAGTCCCCTCAGTGTGAATCACCTGCGGAAGGATACGATATCCAGCCTCACCAATAAGCTGGAATCTCTTTGAAAATCCCCAAGCGCCACGGACGAATGCGCCGAGCATAAGCCCATAGTTTTCAGAGAAAAATTCCGCATCCCGAGAATCAGATTTCTGCTTGGCATACCCAGCAGTGCCTAACACCGCCAAATATGAGCGATAGTCACGATTCTGCCAGAACTTCCATCCCAAATTACCGGCTGCGATAAAAGTATCGTATTTGCCGGAAATCATGGCAGCACTGGTATAAGCCATGGTGGAATATGAGCCTTCCACTTCAAACAAGAAGTGACAGGTTTCATATCCAACACGCAAGGTTGCCCCAGCGTTCAGAGAATTATCAACGTAGTTCGCCCCACCGAGCAAACTTACATTGACATGGTGTACATTAGAACCATCAGCTCTCTGATGGTCTGGGTTGTAGGCAGATAATTCCCCCCGAAGCACTGCCTCTTTATCTGAAAACGCCACCTGTTCAGATGAAGTCTCAAGATAAATCAGAGTATCGCGGCGTGACACAAGTCTTTTATTTTCAATGAAACCGATGCGTCTCTCGACGAACCGCATTTCATTTTCTTTCTTGACTTCCGACAAAGCCATGATGACTGTGTCGGATGGATTAGATACTAGGTATTCAGCAACCTGTTTTTTAGATAGCTTAACACCGTTAACAACTCTCTGAGCACTAATAGCTATCGCCATCAATGCGAAAACAGCCAATACAGCTGCTCTTAAAAATGAATGTCTCATATAGAAAAAAATTAAATTGTTTCACAAAAAAAGGCATTTCAAATTCTTCCAGAGAAGTTATCAGTAAATAATCCCGAAAGACCACCACATAATAAATTCTAGAATAATTGAAACACCTAAATATAATTTTACATTCTAACTATAGCATCTTTTTCTATTGTTTTCAATATCTTTTTGTAGATTTCGTCAATTTGACTCCGCTTTTTTAAACAAATAGACTTTAAACCTCAAAATTTCTCTGGCTCTCCATCCATAAAAATCGCCTTTTTCCGCTTAAACCGCTCATTCAAAACCATTTAAATCCTTTACTTTTAAATAAGCCCTTGCTAAAATCTGCAACAGTTTGATTTTTATTGGAGTAAACGAAACAATGTCTTATAAAGAAGAACAAGGATTAGATAGTCAATTTAATGCCGAAGAAATAGAAAAACGCTGCGACGCCTATTGGAGCGCAAACGAAATATACAAATACGACGCCACCCAAAGCCGTGACAACAGCTTTGTAATAGATACACCGCCGCCAACCGTCTCCGGCTCTTTGCATATCGGACACATTTTCAGCTATACGCAAACCGATATTATTGCCAGATACCAACGTATGCAGGGAAAATCCGTGTTCTACCCAATCGGTTGGGATGATAACGGCTTGCCGACAGAACGCCGCGTTCAAAACTATTATAACATCGCTTGCAACCCCAAAGTTGCTTATGACCCAAATTTCAAACCGGTTCATATTGAAAACAGCAAAGACGAACGCAAAGAAATTTCTCGTAAAAACTTTATTGAAGCCTGCGAAACCCTAACCGCAGAAGATGAAAAAATCTTTGAAAATGTTTTCCGTCGTATCGGACACTCTTATGATTGGAATTTAACTTATTCCACCATTAGTCCGACTTCCATAAAAATCTCTCAAGCATCCTTCTTGGATTTATACAAAAAAGACCGAGTCGTAGCCGTTGAAGCGCCGATTATGTGGGATGTTACATTTAAATCCGCTGTTTCACAAGCCGAAGTAGAAGACAAAGAAATGGAGGGTTATTTCCACGATATCCGCTTTAGCGTTAAAGACAGTGACGAAACATTTACCATCGCGACCACTCGTCCGGAATTTTTAGCCGCCTGCTTGGCTATCGTTGCACATCCGGATGATGAACGCTATAAACACTTGTTTGGCAAAACCGCTATTGTTCCGTTGTTTGATATTCCTGTTCCGATTGTTGCATCCGAACACGCCGAAAAGGACAAAGGAACCGGTATTATGATGGTCTGCACCTTTGGTGATGCTGCCGACGTTGCTTGGTGGAAAAAGTCCGGCCTGCCGATTAAACAAATTATCGGCCTTGATGGCAAAATTATGAACATCACCTACGGCGAAGGTCCTTTCACAACACTAAACAAAGAAAAAGCACAACAAAACTTTAATCAATTGATTGGCTTGCCAGCTCAAGCCGCTAAGAAAAAAGTTGCTGAAATGCTCAAAGAACAAGGCTACTTAATCGGTGAACCCAGAAAAATCATGCATCCGGTAAAATTCTATGAAAAAGGTAATTTACCGCTTGAATTCGTACCATCTCGCCAATGGTTTATCAACTTGATGGATATGAAACAAGAAATGCTCTCCGCCGGACGCAAAATTGAGTGGTTGCCAGCATATATGCAACACCGTTATGAAACATGGACAGAGGGCTTAAACCAAGATTGGTGCATTAGCCGCCAACGTTATTTCGGTGTTCCGTTTCCTGTTTGGTACAAAGTAGATGCGAACGGCAATATTGATTACAATAGTGTTATCTTGCCGGAAAAAGACCAACTTCCGATAGACCCGATGGCAGATACGCCAAATGGTTATACCGAAGCTCAAAGAAATCAGCCAAACGGCTTCGCTGGTGATCCGGATGTTATGGATACATGGGCAACATCTTCCTTAACACCGCAAATTGCTATGGCTATGGCAAAAGACAAATCAAATTTATCACTGCCGTTTGATATTCGTCCGCAAGCTCACGACATTATTCGTACTTGGGCCTTCTACACCATTGCCAAAAGCCTAATGCACGAAAACACAATTCCTTGGTATAAGACACTCATCAGCGGCTTTATCCTTGATCCAGACCGTAAAAAGATGAGCAAATCTAAAGGAAACGTTGTCACCCCGATGCACTTGATTGAAAATCACTCTGCAGACGCCGTTCGTTATTGGGCTGCCAAAGCAAAACTCGGAGCAGATACAGCGTTTGAAGAAAAGATGATGCAACAAGGACGTAAACTGGTTGTAAAGATTTATAACGCAAGTAAATTTGTGTTCATGATTGTCGGCAATTCAACTTCTGCCGATTATCTCAAAGACATTACAAACAGTTTGGATAAATCTTGGATTAAAAAGCTGGCAGATACCGTAAAATCTGCAAAACAGAGTTTTGAAAACTACGACTATTCATTAGCGTTAGACGCGATTGAAACACGTTTCTGGGACTTCTGCGATAACTATGTTGAAATCATAAAGAAGCGTGCATATTCTGAAGACAACTCTTCCGCAATCGCGACGTTAAAGCTTTCACTTGATACTTTTATCAAACTGTTAGCACCGTTCTGCCCATTCATTACCGAAGAAGTATATCAAGCACGCCCTTGGAAAAAGGCAACCGATATCTCTGTTCACAAAGAACTTTGGACATCTTTGAATTGCTTAGATTCAATTAAGGCTGACGATTCTCTTCTGTATGATACAATTTCAACCATCTCCACAGAAATTCGTAAACAAAAGACCATTGAGAACAAATCTCAAAAGAACCCTGTTTTAAGTTTGGTCATCAAAGCAGACAATAAAACAATCTCTTGCCTAAAATCAAACGATGCAGACTTGTTGAATGTTGGAAATATTATTGAAAGCGGTATCACTTACCAACCATCAGCAGAATTGATTGTTGAAAATATCGCACTTGACCAAAACTTTGTTCCTGAAAAGAAAAAAGTTGGTTAAAACAATATAGATATCCCCGGGTAAACCCGGGGTTCTTGGAAAGGCACCATTAAGGTGCCTTTCTTTACAACTCCAAATGGA
>CALXWH010000007.1 GCA_944392315.1 uncultured Alphaproteobacteria bacterium | reverse complement strand
GTTCAAGAAGAAATTGTTAAAGAATTAGACCAATACCAAGCCATTATAGACGGAGCTCAAAAGGTTGTAGATAATTGGAAACCCACCTTTACCATCAACCCCAACTGGGAAAAAGTTAAGATTGGTGAAATATGTGATGTGTCAAGAGGAGCATCTCCAAGACCTATAAATAATTATATTACATCTGAAGAAAATGGTATAAATTGGATTAAAATTGGAGATGTAAAAGAGGGAGATAAGTACATTACATCAACAAAAGAAAAAATTACAATAGAAGGTGCAAAAAAGTCTAAATATGTTCAAGAAGGTGATTTTATTCTATCCAACTCTATGAGCTTTGGGCGACCATATATAATGAAGACATCCGGTTGTATCCATGACGGATGGTTATTGTTAAAACCTAAAACAGAATGCTTATATATAAAGAATTATATGTATTATATTTTATCATCTCCAATTGTTTATAAACAATTTTCCCAACATGCAACAGGAGGAGTTGTTAATAATCTTAATAGTAATATTGTATCCAATACGGATATTCCTCTTCCCCCGCTTGAAGAGCAGAAAGCTATCGTCGCTCAAATTGAACAAGAAGAACAATATGTTGATGCTTGTAAAAAACTAATAGAAATCAATCAACAAAAAATCTCCAACAAAATCAACTCTATCTGGAATAGCAATAATGAATAGATTGACAGATATAAAAACATTACTTCAAGAAATAGAGAATGCATTAAAACAGAAATTTCCAATCAATCAAATTCAACAAGGGTGGCAAGTTTTAACTTTTTATGGACTAAGTGATAGTCTATACAATTCCACGATGCAAAAAATAAATGAATTTGAAAAAAAATATGGTTATAGATTTGAAGTATATACATATCCATATTGGGGAAAGGCAGATGTATTAGAAGCGATGAAATTAAAAATTCAAAATGAGTTAAATTCTTGGCTACAAAACATAAAAAACTCAGATTTTGAATTATTTGATGACACAATTGTTTCATTGATTGTAGATAATCATTGTTCCTCAGCGGTGTTTGAGGCATTTAAATATGTTGAATCTGTTGTAAGATTAAAAGGTAAGTATGCTAAAACTGAAAAAGGCGTGCCTCTAATGAGGAAAGCTTTTAATAAGGATAATGGACCTTTAATAGATACAGAATGGACTGATGCTGAAAAAGAAGCAATTGTGCAGCTTTTTGCTGGGGCTATTGGTTTTATTAAAAATCCAAGCAGTCATCATATGATTAACATTGATAAAGAACAGGCTTTAGAGATGCTTAATTTTGCTCATTATTTGCTCAGGATTTTATCAAAGCTTTCTGTTCAGGAGTAAATATGAGCAATAATCTGATAGAAATTCCTGAGTTATCAGAAAAACTAACTGAGCTTTTTAATAGACCGTATCATTTTTATAAAAATATAGTTTATTTCTGTGAAGAAAGAACAGTAGGTGAGTATAAAAACGTGCAATTTATTGTTTATACGGATGACCACTTGCCACTTCATTTTCATATAAAGACTACAAATCCAGATGGAGAATACAAAGCTTTTCTGGATGAAAATTATTCAATTACTGAATTCAATATAATATATGGAAAACGTTTGCCAAGAAGAATCATAAAAACCATAAACTATTGGTATGAAAATCAAGATGGAAAAGAAAAAGTTTTGGAAGAATTACATAGAGTAGGAATGATATGAATATCAGGGAATATTACAGCGATAATGAACAGGTAAATGAGTTTCTTAGATTTCTTCCGATAACAACAGAAGATGATTATCCTTGGATGCAAAAATATATCCGTGATTTGTTGCTCCACATTGAAAAAGCGGAATATGAATTGGCAGTTATTTCATCACATATGATTTATATGTTTATTATATACTCTTTTATTTTGAAGAAAAAAACATTTGAGTTGAAGGATATACAATCTGATTTTGCACAAGATAAGGAGCATTGCCCTAAAAGTAATACAGAAATTAGTCCTTATATATATGTAAATAAATCAGATAAAAATGTATTTGATAGTCTAAAACAACAAAAGCAAATAAAAATTCTTCATCATTGGATTGTTAAAACTAGAGATAATATAGCTCATTGTTCTGGTATAGAATATCAAGAAAATGATTTTATAGAATATATAGAAAGCTGCATAAAATGTTTTAAAGAACTAATTTCTACTATTTTTAATGAATTAAAGGATACAGAAAAATTTACCAAAGCATTAAAGGAAGCAAGCACTGAAGATGTAATCAAAGATTTTTTATTATCACCGAAAGAGTTTTACATAATATGTGAAGACAACATTAAAGAAGCAATAGAAACTTATCTAGGCAGAATTACGACTTGGAATGATTGTTTGAATGATACTATCCCAGCTAACTATGGTATAAATAATCATGAATTTTATGTTGATGACGTATTGTTAGAAATAGATTATGTAGATGACCAAAGTATGCAAGGACATTTTTCATCAGCTGTTAATTTCAATATAAATTTTCAAATGGCATCATCCAATCCAGATGATGGATACAATGAAACTTATCAGAAAGAACATTTTATTGAAGGCGAGTTTGAATATAGTTTAATTGACTACCACTGTGATATACACATAGACAATATGCCAACCATAAACTTTTATGCAGAAGACAGCGATAAATCAATATAACTTAAAATTTTTTCCTAATAGTGAATTTTGGTTCTTAAAATACAGAAATCTTCTTTAGTAATCAATACTAAAAGTAAAATTAAAATTTATTAACAGATAATGTGTTGCGTATTTTATAGAAAAATAACAAACAACATAACTGACAACATTTTATGATTTTGGTGTAAATTAAGAGATGGATAAAATGTCGTAAACGATATATCGTAAACGACAAAAATAAGATTTATTTAAAAAACGGCTTGACACACGTTGTTTTTAATTATACCATTGTGATGATTTTAACAGAAAAGGAAGCAACAATGGCTTTTGAAAGATTTGAAAACATAGGTGGAATATATGTGACGAAAGCAAGCATATCCAACCGAGGCATAATTAGTTTAAGTCAAGGAGCGTGCAACTCTTTCAACTTAAAGCCGGAAAATGCGAAGTTTGTTCAGTTATATTACGACAAAGAAAGTTGCCTTATAGGTTTAAAATTTGTTGCAGAGCAGAGCGGAGCCGTAGCAAATGTAAGATTTAGAAACACTTCCTTAGATTTTTCAGCAAAGTCTCTTTTGGATTATTACAAAATAATGCCAACAAAAACAAGCTCTTATGAAATATCTAAGCAGGATGATGGGATGATTGTTATCAATATGAAGAGTGCAAAGGTAAGACAAACTAAAGATGCAAACTCTTCACAAGAAGATTCCTGAAAAGGAATGGAGCCGGAAAGCGAACGTTCCACTTTCCGACTCCGATTTGCAAAATAAACTATGTTATTTTGTAAAGACCGATTACATTTTATACACAGTTTATTTTAAAAATCAATTAAATTTTTGGAACGAAATTTAATTGGAGAAAAATAATGGCAAAAAGCTATTATACTCCATCAGGATACCATTGGGTATGCAGAGCATACATCCATCTCAAAGATGGCAGTATTTTATATGCATCTCAGTGTGGTAAAAAAGCATTTTGCTTTTTAGTTCCAGATGAGAAATAAATTAAAGGTAAGGTGCGAAAGCACCTTGCCCAGCTTTATAGCCATAATATCTCCATAATTTTGAAAGTATTTAATATGACAAATCAGATTCATACAATGTATGACAAAGAAACAGAAACTTGGTATAACAAACAAGATAATGCGAGTAGAGCATCTAATGCAGGATTTGCAACCCAAAAAGAAGCTATAGATGCAGCAAGAAAAATTGCTATAAATCAAGGCTTGGAACATTCTATTCACCGAGCTGATAATAATCAGATACGGGAAAAAAATAGTTATGGAAAAGATGAATTTCCTCCTAAAGGTTAATAGCAAATATAAGAAAGCCACTTATTTAAGTGGCTTTCTTTAGATATATGTTCTCATGACATTTAATAAATACAGAGCTTCAACTTTTACTCCTCAATATCTTTTCTCTTCTCCATTTCCTTAGCGAGTTCATTAACACGCTTCATATCATGGCTTTTGTAGGCAATAAGAAGAGGATAATAATAGCGAGTACTCTTGCCAGTGCCGACATATGGAATTCGGACAATACCGGTGGCGTTATCTTCTTTTCGCATGGCTAAAAGAGTAGGGTAAGCGATGCCCAATACTGTCGCTGCTTGCCGAATAGTCAGCCAATCGGATTTAATGGCAATATCAATATCTTCTTTAGAACTGTGCTTTTCGTGTAAATTGATACCTTCTGCATTATTAGCGTAAAAAGCAGCCTCAGAAGAGCGTTTATTGCTTTTTAACGCCTGAATAAAGGTATTAAAGCCATCTTTTTGATTAGGTGTCGCCAATGGAGCAAAAACGAGGTGATGAAGTTTTACATCTTCGGTAAGTTTAACATCACGAAAACTAACTTCATCGTAAAAGGTTAAGTATTCAAATAGGCTCTGACTATTAAAGCAAGAATTATCAAACTTTACCACACCTTTAAAGATAGAGTTGGTAATTTTCGTGTCAAAAAGACTAAACTTCTCATTTTTATTATAATCGGTTAAGATAAACGAACTCTTTTCGTTAAAGATACATTTATCCATACAAATGTCTATTGCGACATCTTCAAAGGACATCATAAAAATAGAATTTACAGTGCAATCCTTTAACTCTAATCCATACGGAGCTGTTGGTGCTAAATTTTGCCGAAGCAGAACAACATAGCTATCATCAAAGACACAATTATAATAGTGAGCCCCATAGGGAGGCAAATCAATTCCGGTTCCGACGCCAAAACGACAATTTATGAAATAGATTTCGGATGTATAGTCAAAATTAAAGACCAAAGATAGGCTAGAGCATTGTTGGAGTGTATGAAAATTAAAGTTATAAAAGGCAAAGCAAAGGGAATTGTTTTTTAGAAAAATATGGATGTTTTCCAAAGGACGCCGTATTTTCATTGGCGACAAATCCGGAAACATATTGTTGATATGCGGTAAGATATCTTTCTCAAAATCATAGTCGTAATCAATATATTCGTTATTGAGATAGTATCTAAATGTAGAATCTAACAAACAATTGCTCTGCATAGCCATATAAACCCCATAAAAATGTTTCAAAACAAACATAAAGCAAAATAAGTTTATATTACTTTAACAAGGATAAAAGAAAGAAAAATCATCAATAAAAAAGAAAATACGAGCCAAAAGATGCTTTTTATAAGACGATAAAAATAACTTTTTACTCCCATATATATACAAATATCTATCAATATATATCAAAAACTCATTTGCAAGAAAATGGCGTAAAAACAATACATTGACAAGGGGAAATGTTGTGTCAATACTATGGTTGTAAAGCAATAATGCTATAATCAAAACTTTGAATGAAAGGAACAAAAAATGAGTTTTTTATTAAGTATCATAAATTCTTTTCGGCAAGATTGTCGCCTCAGAAAAGAATATAAAATTTTGGAGCAATATATCCGTTTAGCTCGTTTGTATTAACAAGGAGAAAAGAAATGCATTATCTTTTAATTGTAAAAGAAGCCGACTATCCATATGAAGATGAATTAGAAAGCTTATTAGATGGTTTTGTGCCAGTTTTTGATGATGAAGAAGTAGGATGGTATGGAGTATGGGAACCATGGCCTTATGAAAATTTTGAAGAGTATAAAGCTGAAGAAAATATAAAAGAAGCAGATACTTTGGAAGAAGCCGTAAATGCAACAGCATGGTATCGGATAGGAGAAGATAACAAAGTGTATGAAAAGGTTTCCATCCATTGTGATTGGTATGATGTATTAGAAGTTGCAACATATGCGGACATTCTGAAAAAATATGAAGTAGTTGGAGCTTTTGTAGAGAATGGAGAATTTTATTATACAAAAGTTATGGACGGTGATAGAGATTGCCCCTTTGCCGGTAATGAAAGGGTTTATGCAATAGAGTGCCACATATAAATAAATTTTGAGCAGTGGCAAATTATTTTGTAGCCTGAAAAGGGCTTATTCAAAAATAAAATCAAGTTATAATAACTAAAAAAATTCAATCAAATTAAAGATTTAAAAACTATGTCTCGCAGGAATGCCTGCTTGCCATATAGCCATTATTATGCGTTTTTTAATATTTAATCCAAATAGAAAGGAAAATAAAATGAAAGATTTTTTAGAAAAATACAAAGCAGTCAAGATTGAAACTTCACAAGATGAAGGAAAACTGACCTTGGAAACCGCTAAAAAGAGGATTTTAAAACTATTGATAATCAACATCAAAAACACCAAGGAGGATAGCTGGGACTTGGCTAATAGAATGAATAAATTGATGATTGATACCGATAGCAATACAATCTTTTCGTTGCGACTTGGCGGTAAGCGAATTGTTCGTTATTCTTTGGAGCTATTGGATAAAGAACAAAAAATGAATTTCTTTGCAGATTTTTACAATAGCGTGTCCAATGGAGAATTTGATGAAGAAATCGTCAGCTTTTTAGCCAAAGAGTTTGATAAAGCCAACCAGCGTAAAAAGGAAGCCAACGAACGCAGACGGCTGAAGAAGCAAGAAGCCCGAGAAAAGCGTATGGAAATGGCCCGCCGTTTGGCCGAAGAACAACAGAAAAAGGCGGAAGAACTCAGAGAACGGAACAAGGAAAATACCGAGAAGTTTCTGAATGAATGGATAACCAACGCCCCCACAATGAGTAGTTCTTTGTAAGAAGTCTGAATATCAGGGGAGATTTATTCTCCTCTGATATAAAAATGGCCCAAAAACAAAGCGATAAACTATTTTATCCTTGAGTAATAATAAGGGGATATATAAAATGACTACAAAATTAAAAGAACTGTTAAAAACTTATGCAAAAGTCCCAAAAACAGATGAGGAATTGGAAAGAGGCGTAAGGCTTTTGAAGGCGTTTGCAAAGTGTATGTTCTCAATGCAAAAGGAGATTTTAGAAAATGAAAGCCGTCATATTAACCCGAGTATCAACCAAGATGCAGGAAGAGGGATTGAGCCTAGCCGCACAAAGTAGCCGATTGTTGGAATATGCTCAGCGAAAAGATTTAGAAGTAATTAAAACCTTTGAAATCATAGAGAGCTCCACCAAAGGAGACCGTAAGCATTTCATGGAGATGATTAACTTTTGCAAACGACAAAAAGAAACCATCGCCATTGTGGCAGATACGGTGGATAGGGTGCAACGCTCTTTTAAGGAAAGTGTGCTTCTGGATGATTTAATGAGACAAAACAAGATTGAACTGCATTTTTACCGAGAAAATATGGTTTTGAATAGTCAATCTTCCTCTGTTGATATCATGCGATGGGACTTTAGCGTAATGGGAGCAAAAGCATATGTTTTGCAATTATCTGAAAACATTCGCCGTTCCAATGAACAAAAGAACAAAAATGGAGAAATCACCGGACCTGCACCGATAGGATATGAAAACTGTGTAAATGAATATGGCAAGAAGTTTGTCCGCATCAAACATCCGGAAGGGGATATTGTAAAGCAGTTGTTTGAATTATATTCGTATGGCAACATGGGGTTAGGGGAGTTGCAACATTGTGCTCATATCATGGGATTAAAGAGCCGATATGGCCGATATGTTTCCAGAAACTGTCTATATAAGATGTTGAACAATCCGTTCTACTATGGGGAGTTAAAAACCAAACGAGGGATAATCAGACATATATATGAACCTCTAATAAGCAAAGATTTGTGGGATTTGTGCCAAGAAAAGAAATCCGAACACAATTTCAATATCAGAAATTCTCAAGTTAAAGAAGACCCATATATTTTAAGAGGACTAATAAGATGTGGCATTACCGGAAAGAGTTGCGTGTGTGAAGTGAAAAAGAAAACCTACACTTATATAACTTGCTATAAAGCAGATAACAACCGAATGTATATCCAAGAAGATGTTATCATGGGCGAATTAAAAGCAATCCTAAACCGAATAAAACTACCGGAAGAAATTGCAAAAGAGCTTCAAGAAGACTTAAAACAATCCAAGAAAGAGGAAATGAGCTATTGCCGACAAGAAACGGCGAAACTTCGGAACGAACAAGAGAAACTCAAAACACAACTAGACCGTTTGTTTGATTTAATGCTTGATGGCGAGTTGGATAAAGCAACTTTTGATATAAAACGAAATGAGATTCAAACCAAAATGAGCCGTATAAAAAATAAGATGGCTTCATATGCAAAACAAGACAATACCTTTAGAGATATTGTTCAAAACATGATAGACATAGCAAAAGATGCCGGAAGTGCATTTACTCGTTCTTCGGATTCTGAGTTAAAGAGGTATTTGTTAAAATTTGTATTCAAATCTATCACATTAACGGAAGGAAAATTAACATACGAACTAAATTTTCCGTTTGAGCTATTTGAAGCCACCAATATTAAGAGAATAGAGAAAACAGCATCCGAACTCGTGAAAGGCTTGGAAAATAAAGGGATAGAAGCAAAATGCAACAAAAAAGAAGAGAGTGCTCAAAACGCATCATCCGAACCGCAAATTTTGCTTAAAAATCAAGGGGTTAGATTAAAAAATCCAACCCCTGTCTCTTTTGGTAGCGAGGGGGAGATTCGAACTCTCGACACAAGGATTATGATTCCTCTGCTCTAACCAACTGAGCTACCCCGCCATCAGGTACGAAAGAGTTTTTACAGATAAATTTTGATAATGTCAATAAGAAAAATCAAAAAAGTGCAAAAAAATCCGAGGTTAATAAATAAAACAAGAAAAAACAATTTGTTAATTAGGGGGAAACTTATGGAAAAATTGCAAAGATATGAAGAAAATCAGTTTTGATCTTTTTGTGCGTAAGGGGAATAAGACTTGATAAAAGAAAATAAAATTTATATCTTAAAGAGGAAATAAACAAAGGGAGCAAAAAGATGAAAATGATTTTATACATACTCTTAGCAGCTATTGTTATTGGTTTAATAAGCGGAGGAATGCATCTGTGGAAAGTTGCCAAGAAAAATGAGAAAGAAATGGCGCCATATGCCGAAATGAAACTTCAACCATTGGATACCACAAAAAAGATTCTGGTGGTTTATTATAGCCTAAGCGGCAATACCAAAGACATCGCTGAACGCATCAAAGCCGCGACAAAGGCAGATTTATACGCCATAACGTTAAAAGACCCGCTTCCGACAGGCTTTATGGCCTATTATAAGATATGGAAACAAAAACAAGAAAACAAATTGCCGGAGCTTAGCGGTAAGATGCCGGATTTCAGCCATTATGATTTGATAATATTAGGATCTCCGGTATGGATGTATACGGTATCAACGCCAATGCAAAGTTTCTTAAAACAAGCCGATTTTAAGCAAAAGCCGGTTGCCGTATATAGCACGCAAGGGAGCAACCCAGGAACATTCTTTGCGGATATAAAGAAAGAGGCAAAAAATGCAGATATCATTTCAGAAATAGAGTTTAACAATTTACCGAAAAAATATGATCAAGCGCTAAATAATAAAGTTATTCAGTGGTTGTCACAGACACTTTTAAAAGTAAAATAAGCTTGACTCTTTGCCAAAAACAAGACAAAATACAAGCGTTAAACCTATAAAATATATATATATATGAAAGGTATACTTAAAAAAATCCAACAAAAGCAAGAAGAAAACACGCTTTTATTGGGAGAAAAAGTCTGGAACGAGCTAACGAAATCACTTCCGGAAGCCGTCGGTGTTATAGAGGATGATACGCCTCGGGTTGAAAAATTTGCCAAAGGTGTTGAAAAGTTGAACAAAAAATCGCGAAAGGCTGTGAAGAAATGGCTGGAGCGCCAACTCTATGAGTTGGATCATTACGCACCCGACTTAATGACCGGTAGAGAAGAAGAAACTCTGATGAAGCTAACTCAAATCTACCGACACCATCTGGAAGCAATAAGCTAGCCGATATTCGGTAAACACTTAAAAGACAGTTCAAAACGAGCTGTCTTTTTTTATATTAAAAAGGCTATAGAACCAAAAAATATAAATAAAACATACGAGAAACGCATAAATTTTAATAGAAATTTAAATTGAAACGTCTAAATTGCGAACGGATGAAGTGATAAATAAGAGGAATATAAATGATACAGGATATGACGAGGGGAAATGCCCTCAAATTGATTTTGCTGTTTTCAATACCGATATTGATAGGTAACGTTTTTCAACAATTATACCAGTTGGCCGATATATTTATCGTCGGCAGACTATTAGGGGAAAATGCCTTGGCAGCCGTTGGCGCATCCGCCCCGATATATTTTACCTTTTTGGTCATAGCTTTCAGTTTCACCGGAGGTCTAACCGCCGTAACAGCCCAGAGGTTTGGCGCAGGGGACTATGATGGCGTTCGCCGCTCTGTAACACACTCTTTCAGAGCCAGTCTCGCCTTGAGCATCTTTTTAACCATAGTCTTAATAATAAGCCTCAAGAGATTGCTGCATATCCTAAATGTGCCGCAAGCCATTTATGACGATTCGTATAAATTCATTTTGATACTGGGGTTGGCAATGGTTTTGATTGTTGCCTTCAACTTGTTATCCGGGTTTATCCGCGCCTTGGGTGATAGCAAAACACCATTGTATTTTTTAATTTTCTCCTCCGTGTTGAATATCATTTTCAATCTGATTTTAATCAAGTTCTGCCACTTAGGCGTCATAGGGTCCGCCGTGGGAACAGTCTTGGCAATAAGCGTTTCGGTGATTTGCTGTGTGTGG
The DNA here is from genome assembly GCA_944392315.1 of uncultured Alphaproteobacteria bacterium. GTDB lineage: Bacteria > Pseudomonadota > Alphaproteobacteria > RF32 > CAG-239 > CAG-267. Next base: position 71,925 of record CALXWH010000007.1, on the reverse strand, counting down.
TATATCAAGCGTAACTATCCGATATTGCATTTAAGAAAAGAAGATTGGAAATATAGCAGTGAGTTTATGCGCGAACACTTAAACATCGCCATCCCAATGTCCATACAATTTTCTATTTTATCTTTAAGCATCATGGTTATACAGGCCGTCTGCAATTCGTTTGGTGAAAAGATAATCGTCGGTTTTACGATAGCCCTAAGAATAGAACAGTTAGCCACCCAACCGTTAATGGCAATCGGTTTAGCGATGGCAACTTTTGCCGCTCAAAACTATGGTGCCGGCAAGGTATCAAGAATAAGAGACGCCGTCAAGAAAACCTGTTTAACATCATTTGGAATTAGCATATTGATGAGCATAATCATGTTCTGTTTCGGTTCTCATTTCATTGGCAGTTTCTTGGACCATGCCGATCCGTTTATAGTAAAGATAGGGGTATCATATTTGGGCATAAGCATTATGTTCTATGTTTTCTTAGGTATGATATTTATATTTAAGAACACGCTGCAAAGTATGGGCAAGCCTCTGTTTCCGGTTTTATCGGGCTTTGTAGAGTTAGGCATTAGAATGTTTGCAGCCATTTATCTGGCCTCCAAAATCGGCTATGAAGGTATTTACTATGCCGGTCCGTTAGCTTGGGTAGGGGGCGCCACCGTTGTCATTATCGGATATTATCTAAACGTATATCGCCGCAAAGAAAGCGACTTGAAAAAAGAATATCGTGAGATGTATAAAAAAATGAAAATGGCGTAAAACAAAGTCCAAAAAACAAAAAAAGGCGGGAACATAAAGTTTCCGCCTTAAAATTTACATGAAGTCGCCTCAAAAATCCAACAGACCATCTACGCGTAAATTGTGGATAATCTGTGTTCGCACTTTAAGTCTGTTAACGGCTAAGAGCAAGAGTTCGTGCTTATCGTCGGCATCAATATCGGTACGCACCGCCAAATTTTTAAGGTGCGTATACGAAACATAGCCTTTGTTTCCATAAAGACTACCGATAGCCACCAGATACTTTCTGATAGCATCGGGATGCGCTTTGCTAAACATAAATTCAGCCTGTCTTACCGTAAGCGGAACAGAATTGCGACATGTCCAATTGACCAGATAGTCCATAACCTCAGTAGAAGCGGCCTCGTAGATAATGGTTGTATACAAGAATTTTGAAGAAAAATCCCAAAGTTTGTTAGTTTTCTCGCGCAAAAATTTAACAACATCCAAATTTTGCGCTGCAAACTTCAAAATTTCCTTTTCATCATCATACGACGGATAGCTTTTCCAACGTTTAGGATGGGGTGAGAAGTAATCAATAACCACCTCGTCAACATCTTTATACGCCGTTTTAATCAACGGACAAAGAGCGCTGTAATAACCATATTGACACAAGCGAAGCAAAATATCAGCTTGCGACAATTTTGCAATTTCACCACGGTGAGCGCGCACAAAATCTGAACGCTGCTTCCAATTTAACCGACTAAAGAAAGTGTCAAATTCATGAACACTGACTTCATTTAACCTAATATTATCCATAAACTTAAAATTTAACACCCATAGTATAAGCAGAAAGAGATGACAAAGTCAAGTGTTTTGTCTAAAACGTAAATTAGGATTTAAATTTAGCGGCCTCAGAACGAGCCAATTCGTCACAGCGCTCATTTTCGGGGTGTCCGGCATGCCCTTTAACCCAAACCCAACGGATTTCATGTTTTGAAGCTAATTCATCAAGTTTCTGCCAGAGCTCAACATTTTTAACCGGAGCTTTTTTGTTAGCCGTTTTCCAGCCGGATTTTTTCCAGGCCCAAATCCATTTTTCAATTCCGTCCATAACATAGCGACTGTCGGTATAAAGCGTAATATTACACGGTTCTTTGAGGGCAGAGAGGGCAGAAATCACCGCGGTCAGCTCCATCCGGTTGTTAGTTGTTTCAGATTCTCCGCCGGAGAGTTCTTTTTCCACCTGATTATAGCGAAGAATAGCCCCCCAGCCACCGGCACCTGGGTTTCCGGAGCATGCTCCATCCGTAAAAATTTCCACTCTTTTCATCATCAACACTCCGCTCAGCTATTCGCTTTTAAGGTAACAAGAAAAGAATTCATTGGTCAAGACTTCAAGATTGGCATTTTTCTTAAAAGTCTGTGCCACAAAAGAGCGTAAATCATTTTTAGAAATAAAAATCCGAAAGCTCTTCGGTGTGGCATCTTCCGCCCCAATAACCCCATCCATTAAAAAGTCTTCGGTAATCTCGCCGGTAAAGCGGATTTCAGCCTTAGCGCAAGAGAAGAGGGCGCGCGGTGGAACACGCATTTCCATCGGGGTAATGAGGTTGATGGAGTTATTTTCAGCCGCCAAGTTTTCCAGCTGACTGTCATAATAAAAAGAAACTTTGGTATGATCCCCGCCAATCATAAGCGTATTGCAAGAAAGATAAACTTCCTTAGCCACAGCATTAGAATTATTCTGTGCCAAAAGAGAAAATCTGATTTTAAGGTAATTTTCTTTTTTCTTTCCTTTTGTTGTGGTTGCAAAAAAGTCATCATCGCCGTCTTTACCAACCTCTAAAGTCTTATCGGCAATCACCAATTCAATATTCGGCTGCGGTCTTTTGCCAAACATTCCCGCAATCACGGCATACGGCGCCGGCACATTGTTAGAGCCCGAGCGAATATAAATCTGACTGCCGGTCGTTGTCATTAAAGGCGCAATATCAGATTTTGGGATATATGTAGCCACAAAACCGTCTCCGTTTTTATCACAACTGATAATATGGTTGCGCACTTTGTTGTGCGAAGGGATAGTGCAGCCGGAAATAGCATTTTCAAGCCAGCTCAAAAAGCGATGGACATTTTTAACTTTAACTTTCGCCTGCGCCACATCTCCCAGTTCCAAATCTCTGGAGCATTCCACGCCCCACACCAACACACCGCCTTCGGAATTACCAAAAGCCGAAATAGCTTTTCCCAAATTGCGCCGATCGTTCGGATGAAGCGAGCGCATAGACTTTCCGTCCGAAACCGCCTGTTTAAAATCAAGAAAAAGCTCTTCGGTTTGCCTGCTCAAGATAAACTCATCAATGGCATCTTCACCAAAATAAATAAGCTTTTCAAAAATATCTTCTGCACGCGACATCGCTCAATTTCTCCGACCAAAAGGACAATTATTTAAAATAATCGCCAACGTTAATAGCAGCTTTAGCTTCTTCTTCCGCCTCAAAGAACGGATATTCGTCTTTAAGCCCCATCATGGCGGCAACCAAGGAAGAAGGGAAAATCTCCAACGCATTTTTATAGTCTTTAACCGCGGAATTATAAAAGCGTCTGGAAGCGGCAATATGTTCCTCCACGTCACTCATGCCCTGCATCGCGGCAATCATCGTCGCGTCAGATTTAAGTTCCGGATAGTTTTCCGCCGTAAGCCTAAATTGATGCATAGCCTCAGAGAGCATATTATCGGCCTTAAATTTATCGGTAAAGTTTTCAGCATTCATAGCTTTTTCGCGCAATTCCGTAACTTTCATAAAGACATCGCGCTCGTGCTCCATAAATTTTGCGGCGGATTTAAGCAAATTCGGGATTAAGTCATAACGTTTTTTAAGTTGCACATCAATTCCCGCCGCAGCTTCTTTCAGGTTGTTTTTCTTTTTAATCAAAGAAACATAAACGAGATAGAATGCAAGCAACACCCCGCCGGCCAAGCAATACCATAAAATAGTCATAAACTCACTCCTTAAAAAAATAATCCGTTACCTCAAATTTAAACAAAACAGGTTAATAACCCGTAAAGACGAAAAGAAGATTCTTAAAGACATGACTTGCGAAATAAAAAAATAGCGTTTATTTATAGGATAAGAAAAAACAAAGGAGGCAACATGGAAGATACCGAGCAAAGATTTATAGATATAGAAATGGCTTTATCAAACTTGGAACGTATGGTTGATGATTTAAACGAGGTGATTATCAAACAAGGCAAAGACATCGCCTTTTTACAAAAGCAAAACCACTATTTAACCGAAGCCATCAGAAACACGCAAAGCGTAGTAAAACCTTTGGAAGAAGAAACCCCTCCGCCACATTATTAAAGAAAAAAGTTATTGAGAAAAGCCGTCTTGACGTTTGCTGATTTGAACAAAGGATACAGAAGATTTGTCGTAAGAAGTTTGTGAAACATCTGTGTTATCAGTGTAAGACTGTTCCTCAGACTTATTTGAAGTTGCGAGCTTATTCTGAGCCAGATTGATTCTATTCAATGCCTCTCTGACTTTTGGCTCTGCCTGAGAAGTATCATCATGAGCGACAGAACATTGCTGAGAATGAGATTGTTGAATAGTAATATGTTGAAGAGCCTTTTCCCAATCTGCAGAAGACTTAAAAAAGTGAGTAGCCAGTGCAGAAATCTTTTCTGGAGGAACATTGTCAAATACACGTTTGGCAAGTTTAAGTTCAGGACAATTTGCTTGATAATCATCATACAAGGCACTATCAATAGTTTGGATAAGATCTTTTTCAAATTTTTTATCACCAAACAAACGCGTCCTAAGACCTTTTTGTTTTTTATAAGCGTTAATAATCTCTTTTTGAAATTTTTTATCACCCAACTGTTGCGGATTCTGTAAATAAACGGCAGAGAGCAACTGTGCTAAATGTTCATTAGCTTTAAATGATTGTGATAAATGCTCAAAACTATGAATATTAGAAAGAATGACAGCAAGAGGAGAGATCTTATTCGCATGCTCAAACAAAGGGGGCTGAATATCGTCTAAAACTTTTTTTTGAGGAAATTGTTTTTTTTCAGTAAACTTTTGAGAACAAACAGTATAACCAGCATACAAAGTATTAAAAAATTGCGGATTATCCTTATAAGATTTCATTGTATCACAAATATTACGAAGCAAGGGATTTAAGTCAGCTAATATTCGTTCTGGTTTAAGTTGAGCATAAAAGTCAACCATATGCTTGGCAATATATTTAGAGTATGCCGGAGAAAATTGATAGTCATTATCTTTCATGAGTTGAAAATCAATCATGGAAATATCTGAATAATCAATACCGTTTTTCTTGGCAAAGGTATTAACATCAAGGTAAATTTTTGTGACATCGTTTAAGATTTTTGCTTCATTATCATTTTCGGAGAGTTTATAATGTGCAAAATTTTGCTGAATATTTTGTAGTTTTTTGAGGTTGTGTGCATCATGAGATTGTTGAAGTGAAACAGCCTGTTTATAATTTTTTCTCTTCTTCAAAGTATTTCGTATAATGCAGGCAGTTAAAACACTATAAGCCTCAAAAGCATCGCGAAAAATTCGTCGTTCATGTTGAGTAGGTTTTACAAATAATTTCTTTTGAGTAAGAGCACTAAAAGCCTGCGGGGAATAAGCTTTATCATAAACAATCCGCGCTGCAAATTCTGCCAATTTTGCGCCTCTCAAACATCCGTTCTCGTCAAAATAATCCTTGGCTTGACCTGTTTTACGAATTTGCTTTATTTGTTTGATAGCTTCTTTCATAGCCGGAAGAGAAGCATATAAGAAGAGCGGATTAATATTTTGGTTTGTTTCATTTTTAGTAACCAAGGAAGAAAAGGTATAGGAGTTACTTTGCAAATAAGCCTGAGTAGCCTGTTTATAAAAATCTAGAGTATTTTCAGCACGTAACATCATTGCACAATAAGCAAAAACTTCGGCATGAACTTCATTAAGATGAGTTTTATAATCCCAAAAATCCACTAAATTTAGAGAAGAATTCTTTTTAGCAAGTTCTTCAAGAGAGTCATCATATTTTTTTTGTAACGGATAATGTTGAAAGACATCTAACTTATTCTGAAAAGCATGCGCTAATTCATGATAAACCATAGCAAGGTCTGTATTATCACTGACAAAAATACCATAAGAAGTACTGACGCCACCGCCATTTTTCACAACGGCGCCACAGTTAACCTCATATTCACCTAAAGCCATAGGATGAAGAATGCCGTTTTCAATTAAATCCTGAGTAGCATCAAGACCGATTTTTCGGCTGGCATCATCAATAATTTTTTGATAGTTATACCCGAATTCATTTTTACCATCAGCAGCAAAAATATCACGATAAGTCCAAACCAGATCACCTGTTTCTTTAGAAAACGCATTAAAATCTTTATAAATATCGGAAACGTTAACCATAATCACTCTCCCATATAAAAAATTATACGCGAAAATTAAAAAAGCGTCAACAAAAAGGATAAGTTCAAATTGGAAAAACGCAAAAAAAAACGCGCTTAAAAGCGCTGTTTTAAGGTGAAAAAGTAAGTAGTTAAAGCTGAAAAAGTAAGTTTGAAAGAAATTAAAGTAAAACATAAACTTAAAAGAATAATAGTCTGAAACAAAAGCGCCTTTTTAACCAAAGCAGGGAAACTGTCGTCTTAAAGGCGCTCATTTTTATGCATTTAGCCGGCATTCTGATCAGAATTTTTTTCTAATAATAACGATAAAACCATCGGGCAATCCGTGATTGTCATTTTCTGCCATGGCATGAATATAATTGGCCTAATGATATATTCATCCTACGCATTTCAAAATGCTTCTCACCTTATTTATGCTAACAGAAAGAAACAAAGCATAAATATCCGCGAAATAAAAAAACTTTTCAATCAATAACTACATATATATATAATAGACTTAACAAACCACTTGAAAAGTAGAATAAATAAAGCCCTCATACAATATATTTTTGCGTTTGTTCACAAGATTATTTTGCTTTAAAAAGAAAGCCGTTGACAGGTTGCCCTTTTTCTTGCCGCAGAACCAGCGGGAAAGCTTCAATTTCTTTAAAACCAAGCCTTTGGAGCAAATTTTCAATATAAGATTTTTTATGCTTGTAGCGCCCGGTTGCCGTGAGATAAAAATCCACATTTCTGTCTTCGTCCGCCGCTTCCACAGAAAACCAAACCTCAGATTTTTTAAGTTTTTTCAAAACGTCTTCCAGATTCCCGAAATAACAAAAAACATCACACGCCAACACCACCGAAAAGCGTTTCAAAGCAGGGTGCTCCTGCAAATAGGAAAGAATATCCTGACAAACAAGTTCCTGATAAACATTTTTTTCACGCGCGATTTCAATCATTTGTTGAGAAATATCAACCCCGACAAACGCATTATCGGCAGTTTTTAGCTTTTGTGCCACCATTCCCGTTCCGCATCCCAAGTCCAAAGCCGTTCCGCAAACATCACCATGATGCACCTTAAAACAATCAATAATCTGCGGTTTCAGATTCGTCATAACCTCGTCATAAGTCTCTGCAAAAGCATCAAAAAGTTGCTCGGCATAAAGCTTATCGTCAAGAGCAGAGGCAGATACCCCCGAAATGGCCGCAAAGATTCGTTTGGAAAAAATGTTATCTGGCTCAATTTTTTGCCAATTTTCCGCAATTTTCAGCGCTAATTCGGCATTTTGCGCATAAAGCTCGGAAAGTGTCTCCATAATGTTGACGGAAAACTCTTTTTTCTTAGGACATCTTTGATGCGCATTAAACATCAAGCCGAGTGCTTCATCATATTCCCCGACTTCTTTTAAGATAAGTGCAAGGTTATAGCTGATTTCAGGCTTTTCGGGCTCCAGTTGCACGGCGGCGCGATATTGTTCCAACGCTTCAGCCAAGCGCTTTTGACGATAGAGCAGAATACCGTAATTGAGATGCGCACCGGCAATATCACGCGCCAAATTAAAGCTCTTTTTATAATAAAGTTCGGCTTTATCAAGGTCGTTTACCTGCAAAGAAACATCGGCAATCCCTAAAATAGCTTCAACGGAATTTTCATCCAGATTCAAAACCTTATGGTATAATTGTAAACTTTCGGAAAAATTCTCTTTTTCCGCACAAACTTTCGCCAAATTGAGCAAAGCCGAGGTGTGAAAAGGGTGGTGGAGAACCGCTTGCCGCAAATATTTTTCCTTGTCATCAAGCTCCTCGCAACAAGCCGCCGCCAAAAGATTGGCCTGCAAGTCATCAGGCTGTTCATCAGCAAGTTTAAGGAGTGTTTCTTTGTCTTTGGTATAAAAGCATAAATTAGCTCGCGCTTCGTTGTAATCGTTGTCAATATCAAGCGCCCGACAAAAACTTTTAATTGCCTCTTGGTGTTCATCAAGCTCTTCTTGCGTTAGACCCAAAAAGTTCCACGCCTCTTTGAAGTCGGGTTGCAATTTAACCGCTGTTTGCAAGGCCTCCAAAGCCTCACGATATTTATGAAGTCCCCGATAAGTCAGCCCTAAGTTGAAAAAATGCGGTGCAAACGGGGTTGGCGCGTAGGTTATGGCTGATAAAAAGCAATTAACCGCCTGTTCAAGGTTGCCTTTTGCCTGAGCAATCAGCCCGAGCAAATTCCAAACATCCGAATTTTGCGGCATCACTTCCAAGAGTTTCAAATAAATATTTTCCGCCTCATTAAGCGCCCCGTTATTTTGGAGTTCAATAGCTTTTTGAAACATCAAATCATACGACATAACAACCTCTTAAATCATAATTTTAAACTAAAAAATCATCTAAGTTACGTCTGATTTCCACCAAATCTTCATCTGCGCCTAAACGGTGATTGCTGTTTTTAAGTAAGGTTACTTTCACATCATCAGAGGCGATTTTTTGCGCAATCCGCGGCGCCGTTCGCCAATCCAGAGAAGCATCTTTCATCCCTTGGATTAAACGAACTTTGCCATAAAAGGGAATAACCTCTTTGTTGAGCAACAGATTTTCTTCGGCAGATTCAATCATTTCTTTGGTGATAACATAAGTAAAATCGTTGGTCGGAAAGGTGATTTTGCCGTCGCGGTTAAGAATTTGCAAATGTTCGGGCATAAAGTAGTTTTCAAAATACGTTTTCAAAAAATCAGGTGCCGCTGCAAGCCCCAAAAAACCTTTAACTTTATCCGGAAACTGAACCGCCGCCAACAATCCGAGCCATCCGCCCAAAGAAGAACCCGCCGTAACGATATCGCCTTGAACTAAATCGTTTACAATTTCAAAAATCTGGCTTTTATAGGTGTTTATCGTTGTTTCTTCAAATCTCGCGGCATCCAAACCGTGTCCGGCAATTTCATAACGAAAGAAGCCCATACCGTTTTCCAAACACCATTTTTTGATTTCTTCGGGCTTTCTCCCATAAGGATCAGAACAAAAACCATGTGCATAAACCAGCGTAAAACTTTGAGTTTTAGCGGAATTCGGCTTAATGTATTCAAACTTGGTAGTGTGTCCGCATTTGAAAGAAAAGAAAGAATCAGACATAAAAACCTCGTAAAAAGATTGACTTAAGAAGGATATATACTGCAAATGAGTAAAGATAAAGTAAAAAACATCAAACAACCGACAGAAAACAACACGCCTGTTGTCTTGCAGGTCTTGCCGGAATTAGGCCAAGGAGGGGTTGAGGTAGGGACGATACAAATAGCCGAAGCGCTGACGGCTAAAGGCTATACAAATTATGTGGCATCGCAAGGCGGACATTTGGAATATAGTCTTGAAAAAATGGGTGTAAAACACTTTACTTTACCCTTAAAGAGCAAAAATCCGTTCACAATCTTAAAAAATGCGGATAAATTGGCGGAAATAATCAAGAAAAACGGTATCAATATCGTGCATGCACGTTCGCGTGCACCGGCATGGAGTGCCTATTTGGCGGCGAAAAAGACCGGTGTTCATTTTGTAACAACGTTTCACGGTACTTATGGCTTAGGCCCGTGGGGGATAAAAAAGGCTTATAACAAAGTAATGACTTTTGGTGAAAAAGTGATTGTCATCTCTAACCACATAAAAAAACACGTGATGGAGAATTATCATACGCCGGAAGATAAGCTGGTGTTTATCCATCGTTGCGTTGATACCGAAAAGTTTAATCCAGAGGCCGTAAGTGAAGAGCGGTTGAGGTCTATCATTGAACAATACGAATTGCCGACCGATAAAAAGATAGTGTTACTTATTGGTCGTTTAACGCATTGGAAAGGCCAACATTTATTGATAGATGCTCTGGCAAAAATCAAAGATAGAGGAGATTTTCATTGCGTCTTTACCGGAGATGATCAGGGCAGGGTAAAATATACCGAAAGTCTGGTAGAGCAGATTAAGTCATATCATATGGAGGGCGATTTCACCTTTATTCGCCATACCGACGATGTTCCGGCTTTGATGAAAGCCTGTGATATTGTGGTATCGGCCTCCATTGAGCCGGAAGCCTTCGGAAGAATTGCCGCCGAAGGTGAAGCCATGGGAAAAATTGTGTTAGCGTCCAACATCGGCGGTTCGTTAGATAATTTAAAAGACGGCATAACCGGCCGCCACTTTATCTCGGGAGATGCTGATGATTTAAGCAAAAAGCTGGAGTGGGCGCTGAATTTGAGCGAGGGCGAATGCAAAAAAATCGCCACCGCGGCACGTAATTTTGTAAAAGAAAACTTTACAAAAGAAATTATGTGTAGTAAAACAATCAGAGTCTATGAAGAAATATTAAAAAAATCTGAATAGACAATGAGCAATAGCTGCTTAGGGTGAGTTTTTCCCGCCATGCGTATGGTTGATAAATTTACAATTGGTATTTAGGGCTTAAAAACGAGCCGTAAGAAGCAAAAGAAAACTTTAGATAACATTAAATTAAGGGGTAAAAAATGATAAAAATTGAACTGCCGGATGGCAGCATAAAAGAAGTTGAAGCCGGAATTTCAGGCTTAGACCTTGCAAATCAAATAAGTCATAATTTGGCGAAAGCCGCAGTCGCTGTTGAAATCAACGGCACATTAAAAGATCTCACTACCCCGCTCACTACCGATTCTAAAGTTAAAATTATCACAACCCAAGACAAACACGGACTAGAAATTTTGCGTCACTCTTGCTCACACGTAATGGCTGAAGCCGTTAAAGAATTGTGGCCGGATGTACAAGTAACGATAGGCCCGTTCATTGAAGACGGATTCTACTATGACTTTTCACGTAAAGAACCGTTCACGACGGAAGATTTTGTTAAAATTGAAGAAAAGATGCACGAAATCGTTAAACGTGATGAAAAGATTGAACGAGAAGTTGTCAGCCGTGCCGATGCCATCAAGTTGTTTAAGTCATTGGGCGAACACTATAAAGTAGAAATCATTGAAGATTTGCCAGAAGATGCTGAAATTTCTTTGTATCGCCAAGGTAATTATGTAGATTTGTGCCGTGGTCCGCACGTTCCGTCTACAGGCAAAATCGGAGATGCTTTCAAATTGATGAAAGTCGCCGGTGCTTATTGGCGTGGTGATGCCAAAAATGAAATGTTGCAAAGAATTTATGCAACGGCATGGGCAAACAAAAAAGATTTACAAGAATACCTGACCCGTATGGAAGAAGCCGCAAAGCGCGACCATAGAAAATTAGGTAAAGAAATGGATTTGTTCCACTTTGAACCGGAATATGCGCCGGGGGCTGTTTTCTGGCATGATAAAGGTTACAAAATCTATCGTAAGTTGATAGAATATATGCGTAACCGCCAAGAACACAACGGATATGAAGAAATCTCAACGCCGCGCATTATGGATAGATGCTTGTGGGAAACTTCCGGTCACTGGGAAAAATATGGTGCACATAACTATTCCGGCCAAACCGAAGACGGAAAATGGTTCTGCATCAAACCGATGAACTGCCCAGGTGGATTGTTGGTTTATAAACAAGGCATCAAGAGCTACCGTGACTTGCCATTAAGATTAGCGGAATTCGGTAAAGTAAACCGTTATGAAGCATCGGGTGCCTTGATGGGGTTGATGCGTGTTCGTGAATTTACTCAAGATGATGCGCATATCTTCTGCACACCGGAACAGATGGAAGAAGAATGCATCACAACGATGAAGTTGATTTTTGATATTTATAAAGACTTCGGCTTTGATAAAATCAAGATTTACTTGTCAACACGTCCTGAAAAGCGTATCGGTTCCGATGAAATCTGGGATATCTCAGAAAAATCATTGGCACATGCTTTGGAAAAACACGGTTATGAATATGAAATCAACGAAGGCGAAGGTGCATTCTATGGTCCGAAGTTGGAATTCATATTGCGCGATGCGATTGGTCGTGAATGGCAATGTGGTACAATTCAGGTTGATATGAATCTGCCGCAAAGATTTGATATCAGCTACATCGGCGAAGATGGTGAAAAACATCAACCGGTTATGTTACACCGTGCATTGTTTGGTTCTATTGAAAGATTTTTAGGAATTTTGATTGAACATCACGCCGGTAAATTGCCGTTATGGTTGTCACCGGAGCAGGTTGTTGTTTTGCCGGTAACCTCAGCTTCAGATAACTACGCTGAAGAAGTTGCCAAAACGCTGCGCAAAGCCGGTCTTTCAGTCAAAACAGATACGCGCAACGAAAAGATAAATTATAAGATTCGTGAACACTCTGTTGAGAAAATTCCGGTCATCATGGTCGTTGGAGCCAAAGAAGAAGCCGACAAGACCGTAACGATTCGTCGTTTAGGCTCAGAAGAACAAAAAGTTATGAGCTTGGCTGAAGCTGCAGCCTCTTTAGCAAAAGAAGCCGAAATGCCTCATAAAAACGAAGCGTAAGCGATATCTTAATATGGATATATAAATAAAGGAGCGCGGTGCTGAAAAGTGCCGCGTTTCTGTTTGCGATAAAACAGAGAAACTGTTAAACAATTTTTAAGTAACCATTGCTAAAATCAAAATAAATTGACTAAGACGTTAGATGAGGTGTTAGATGCGTAAAATCCTCCCATGTACCATAGCAGCTTTGTTGTTAACAGGTGTTGTGGCCGTGATGGCCGAAGATGCTGAGCCGCAAAAAGAAAGTCCTAAAATCTATATCATACCGGATGAAGTGAAGTGCTATATGCGTAAAGAAGATAGAATAACGTTCTGCACCGATTTAGCAGGTAATCCGATAACGGGAGAATTGCGCAAATATCGTGAAGGAGAGTTGATACGTCAATATCCGCTGACACAAGGAATACTGGATGGAACCGTGATATCATATTATATCAATGGAGATATTTTATCAGAAAAGCCCTACGAAAAAGGTAAATTAAACGGTATCGCTAAGACTTATTATAAACACAACAAGCTAGAGTCCACCACGCCTTATAAGAAAGGCTATAAAGAGGGGGTGGCAAAATTTTATTATGAAAACGGCTATATGCAGGAACAAGGAATTTATATTGGCGGAAAATTAAATGGTCAGTATCGTTTGTATGATAAAACCGGAGAAATGGTTTATGAGTTAACATTTCAGAATAATGCACTGATTTCCGGCTATTGTATGTATAAAAAGAGTGAAACGGACACCAAACGGTACAAACAAAATTTGGACGAGAAAACCTTAAGTATGCTAAAAAAACATCAAATATTTTTAGAAACGACGATAGAAGTTAATGGATGTGCGATGGGAAAGGGGCGCGTAAATGTGATCCAATGAACAATATCAAGCAAATTCGCAAATCAATGGGGATAAGCGTCACGGAGTTGGCGCAGAAATTGCATATGTCGCAAGGTAATCTAACGAAAATAGAAAACGGTCAGGTAGATTTAAGGTTAGATACGGCGCGAGCAATTGCCGAGGCTTTGGAGTGCCCGTTGGAACGAATAATGGGAAGAGAAAAAGCCGAAAGTTCGCCGTTGGTGGTGAATTTGAATTTGCCGCAAGGAAGTCTGACAATGAAGATAACGACAGATACAATGTCACCAACCTTGCAAAAAGGGGAGATTGCCGTTATTCAGCCACAAAGCACTAAAAACGATGATGGTGTTTATTTTATAGAGAAAGATGGTAGAGAGCAAATAAGACGTATTCAAACGTTATCATATGAAAAAGTAGCACTTATATACGATAATAAAGCCTACGAGACGGAATATGCAGATATTAAAGATATAAAAATTAAGGGGAAGGTTATCCAAAAAATTTCAGTCACAACCATTTAATTCTTATAAATAGGTGAAAATATACAATATTAAGCCTTTTCGTTTTATACGGAAAGGTATTTTTTTTATATGCACTTTTAAGGAAAATGAGATAACAAAAGTGAATAAAATGAATGTTTGCTAAAAAATGAATAATATTCTTAAAGAATAATAAATTAGATGACTTATATAAGAAAAAATAGGCACAAACAACAAGATAGATAAAATATTCACACGGTTGAATATTTTGACAAATATTCATATAAAGAATATTAGCGATTATCCAAAGAGGAAGATAGAAAAATGAGAAGTCAAAAAAAATCCGCCATTTCTGGCGGATAAAAAAGCGTGAAAAAAATAAAAATTTAAGCGCAATTATTAAAATTTTTATCGGGATAATCAGGATATTCAGCCAAAACAGCCATAAAAGTTTTTTCCATTTCCGCGAGCTTTTCTTTTTCATAAGCAAAAGCAACGATAACAGAATTTCTAAACGCTTTAATAATAGCAATATCCTCATCATCCATCATACTTGGATATTTACCCAAAGAAAACAGATCTTCGCGATTTCTTTTAGCCAATTTTAAGACATCAACCGGCGCATTGGCGATAACAACCAAAGATTTATTGAGTTTAAGCGCATTAAGAATCTCATCAAGGAGAGATTTACTCAATCTGGGTTCCGGCCAAATCAGATGCGCAATTTTCGTTTTAGCGATAACTTTAGCCAAATCAATCAGTTGTTCATCTGAAAAATAGCAACCTGTTAAATCCAAATAAGCCAAATCCGGCAAATTATGTATAAGCTCCAACAGTCGTTCAAACAATAACTGATCATCAGAAAACATAAAGCATTTCAAGCCGAGGTTACGCAATTCTTTATGTTTCATAAGTCTAAGGATGACATTACGAAGCATTTCTGCATCTGAATATTTATTTTTGATAATAGAATTTTTAAGAATTCCCCGCGCTGTTTTATACAAACTGTTAGCAGTTCCGTTGGCTAAAAAAGTTTCAACCGAACCCACACCCAAAGAAAATTTCTTTAAGTTAGAGCAAGTTTCAATCCAAAAATAAGCCTCTTGAATATCTTGTTTTCTCGTACATGGGCGTTTCAGTACAATTTCGCCGGCAAAACAGTCAAAGTACCCAAACGCGTTTCTGGAGCCGCATTCATTAGAAAAGCCCTTCATATTTATATTCCCTTCGTAATAAGTTAAGAAAAAAGGAATACAACCGATATTGTATATAAGACAACGTAGAGTTGCATACCTCAGATTACTAAACGGATATTACAACAAAGTCATGATAAAATCAAGAAAAATTTACTTATTATTGTATTAAGCAAAAAAGAATACCATAAGTTTAAAAAACAGTATTACAAAGTAATATTGTATATAACAAATGCGCGCAACGACTTATATTGGGATTTATTAACAAAAAGCAATAGGGGAAGGAAAATAATTGTCAAACAAAAATAAAAAAAATATAGTAGAGATAATTGAAATAAGGGGTTTATAAGGGATAAAACCATGACAAATTACATAATCATGATACTCTGTACAATTTTGATAATCGCTGTTTATTTAGCTATTGTATACCGAGTTCGTCTGCTACGTAAATCTACTGAGTATAATAATATTTACGAAAAATACAGTGAATTACAGCTAAAACACGCCGTAACCGAATCAAAATTTGCCGATACGATATCCGGCGCCGCCAAGGCCGAGTCTGAAAAATTAAAATATTTAGAAACCGTAACCGTGCTGGAGCGGGAATTAAGCGCCTTAAAAGCATCATCTGCCGCTAAAGAAGAGAGTTTGACCGAACGGATACAATATCTGGAAAAGATGAAAGAGGAATTGAGCTTAAAGTTTAAGGATATCTCAAACGAGATTATCAAGGCTCAGCACGAGAGTTTTTCAAATGAACAAAAAAACACGTTAAGCAATATTCTAAGTCCCTTTGCCGAGCAGTTAAAAGCGTTTAAGAGCGAGGTAAATACCGCCAGAGAAGAGAGTATTCAACGCAAAGCAACCTTAGATACCCAATTGGCAAATTTGATGAATTTGAACCAGAACTTAAGCAAAGATGCCCAAAGTTTAACCGAAGCCTTGAAAGGAAATAAAAAAGCACAAGGCAACTGGGGCGAATATCAGCTGGATAGAATTTTGGAAATCTCAGGTTTGCGTAAAGGTCAAGATTATGACACACAAGAGAGCTTTCAGTCAGAAGATAAAAAACTCTATCGTCCGGACGTGATTATTCATTTGCCGGAAGGGCGGGATATTATTGTAGATTCTAAAGTTTCGTTGAATGATTATCTGGAAGCCGTCCAAGCAGAAGATACGGTAACCCGTGATAAAAGCCTGCAAAAGAACCTAAATTGCATCAAAAACCATATAGACGAGTTGGCGGTAAAAGAATATCAGAAGCTGCTGAAAAATAAAACATTGAATTATGTGATTATGTTTATCCCGATAGAAAGCGCCTATGTGGCAGCATTAGAGGCCGATAACACGTTATATGATTATGCCTACCGCCGCAATGTAATTTTGGCAACGCCGTTGTCGCTGTTGCCGATATTAAGAACGGTAGAGAATTTATGGCGTATAGATAAACAGAATCAAAATGTTCAGAAAATTGCGGAATTAGGCGGAAAAATCTATGATAAACTGGCCGCCTTTATGGATGATATGAAAGCAATAGAACGCGGTCTAAATCAAACGAATAATGCCTATACGGCCGCCATGACCAAGTTATATGGCAAGGGTTCGGCTTTATCTCAGGCAGAAAATATGAAAAAGCTAGGAGCCAAAACCAATAAGAGCATTAACCTGAACTTAAAAGATAGTGAGTTAATGTTAGAAGCACCGGAAGAAACGCCTGCAGATGATGAAACGAAACCATCGTCAGAAACAGAACAAGAACCGAACATCAAAGAAGATAAGCTCTAAAAAGAGGAGAAGATAATGCCAGCAACACAAGAGAAGAAAAAGATTATATTTACGGGCGGCGGTTCGGCCGGCCATGTAACGCTCAATCTCGCCTTAATCCCATGGTTTATAAAACATGGCTGGGAAATCTCCTATATAGGCTCCAAAGGCGGCATGGAGCAAGAGCTGGTGGCGAAGTTTCCTGAAGTGAAATATTATGGTATTTTAACCGGAAAGCTGCGTCGTTACTTTTCGTGGCAAAACTTCGTAGATATGATAAAAATTCCGTTAGGGTGCTTGCAGGCGACTGTTTTGGTGCATAAAATCAATCCGGATATTATTTTTTCCAAAGGCGGCTTTGTGTCTTTTCCGGTGGTCGTCGGCGGCTATGTAAACCGAAAAAAGATATTTATGCATGAATCGGATATAACGCCTGGTCTTGCAAACAAAATGAGCCTGCCGTTTGTGAGCACGTTTTATACCACATTTCCCGAAACCGAAAAATATATCAAAAACAAACAAAAAGTCCGCTGTGTCGGACCGGTCTTATCCGACAGATTGTTTAACGGCAACCGCGAGAAGGGGGCTGAGTTTGCAGAACTGGACCCTCATAAACCGACCGTTATGGTCATCGGCGGCAGTTTGGGAGCCAAGAGCTTAAATGATGCCGTAGAGCAAAATTTTGAGAGCATTCTCAAAAAATACCAACTGATACATATCGCCGGTAAAAACGGGTATAATGACAAATTGCATCATCAGGGTTATCATCAATATGAATATGTGGATGCTGAGTTGAAAGATTTAATGGCCTTGGCGGATATTGTCGTTTCGCGTGCCGGCTCAAATTCTATTTTTGAACTGGCAAGCCTGCATAAACCGATGATATTGGTGCCGCTTCCGGCCAAATCTTCCCGCGGGGAGCAAAGCCTGAATGCCAAGAGTTTTGCAGATAAAGGATACGCGGAGATAATCAAAGATGAAGATATCGCAAATCCAAATATTTTATTGCCGATGTTGGATAAGGTTTATCAAAACCGCGCCAAGTATAGCCAAGCCATGGCGGAAAATCCGGTAAAGATAACCACCAACGAAGCCTTATGTGAAGATATCTGCAAATAAGAAAGCTAGGGCAAGATAAAGGAAAAAAACGAGGAGAAAAAAGAAGCGAGGGAAATATTTCTCTCGCTTTAATTTTATCAGATAACGCGGTGGAAAGACGCTATTTTTTGAGCTTAGACCAACCTTTGGAAGCTCTGGAGTAGGTGAAGCCGCGTCCTTTTCGGCGGGTATTTTCACCGGGGTTGCAGATAATTCCGCAAACAGCCCCTTTGCGACAACCGGTCATTTCAGGAGAGGTGAATTTTTTGTGTAAGATAAAGCATCTTGCCAAGTCAGCCATAATCCGCGCTTCCATATATTGCCCGCTGATATTGTAATCATCAGACATAGAAACAAAGAATTTCTTACCGCGTAATCTTTGCCAAATAGCTTGCGCCATTTGCGTATGCTGGGGCAAGACCAATCCTCTTCCGGTCAACAAGCTAGTAAAATCGCGATAGATAAGCGGGTTTCGCCAACCACCGCCAAACAACAAGAAATAATGCGGAAAATCAAGCTGATTAGGCACAAATCTCAAACTTAAAAAGACGACATAGGCCGAAAAATATTCTACTGTGCGCAGAATATCAACTTCGGCCAAAGGATAATTTTTAAGTCTCTCTTCCATGTGATAGAGATGCGGTCCTGAAGATTTTGGCGGCAGAAGCTCAAAATAATTATCGCCACCAGCAGTAACGGCTGCTTCTTCATAAAGGTCATTGAGGAGCATACTGTTGATATGTCCCTCAAGAGCGAGCTTACCGTCTTCATCAAAATCTTTATCAAAAAAAGAACGTGCTAAGAAGTCTACATAATGGTTAAAAGGCCCGCAATCAAAGCCCAAAACTTTTTTACGCAAGGTATCGCCGCTGGTAATCACGGCAAGATTAGAGGTATTTCCGCCATTGATAAAGCAAATCGGAAACATTCCTCGCTTAGATAAAGTATAGCTGAGGTGCAAATTGTGCATAGGAGCCAAAGGCGCACCTTCACCGCCGTTAAAGATATCATCGGAACGAAAATCATAAATAACCGGCAATTTTGTTTTTTTAGCCAAAGCCGCTGCGTCAAAAATTTGCGTTGTAAAAGGTTCTGCGCCATGAGCAAGCGAGGGAGGATTATGTTCGCCGCAAGATTGCCCATGAAGCCCGATAGCGGCTATTTTTTCTCTTTCAACGCCGGATTTTTTGATTAACTCTTCCACTGTTTCAGCCACCAAACCCGTATATTCGGCTAAAACAGACTTAAATAAAGGCAATTTAGAGGCTTTATTCATATCAGATTGTACATCGGTGACCTGTTGGCGCAACTCAAGCATATCATTTTTAAGTTTAGCCGAGTAGGGGATAGAAACACCGGCGATATCATAAATATTACCGTTATCGGCAAAATCCGTCATGACTGCATCCACGCCGTCAAGAGAATTTCCCGTCATAATCCCGATAGTAATCATATTTTTCTCCCCAAAATTAAGCTATATCCGAAGTATATAGGCAAAAGATTAACAGAGACTTAAACAAAAGTGCTTAAAATACCAAATGAGTAAGATTAAATATTGACAAAAAAGTCCATTAGCCTATACTTGAGCGCGATATTGATATTTTTATGAACTATTAAACAAAAAATTATTATGAAAGGAAGAATTGCTAATGTCATAATGACATTTATGACCTGCGTAGTTATCTTGTGTTCGTGTAGCTCATCACGTGAATCTTTGGGTAACGGTTTGTACAGTTATAGAGATAAAAACACCAGTTTACTGGGGGTGAAAAACCAATCCGGAGACATCATCATTCCGGCCTATGCCACAGATGTGTATGCTTATGCGGATGTGATTGTATGTTATTCTCCGGAAGACCGAGGTATGGTTTATAAAACCAACGGAGACCCGCTATTTTATGAAGAATTTGATTATATCATAGATAATCATAAGATATTGCGGTGTTATCAACCCCATCGGATGTTTTTATATATTTATAACACAAATAAGCCTCTGGGACCGGTAGAAAAGTGCGTAGCCACATATATGAACAACACTGTTATTTTGAGTAACAAATTCAGCGTAGACGTGTATAATTTATCGTCAGAAGAGACAAGAGAGATATTATATAACACGCCCGTTGGAGAAAAAAAGAGTGTATCGTGGTTAGAATACGATCACCGCGTTTATACGGGGATGATGTATGGCGAAAACATTTATGCCGTACGAGAAGCGACCGGCGAAGACATTAAAACGGATGAAATCTACATAGAATGTCAGACCGCAGACAAACAAGCGGTTTTCGGAGAAGATAGCGGGGAATGTTGGACATTTTTGTTGTTATCAAATAAAAAACATTCAGCCAAGCTCTATGAAGCCCCGAAAGACAGTTGGATTGTATATGACCAAAGCAGGAATTGTGATTATTTAATTATTCCGCAAGGATGGCGTAAGAAGATTTGCAATTTTGACGGAACGGAGATAAAGAAGTTAAGCCTAATGGAATGGCTAAAATTTCGCCGTCAGAGTCAAAAAATCGGCAAATTAGGCAAGCTAAACATTGTTTGCATCAAACATCTTCCGACCGATTGAGTAACACAAAAAAGCCCCTCTAAGCAAAACGCTTAGAGGGGTTAAGTTTGTTAATCATACCGGCGAAACTCAATCTTTTGAAGCCCCACCGGCCGTCATCGTTTCTGCGGTTGCATCATCGGAAGCCAGTTTCGGTTCAGGAGCCGGTTCGGGAGCGGGTTTCGGAGCAGGTTCGGGGTCCGGCACAGGAGCGGGATCAGGAACATTGGCAACCGCATCACGGTTTCCGAAGATACGTTTTCGGGCCTGCTGAAATTTCTTTCTAACAAAATCGCGTTTGACAAAACCAACCACTGCGGCGGAGAGAGCAACGACTCCCAAGAGCGACGCCACGATAACTTCGTTTTTTTTCATAAGGCAAAAAAATTAAAGTGTTAGACAAATACCATTACCGGATATGAAAAACAAGTCTTCATAATAAACCCAATAATAGCGAAACATTGAATAGTTTAGGGGAAAGAAATAAGATGTCAATAACTTTTTTGTACATTTTGTATAGTTTTGTGTTGAAAAATAGAAAATATGCGTTATAATCACTTCCGATAAACAATTTTTATGAACCTTTAAATTTTAAATTATGAAAAAGTTATTATTCGGATTGATGGTGAGCTTTTTAGCAATCATCGTCACAAGCTGTGGTTTCAAATCAGAAGAAACAAGTTTGTATGGTAACCTCGTATCATTCACGGCACCCGGAGAAAACAAAGAGGATGTCCTGCTTGGCGTCAAAGACAAAGCAGCCGACAGAGTTATTGTAACGCCGGCGTATTACCAGAGCATCACGGCCGATGCCAATGTCATCATATGCCGTGTGAGTGACACGAAGTTGGAGGTCTATCTCCACGATGGAGAACCCTTAGGAAATGGTAAATTTGATACCTTTACAAAAATGCCGCAGGGAAATATGTATTTAGGCACCAATTATGCCACCAATACATATTATTTCCCGACACAAGATTACATCGTCAGCACAAACGCCTATCTGACCGGGCTGAAACAGATTTTCTTGTGGATAGAAAGCGGAGAATGGGATATTAGGAATTATGATGGTACGGAAGTTTGGAAAACACCGAAATTAGCAGAAAACGAACAGTACTGGATCATCAAAGACACCAAAGCCCCGACCGAAACGTTCTACATTGCCATTTCAAAAAAGAAAGGTTATCCCGCTTGCACCCTGTATGATATGACAGGAAAAGAGGTAAAGAAGCTGAATTCTTCCAAATGGCGTATGACCGAAAAGAAACTGAAAAACACCAAAGATTTAGGTGGAAAAGCAACTTATGCAGAATTTGAGAACATTAAGAAATTCTGATTTTGCGCTAAAAGAAAAGAGCACCAGTCAACAAAGACCCGTGCTCTTTTTTATATATAAAAAATCCCCCAAGAGCAGGGGGCAAATAAATGGCGGAGAGACAGGGATTTGAACCCTGGGTACCCCGAAAAGAGTACAATTGATTTCGAGTCAACCGCATTCGACCACTCTGCCATCTCTCCAACAGAAAGGGAATATAATGGAAATAAAATAAAAAGCAAGCAAAAAGCACACATAACCGGAGTTTTCCCCCGAAATTATCACCTTATCGCTCCACCGATTGAGATAAAGACAAAGCAGAAGCCCTACCTAATCCCCACTGATTAAGCTGCTGTAAAACCTCATCTTTTGCAACAAGTTTATCAACGCTGTTTTCGGGATATTTATCAATCATCTTTCCAAACCAAACCGCCACTTCGCCAAGTTTAAGTTTTGTTTTTCCAAATTTCAACGTTCCATAATCCAGAATTTTATCTTCTTTGATACCTTTGATATGCTTATAAATACGATCTTCCACAGCCAGAGAATAAAGCGTCGGACCTAATTCAGAAATATAACTGTCGTCAAAATTTGAGCTAATAAATAACACTTCATCGTCCGTACGTTTATTATCCGAAGGTTTTTCAGCAGAAGCCGGTTTTTTCTGCATAACGTGCTGAAGTTCATGGATAAGAATAGCGCCAACCGGCGAAAAATCACCTTCGTCAATATTACCGCGGTTATCAATCCCCAAACTTAACTCAAGTGTACTGCCGCGCCGATGCCAATACGCAACGGCGTTTGCAAATCCGTCATCTTCAACAGTTGTCAAGTACCATAAATTCTTATCGGTAATATCTTGTTGTTTCATCCAATTTTCCAAAACACGTTTGCTTAGTTTGTTTGCTTGAGCGCTGTCTTGATAAGAAATCATAAATCTGTCGTTATTGTTATAAAGTTCATAAGCAAATTTTCTGACACCGGCAAAGTTTTGCGCCTTTTTCTCCAAAGCCTCATAATCTTTATAATAGCGACCAAACAACTCAAATTGCTCATTGATAAGACCATCGTCTTTTTCTAAAACTTTTTCATAATCATCGCCATAGCGAAGTAATTTTTCAAAATAAAGAAACGTCTTTAAGTTGTTGTAATCACTAAGGTCAATAGCATCTTTAGTCCCTTTGATGCGAGACATTTGGGATAACATCTTATAAGCCACAATCTCATATTCCTTTTTTTGCTTATAGCTCAAGAGAGAGCTGTGTTGAATTTGTTTTGTAGCCTTAATACCGTTTTTAACAATTTCCCAAAAATTTTCCACATTTTCCGGACAGTGGTTAAAGTTAAAGTCCACCAACTCCGGCGGATTATTATGGATAATCATTTCGTTAATTTCTTGTTGCGAAAAAGGTTCTTTTTCTTTAAGCGACATCAGGTTATATTGTTCAATCACCTGCTGATAAATTTCAGTATAATTAACATCTGAAACCGCAGATTTCTCGGCGGAACTTTGTTTGGGAGAACAAGCGGTAAGCGTCATAGCCGAAGCGATTAAAAAAGGTGCAGCTTTTTTCATAATTTTGCGAGGAAGAATAAAAGGTTTAACATCTTTTTGCGTCGCAAAGACTTTAACTTTATTTGTCAAAAAAGCGCTATAAATATCTGCTTTCATAAAAAAACTCCTGTTTATCCGACAAAAACGACTTTAGCGAGTTTGCTGTTCATCGCATAAAATTGATTATTTCTCTCCACCACAAAGAGATACCGATTTTTTTTCAAAGGCAGCATCAACTCTGGATGTACAAAATCAATCTTAAACGAACCGCTATCACTTTTAAGTACGGCGGATTGCTTTTCTTCATTAACTTCTAAGCGCATATCCGCACAAAAGTGCAAACCGGATTTCAGCTCCAGCATCACTTCACCAAATTCGTTGAGTAAAAAGCATCCCATGACCGTCGTCCTTTGTGCAATATCCTAAAACATACTCCGATTATACATCAAAAAACGAGGACACTCAACAAAAAAAAGTATCCTCGTTTTCATTTTTTAAGAAAGCCAGTTTAAATCAAGCGCTTATAAGTTTTTTCAAGTACGTGATATCGTCAAGCCACGGTTGAACATCGGTAGGGATGCCGTGACCGGTTTCCATGGTAATAAATGCGTCAGGGGAGGTGTATTGCAAAACAAGCCTCTTCAAATCATAATTACCTTCGCCATAATGCAGATGGGAGTCATTGGTAGAGTGCATATCACCGTCGCACAAATGATACATATCCGGATGCAAATCGGCAAAGGCCTGCAAGACTTCATAAATATCGCTGTTATAAGTATTTGCGCCACAAATAGCATGTGAAAAATCAAGACAAAAATGCGCCTTGGTTTCCTGAATAAAGCGTTTAATTTCTTCAGGCGTAATTCCATGGAGTTCGCATTTCGTCTGCGAACAATATCCGGGGAGATTTTCAACCGTTAAGCGACTATCGTTAAAAGCCTTAAATTGTCTCATACTTTCTTGCAAATAACTTTCACCGCGATGCATTCCTGGGTGCAAGATAATGAACGGCGCATCAAGTAAATCTGCAAATTGTTGTGAAGATTTCAATCTCTGACGATTGTTTTCAAATTCTTCAGGATCAGAAATATCCAAGTGCTGAATGGCATGCGGCGCATGAATAATCGTTTTAATACCGTTAAAGCGCTGTTTAACCTCAAGATGAGTTTCCTCAAACGTATCCGGCAGAGCAAAAAGTTCCAAATAATTAAAAAGTCCGTCTTTAAGGGCTTTTTCCGCAGAAACGACAAAATCTTTGTTTTTAATAAAATCCTTAGACCACAATTTTAAACCAAAATGTCGCATAAAAGCCTCCTACATATCTAAAAAATCATATAAGGAATACGGCTAAGAGATAAAAAAATCAAGCAAAAAACATAAAATCACGAAAAAAAACTTGACTAAAAACAAACAGCGGTGTTAAGAAAAAACTCGCAAAATAATTATTTTAGGTAACTTCTCTCCAAGGAGAGAAAATGTATAATTTAAAATTTTACAATTATGTTAGTATGTTACACACATCGTCTTGGCGTGATAGATGACGCCGCATTAAAGTCACTGTTTTACCAAAAGGTAAGTGAAAAAATATCCAAAACAGAAAAACTGCCGGAGGAAACCAAACAACAACTGTTGCAAAAGTTATCCGAAGGAAGCAAGGAAGCGAATAATATCAATTTCAGCACAATCTTAAAGCTGGATTATCATGACATTTGCCGTCTGCTGGAGAATATCACCGATGAGTTGCAGTCATCCAACTTGTTTCAATGTGTAAAAGACACTCTGAAAACAGAAATAGAAACAAAAAAGCTGACACTCGGAAAGGCTCTATCAACGATAGAAAAGATATACGCCGGCACATTATTGGACAAAGGTAAGACACTGATAAAAAATTGTAATTACGGTTTTAATCCGGTAACAATCAAAGAAACATTGCAAAAAGCAGCCCATCATGAAGTGGGAGAAGATATCAAGAAAATGCCGTTGAGCTTTAATATGCAATATTTCACGCTGGAACATGGATCTCGTAAATTGATAGAACCGCACATCTTACAAGAGATGTTTTTACTGCGCTATTTCAGTACGTTAAAGACGTATGAAGAAGCGAATATCTTGAAAGATGAAACCGTAAAAGAGGCTTTTAAGGCCTATATTTAATTATCAGAAGAAAGAAAAAGCCTTACTCAAAACGAGTAGGGCTCTTTTTATGGGGTAAGAGCAAGAATTTATTCGGGCTTACCGAAAGCATTTTCACCTTGATCCCCTTTAATAAAGGCAAAAAAGATAATTTTATAGGTCGGAATAAATAACCACCAGCCGGATTTTCCGAAGTCATGCACACGCCGAATAATTATGGTTATTCCGGGAATAAAGGTCAATTTACTAATCCAAGACAGAGAGATAAGCAATTTTTCAAAGTCATCACAGCGCACATAAAACCAGTAAAAACACAACATATTAAGCATTAAGCTCAACAAAGTAAACGCCCAAAATTCTCTTCTACTTGCCCGACCTTTGATAGAAAAATAGCACAAAAACAAAGATTTATACATGTAATAGAAAATGGAATACTCCCCGCTGTAACGTGCAGTTTTCCGAAGAAAAAGTCGCTTCCAAAGAGCAGGGGCTTTCTTAGAAGCAAGATGATTAGTGATAGCAGAATCAGAGCGAGCAGCAAGTTTTATCCTTTTTTCAAGGATATTTTCGTCACGAGCCATAAGAGGCTTAGAATTGCTGCTTTTTTCTTCCATAATTAAACCTTTCTGAACCAACATAACAAAAATTACTTAAGATGAGGTAAAGTCTTAATTTTTTGTGCTGAAAAAAATAGAGCAAATTGACAATGAAGAATAATATTGTATATCTAAAATATAAGAGAAATAAAATAGGAGCTACAATGTTTTTTTGAGAAAAAAAGATACGATAATGGAAAAAGAGAAATATACGTTATGGGGAGAAAAGTATTTGTGTACTATGCAGATAAATTAAAAAGAGTACGACAAAACTGTGATATTCCATATAATTATATTAAGTATCTGTATAGAGAGAAAAAATTAAAAATTATACACCCGATAGGCGTCGTAATAGCTCAAGAAGCGACATTTGGAGAAAATTGCCGTATTTACCAAAATACAACCATAGGCCTGAAGAATGGAAAAGCACCGACAATTGGTAATAATGTAGAAATATTTGCCAATTCAGTAATAATCGGTGATGTGCATATTGGCGATAATGCAACCATAGGAGCGGGAAGTGTTGTAACCAAAGATATTCCAGCAAATGAAGTATGGGCAGGAAATCCTGCGCATTTTATAAAACTTAAATAACTTAGTTTCCATCTTAAAGAAGTTTCTTAAGGACATAGTTGAAGAGATAACTTAAAGAAGATTGAAGAAATAAATATTAGATTAGATATTCCAGTTAGATACTATAAGTGATGAGCAATACTGACCAACAGCGCGATTTGTGCGTAAGATAGAGAATTAGTTTTTTGAACTCAATAAAATATAGCAGTTCGTTATTGTTCCGCCGGTCAAATAGAAAAAACGGATTTTATTTTTTATAACGAAGTTTCATTTGTAGAATTTGAGGAATGAGTTTTTTGAAAGAAGTTTGATTTTTTTTGAAAGATAGCTTAATTTTCTTTTGAGCCGAGTTTTAAGATTAACGATAATGACCGATTTCTAAAAATTCTATAAACAGTGAGCCATTTCTAAAAATTTTATGTTAGTAGCAGATTTCTGGGAATTTTATGATAGTGTCTGAGGCCCCTTTTTATGAATACATCTTGTCGCATAATATATATTATGTATACTAAAGTCACAAAGAGGGGGCTGATACCAGGTTTAAAAGCGCCTTAAATAAAACACAAAATAACCGTGTAACTCAATGATATCAAGGCTTTCACAATATAAAGACCATAAATTGAAGCGCGCTCAGAACGAGCTCAATAGATTTTAATGATAAAATATACGACAACGCGCTTATAAACTATCTAGACAGAGCCAAAGCACCAACAAAATCTTGCTTCAAGTACGAGTCAAATGGTGCGCTCATCACAAACAACAAGAAAAAAGCTCCGGACAATTATCCGAAGCTAAAATAAGATAATAATGTTTCTCAAAATCGTAGACTTTAAGCATGAACAGCCGCAGAAGCCAACGGCGCCGTTTTATCAACGAGTTTATCTTTAGGTTTCGTACCCCATTCTTTAACCGTCCATACCTTATCACCATCTTCTTTTTCCAAGATGCAAACGCTGCCGGTACCGACTTTAATATTAAATTGGTTACAAAACTCCTCAAAATTACCTGTCAAATAAGGAGCAAAACGAATAATGCCGTTAGAGCTGACAACCAAAACCGTTTTATCACGATAATTTTGTTCCACTTCATGAGCAAAATCTTTCCAAGCCTGAATAATTCCGTCAACAGAAACATTCCAACCGTTTGGCACAATCGCATTAGCGTTCCAGGCGTCCAAAGCCTCCTGCCCGATACGCGCAATGACTTCATCTTCGGTTTTCCCCTCATCGGGACCATAATCAATTTCCGTAAAACGAGCATCCGAGATTAAAGGAATATCTTTATCAAGAGCTGCAATTGCTAATCTGGCCGTTTCAGTGGTGCGTTTGAGCGGTGCAGCAAATACAGCGACAGGAATAAGAGTGCGCATTTTCAAGTATTTACCGATATTTGTCCCTCGTTCGGTCTCAACAAGTGGCAAATCCGTACCGGCACCTACTCTAAGCGGTGTCTGATCTTTTGTAAAAGTATTACCATGACGTGCAATAATTATTCTTGTGACCATAAAATATCAACTCCTAACCGAATTAAAATTCACCATATTTTTCAAACAAAGCTTCAGCGCGTTTCACATCTTCCGGAGAATCAACACCGCTCATCCCCTCAAATTGTTTATAATCAACTTTAGCAATTTTGATTTTCATACCGTTTTCCAAAAAGCGAAGCTGTTCCAAACCTTCAAGTTTTTCATAAGAACTCTCTTCTAAAGATTTGAATTTGAACAAAGATTCGTATTTGTATCCATAAAGCCCGATATGGCGTAAAACCGGACTTTTTGAAGATTTGTCCCGCAAATCTGCCTCTTTACGAATAGCCGGAATAATATTTTTAGAAAACCACAGCGCATATCCGTTTTTATCAGCCACGCAGGTTGTACCGGAGAACGGCGTTGTTTTCTTGCTTTCTCTAAGCTTATCCAGAGCCTCCCAAGAGAGTTCGGTACAAGGCGTTACCAAATCAACGGATGTATCTTCTTCAAACGCCTTAATTAATTCTTCAATAAACCAAGGTGGGCAAACCGGATTATCGCCTTGCAAGTTAATAATCAAATCAGGCTTAACGTTCAAGATTTTAACGGCTTCACAAACTCTGTCCGAGCCGGTTTTGCATTGATCGCTCGTCATCAAGCATTCTATTTGATGAGCGTTACAAAAATCCATAATTCGTTGGTCTTCCGTAGCGACAACGATTCTGGCCTTTGAATGTTGCGTACCTTTTTTAGCAATATCCACCACGCGCAGCAACATTTCTTTACCGGCAATTTTAGCCAAAGGTTTCCCCGGAAAACGGGTTGATCCGTATCGTGCAGGAATAACAACAAGAGTATCAAGCATAAATTTATCTCCAAAAGCAAATACAAGATAATCTTATAATGGCAGATTTACAACGGTTGACAAGCATCTCTGAAAAGTTTTGCACAGTTGACATCTATTTTTGTTCTATTTTTATTCTGTTAGCCAAATCTTTACGAATAAGAAGCGGATAATAGGGCGACATCTCGTAAAAACGTGCCAAAAACGGCATATTAAATTGATCAAAAGTAAGCGCAGTCCAGCGTTTTACAAAATCTTCTCGCTTTTCTTTTTTAACCGGTATTTTCTCCCACAAATCACGCAAATTTTCCCGATATTCATACAAATGATCCATATTAGAAGCACCTAAAAGGTTGATATACTGAGAAAGATAAATAAACATGGGCATATTATCGTAAATAGTCTGATTAAGCTCAAAGGCTTTATCAACATCATAAAGATAATGCGCCACCCTAGCCACATTTCCGTACCCGAACCAGTAATATGAAGGATTGCGCCCATAAAGATTAAAAAAGTAATAAACAGTATTGATAATCGGTTCGTCATCTCTGGAATTTTGCGCAATAAAATTTTGCACGGTAAAATAGCGTGGATATTGCGTATTAGGAGGATTAAAAACAAGCAGACCGATAAAAATAAGTGTTGCAGATAAGAGAGCCGCTTTAATGCGTTTTAGTTCAATTTTATCCACGACGACATCAGCAATAATCAACGCCGAAATAAAGTTACTGAAAACAAAATATTGCACATAAGGTGCGCCCACGAGCATTTTCTGGATAAATTCCAAAAACATCAACGCACAAATTAACTCTCTGTAAATATTATCTTTATCCAAAAAGTGATGTAAAGAAAATGTGGCCAAAACCGGAAGAGCACCGATAAACACCCAATTTTGCAAGATTTTGGCATCGCCCATAAAACCCTGCATCCAATAATTGAGGTCATAGTTAAACAGGAAATAGAGCACCCAACTATTAGTATAATAAAGATATGCCATGAATAAGAGCAACATAATCGCCGGTACAATCAGTGCTTTGAGTACCGGTTTCCAACAGATTTGGCGTTTATAAAGTAAATAGAGTGTATAAAATCCCAAAATCCCCAAGAGGACAATAATTTTTTGCAACACCAAAAAAGAAAGCATAAAGAGGACAAGGGAAATCCCGATATCACGCCCCTTTCCTTGAACGCCAAGGTTGATAAACCGAAGATAAAACCACAATCCCCAAAAGAAAAAAGCCCACATCAGCGCATCGGGTTGCAGCTCAAAAACTAAATAATTGTTATCATAAAGCAAAAAGAAAAAAATTAACGCCAATAAAAACTTTTGAAGCGAGATACTTAAAAAGTCACGGCATATTCTAAACATTCCCCATGCAGCTCCCGCATAGCATAATAAAGCAAACACCTTAGATACATATAAAATCAACGCATTTTTATAAAAGAGCGCGGTAATCGGAGCAAAAATATACCAAAGTAAAGGGTTATGGTGCTCAAAAAAATCCCGATACGGAACTTCTCCCTGCCAGACGAGCCAAGAAGCATGAATATGTTCGGCATGATCCATACACATATAGTGAAAATAAAACACCCATGCCAAAAAGCAAATCTGTGCCCCCCCAAGCATGAGCATAAAATACTTTAAGAATTTACTTTGAGAGACCATCCCTAACCCATCTAAAACTTAAACTTAACCAAAGTTTAGAGCAATAGTCCGAAATAGCAAGCAAAAACAAAAGATATAAGCAGAAACTAACCTCTGGCCTCTTGAAACATTTTAGCCGTTGCCACAAAGGCCAATTTATCATTAGATTTCATTTGAGCACGGTGAGTGTATTTTGTATTTTCAATACTTTTAACCATATCTTTCGGCAAGAGATCCCGCACACGTTTATAAGGAATTCCGCTTTTTTGCGCATCATTGATGAGCTTAGTTCTGATTTCCTGTGCTTTATTCAAATAAAATCCAAAACAAAAGCCATCTTTAGTCACTTGCGGAACATCCTGCCCTTCTTTATCTTTCAGAAAATTTCCGTGAGCATCTTTCCGACACGGTAAAATCTCATGTAAATCCAGTGTATAGATAGAGCAATGGACAAACCCTTTATCTTTCAAGAGATAAACCGGAAGATCTAATAAATCCTTAGGAGACCACGCTCCGGACAAACAGCAAGCCAACAAATAGCTCCGTTTAAGCAATCCCTTTTGTTTACGGAATCCGGTCATTTTCCGAAGTTGTTGCGATAAATTTTCATCATCCTTCATAGACTTTAGAAATTCGGAGGAAGAAAATCCCCCCGGCCCCCAACAAAAGCCCGCACCAATTCCGGCCATAGCCTCGGCAGGTGAACACGAGCGACCGAAATCATCGCCCAATGCTCTGATCATATATTTATCAATATAGCGCCATTTATAAAGCATTCCGCGTCCTGGGGTAATTTTATCGCCAAGTTTAACTTTTGTTTCATTTCCATGTTCATCTAAATAAAAAGTCGTACCAGACGCGATAGTTGGAACATTTTCTCCATCAGGAAAAGCCTTATTGGCAAACCCTTCCACAGCAACTAAAAGAGCGGATATTTCCGGTTTCAAGTCATGAATTTTCTGAATATTTCCATAAAGATCGGAATGTTTTTTTCCCATAAAATCGATATAATATTTTTTATGCTTACTCGGCGCCTTTCTATGGCTAAGCTCCACAAACTCAGAAGAATCCGTATAATGGGATGTGTCATCCATAATTACTTCTTCTGTTAGCAAGGCCTCAGAAACAGCTTCATCTTGGTTATTAACTTGAACCATTGTCATTTGTTCGGTTTGAGGCTGTACTTTATCATTATCCGCATGCTGTTTTTGGGAAAGATAACCGGCAGCTCCCCCTATCCCGATTAACGCCGCCAAAGCCGAAACTTTATAATATTGCGGTACATAGTTCTGTGAGGCCTTATGTTCGGACTCAATAATTTTTTTACCGAGGGAATGAGCCATTTTTTGTGCCGAAGTATGAAATTTTTGTATTTTCTCTTTAGAAACCGATTTAAGAAAGTTCAAAACACCCAATTTTTCAGGAGTATTTTCATCCAAAAGCATCGTAGAGTTCATTTCAGCCAGTTCTTTAGCATATTTGTTGGCATAAAACGAAGAAAAATCAAGCATATCAACCGGATGTCCGGCCTCTTCCAAAGCTCTTCCGGCGTTAATAATGGCATTATATTTAGTATCGGCTTTATGCTGAACTGTTAGCGCTAAATCTTTAGGAGAAAAGTTTCCGGTCTTACCATAAGGAATAACGTAGTCCCTTCCCTGATATTCAATGGACATAACCGTTTCACCGGCACGATTATATTTTCCGATTTCCATCGCTTCAAAATCAAGCAATGCATTTAAGAACCGCTGCTGAGAAGTTTTCGGCGTGTTTGAACCAATTGTATATTTATAAGGGACAACATAAGTTTTTTCGCCAAAATCAACGAGCAAAAAATCATCACTTCCGTGTTTTTCATATTCTCGGATGAGATATTTATCATTCTCAGAAAACCCATCTTCAATTTCAATCATAGCGCGTCACCCAAAATTCTCATAACATACCTATATAATACCGAAAAACCACAAAAGAATCAACGCTTTTTCAATATTTTTTTTAAGAAGGCGATTTAATGCGCAAAAAGATTCTTTCGCCATCGTCACGCCTGTCAATCACCTGCGCCGAGCGATAAATTTCTGCTAATTTTTTGCCATCATCAATAGGTAAAGAAACCGTTTTTATTTCCGTCTTAGGGGAGAATTTGGTTTTAAGCAATTGCAGAAAATCATTAATTCCTTCGCCGGAAAGCGCCGATACGGCAGCTGTTCTTGTTCCGATTTTGGATTGCAGATGCTTTTTCTCACTCTCGCTTAAGAGGTCAATTTTATTCAAAACTTCCACATATCGGCCTTCAAATTCAATTTTTGTAAGTCCCAGCTCATGCAAAACGTTTAAGACATCATCACGTTGTTCTTTATAGTCCGGATTAGAAACATCTATAACATGCACAATCACATCAGCTTCTAAAACCTCTTCTAACGTAGCTCTAAACGCCATCACCAACTCGTGCGGTAAGTTAGAAATAAATCCCACGGTATCTGAAAGGATAATATCTAAGTTTTTATCAAGTTTAATTTTACGCATAGTCGGATCAAGTGTTGCAAACAGCATATCTTGAGCAAAAACTTGTGCATGCGTAATCAAGTTAAACAAGGTTGATTTTCCGGCATTAGTATAACCTACCAACGCTGCCACCGGATACGGCACTTTAACGCGGGCACTACGCTGAATAGCTCGCGTCTGACGCACTTTTTCCAGTTCTCTTTTGATTTTGACAATCCGATCATCCAGGTGTCGCCTATCCAATTCAATCTGCGTTTCGCCAGGACCTCCCAAAAAGCCGCCGCCGCCGCGTTGCCGCTCCAAGTGTGTCCAGCTACGCACCAATCTGCCGCGTTGATAGGTCAAATGAGCAAGTTCAACTTGCAGTTTACCTTCTTTGGTGTGCGCGCGTTGCCCGAAAATTTCTAAAATAACCGCCGTACGGTCAATCACTTTAAGGTTAAGAATTTTCTCCAAATTACGTTGCTGAACGGCAGAAATCGGCATATCCACCACCAGCAGTTCCGCTTCATGTTCAAGACACTCGTTTTTTAATCTTTCAAGTGTTCCTTTACCAAAAAAGCTCTTCGGTACAATCTGAGCAAGTTTAACGGTTTGTAATAAAACAACCTCCTGCCCCATTGCCAAGACCAAACCTTCGGCCTCGCTCTCGCGCATTTTTTCATCACCGGCAAAAGCAACATTTTGCCCGTTTTTGAGCCATGGACAAATAACGGCAACTTTTGTTTTTTTATCTTGTTGAATTTCAAGCACGAACCATAACCTTAAATAAAAAACTTCCGCTCAAAGAACCGGTACCCCTCCCATAGACGTACCTTCCTCCTCAAGCGGAAGTCAAGTAAAAGAATTATTCTTCTACAACATCAATCGGCGTAGCCGGCATAATGGTAGAAACAGCGTGAGTATAAACAAGTTGAGTATGCCCATCACGTCTCAACAACAAAGAATTTGCATCAAACCAAGTAATAACACCTTGCAATTTAACACCATTGATAAGAAAGACGGTAACTGAAACTTTTTTATCTTTAATATCGTTCAAAAAATCAACTTGTGCGTTTGTAGTCATGTTTAATTTCCTTATTATAATTATTTCACATCTATGCCATAAGGATTGTCGGTTACAAGGCAAAGATAACAAGCATTTTTAGTTATGTAGCCCCAAATTCCAAACAACCACCGGCCTGACATAAGCTGAAGCCACGCTGAACTTGAGCGACCTCCCCCACCGGTAAGTAACAGTTATATTTAGCACTCAATTAGTTAATAGTTTCTAAATTGCAAGCATAAAAATAACAATTTCACGCAATTTTATAAAACTTTTGGAGAGATTATTTTTCAGACTTTAGATTTTTAAAAAACGTCACGTTCATATCAAAAAAGCCATATAAAACTTTTCTAGCCTTAAGGGCCTTTTGCTCTCTGACGTTATCTGAAGAATTAAGAGCCTGATTTGTCACCAAAATCATACTTTCCACATCATCAAACAGCCATACATCATTGTTAAAATAAGAAGAAAGCAGCAATTTGCTATGAGTAACAACCGGTCTCCCATAGCTGATTAAGTCAAAGACGGCATAGGGAATATATGTTTTATCATCAGCCTTTGTATTTTCCATATCATAAACAACCACTTTAGCTTTTTTTAATTCTTCGGCACGTTGATTTTCATCAAGCTCTGCAAAAGTGCTGCCGCTATAGATTTTAACACGATTGTTCTGTTGCATATAAGCGACATACACATCATTAAAGTGTTCATAGATATAGAGTATGTCGTATTCGTATGACTGCGGAACTAATTGCTCATGAGGAACAAAACCGATAGGCAACAAATAGGCATTAAGATAACTAGGAGAAGCCTCCATAATTTTTTGTTGAGAAAAAAGATACATATCAAAATTTTTCAATTCTTCGGCATATAAATCCGTATTACGATGAATATATAAGATATCAGTTTTGTGTTCATTCATGCGTAAATCAAAAAACTGAGCAAATCCACGGACAAAAACATTAACTCCGACATGATCCAATTCTTCGGGATAAAGATTACCCATATAAGAAACGCCCGCCACTTTATAGCCGTTACGCTCAAAAGTATATTTAAGAAAGTTAATAGCCGCCAATAAGTCATAATCAATATATTTAGGGCTTTCACCAATCCGAAAAGCAACCTGTTTATCATCTTGATTAAGATGAACATTATTCCCTATAACCAGCCCAACGCAAAATCCCATCAGCAAAATAAGCCACACAAGCATTAACTTTTTGCTGCAAAATTTCATAACCAAAGAAAGCCATTTATTTTTGATTATCGTAGGATTGCTTTCTTTCCGAATATGTTTAGAGCGTGTGTTTTTCTGTTTTTTTTGCTGAAACAAGAAAGCCGCATCGGCGGTTTCCTGCTCTTTTAATTTCATGGCATCAATAGAGTTTTGATCAGATTTAAGCATACGTTTTTTCATATCAAATAAAACCTTTTTCAAGCGCGTAATGATGCAAAATATCAATCATCCGCTTAATAACTTTGTCCGCAGCAAATTTTTGCAAAGTAATTTTCTGTGCTTTAAGAGCCTTAAGTCGCCTTTCTTCGGGATGAGATAAATAAAACTCAATAAGTTGTTTAAATTCCTCTTTATTTTTATACATAGGAACCGCATCACCGTAAATTTCTTCAATTTCGGGCATATAGTCAGAAATAACCAAGGCTCCGCAAGCCGTTGCATCAAAAATACGGTTACTGATAAATCCCGCCTCAATCATATCAGGCCTGGTATCGTTAAGAACAATATCAGCCGAAGAGTAGAAATATTTAAGCTGGTCATTAGGGATTTGCCGTGCTTTCCACCAAGAGGCTTCCTCATCTACAAGTATATTTTTCCAATTATCGCCGAATACATCAATAGCAATACCGGTTTCTTTGGCATATTGCACAGACTTTCTCACCGGAAAATCGGGCCATTGATTAGCCACAAACAAGATATTTCGCCGCAAATTTTCTCTAAAAGCCGGATAAAATTTATCTGTTCTCGTAAATTGGGATAAATAAAAA
The DNA here is from genome assembly GCA_944392315.1 of uncultured Alphaproteobacteria bacterium. Classification (GTDB taxonomy): domain Bacteria; phylum Pseudomonadota; class Alphaproteobacteria; order RF32; family CAG-239; genus CAG-267. Next base: position 35,764 of record CALXWH010000007.1, on the reverse strand, counting down.
GAATTTAACCCCATCTCGCGATAAGATTTATTTTTCTTTAAAGAGCCCGTCAAAACAATATCGGCATTTTTAACAATATCAAGCCCATAAGGGATAGTCTCAAACAAAACGGCAATTCTATCTATATCGGCATGCTTATGATATCCTTTCAGCATAAGCTCTGGCCCTGAGCGCATAAAAATCTCAAATCCCTCATTAAAGTTTCGGTTGGATAAGGAGTCTTCAAAAGTATAAAGTTTTGTATCAATTCCGTTCTTTTCAAGCTCAAAAGCCAAATCTTCAGCCAGATACTTTTCCCCCAAAGCATAAGTATCATCTTGCAGATACCGTGTATAAGTAATCGGTAGATTGATAACAGCACGGTGATAATTCAGTTTATAGGGATGATAAGAAGAAAACCCCATCCCTAACCCGATAATAACCCCGAGTAACAAGAGTCCCAAACCAAGCCAAAATCGCCGCATCATTCCCCCAATAAAAAAACTAACCATTTAAAAGGTTATGAATTTTAAGAAAACAAACAAGCAAAAAAAACATTTAACCACAAAACAAATCCTTAAAAAGCTCATAAATCATCTTGACTAATAGACAAAAATAAGTTATTTTAAGAGCCGATTAAATAAGTTTATGTCAAATTAAAAATCAATTAGTATGGATAAGAAAAGATTTGCGCGTTCCTTGGACGCAGCAGAAGTGATTTATGACGCCTTGTGTGTCAAGACCAACTGCTTCAATAAGCAAAACAAACTCTCACGTGCCGACTATGTCGTTGCCATAGATGATGATCCGACCTCAGCCTTTTGGGCAGCGTGGCTGTATTATAAAATATACCAACAACATGGTTACCATCCGACAATTTTGTGCGTCGGCGGTAAAGGTTTATTGAGTAAACACACGCATGACAAAAGCGAGGCAGAGCTATTGGCTTCGGTTTGCTGCAAATTGGGTGTTCCTGAAAAAGACATCCAAATGAAAACCAATGGCCGCAATACCGGCGAGAATATTCAAGCCGTGAAAAAAATGCTTTCTGCCGGAACAAACGTTATCTGGAGTGTCACCAAGCGCCTATCCTTACGTTTGGAACGATCGGTTAAACAGCAAGCTCCTGAGCTTATCTCCACTTACTATGTGATAGAAGAGAGCCTGCCGGAAGCCTGCAAATTGATGAACGGCAAAGGTCTTGCTCAAAATGAGATGATGTTTCATGAACTGGCAAGTATTTTGCAACGCTGTATCGCCTATGCCGGAACCTACCAGGCGCCGATTGATGAAATTATCACCATCACGCCACGTATTCGTGAGGCAGACTGGTATTTGCGCAAGCATTACAAATTGAAATTGATGAACAAAACCGTAAAAATTTTCGGTAAAGAAATCAGCGTTCCGGATAAGAACCTGACTTCAATTTTTCAGTTTGTTCATTTATTGCGTGAGATAAAACGCAACAAAAAGAAAATGCGTATCAGTTTAGAGCTGGAAATTATTATGATGCTCCAAACTTTGCGAGAGCAAAAACTTTTAAGTACGGAACAAAGCATCAAATTGTTACAGGCCAGCAAAAAACGTCTGTATCAAAAGTTGTAGTTTAAAGTTTCTGCAAAACACAAAAAAAGCCCGACCACAAGGTCAGGCTTTTTCTTTTAAAAACAGAAGATTATTTCATTTTCTTAAGAGTTGGGAAGAGGATTACATCACGAAGCGTAGCCGCCCCAGTTAAAAGTTTGGCCAATCTGTCCATCCCCATTCCCATACCGGTTGTCGGAACAAAACCATAAGAAAGTGCATCAATAAAGCTTTCATCAAGCATCTGCGCTTCATCATCACCATTTTCACGTTCAGCCATTTGAGCCTTAAAGCGTTCCAACTGTTCCAACGGATTAGAAAGTTCGGAATAAGCGCAACCGAGTTCCATACCAAGCAAATATGTATCAAAATGTTCCACCAAACGCGGATTATCGCGGTGGGTTTTTGCCAAAGGAGAAATATCTTTCGGCATATCCGAAACGTGTATCGGTTCAATCAAAGTGGCCTCAACTTTTTCATCAAAGACTTCTTGAACCACCTTGCCCCAGTTAGAACAATGATCAGCATCAACACCGACGGATTTAGCCAAAGCCCGTGCATCTTCAACCGTTTCAACACTCAAGAAATCAGCCCCGGTCTCGCGTTTAATCAAATCAATAATAGAAACTTTCGGGAACGGTTTAGAAAAGTCAATTTCATGCCCTTCAAAAACCAATTTATCCGTTCCGAAAACCTTATTAACCACAAAACGAACAAGTTTATAAATTAAATCAGCCATATCGTTATAGTCGCCATACGCCATATAGGCTTCAAGACCGGTAAATTCCGGCACATGGTTTTTATCAATACCTTCGTTACGGAAGTTCTTACCGATTTCAAACACTCTGTCAATCCCACCGACAACCAACTTTTTCAAATAAAGTTCCGTAGCCACACGAAGATAGAAATCGTTATCCAAAGCATTATAGTGCGTAATAAAAGGTTTTGCATTAGCCCCGCCCATAATCGGGTGAAAAGTAGGAGTTTCCACTTCCAAAAAGTCATTTTGATTAAAGAACTCGCGCACGGCAGAAACAATTTTGCATCTTGTAAGCAAGATTTTCTTAGCATCATCGTTGATAATTAAATCAACATAACGCTTACGATAACGTGTTTCCACGTCGGTTAAACCGTGGAATTTCTCCGGCAGAGGTTCCAAAGCCTTTGCAATAATATCAAATTTTTCTGCAGCAACAGAAAGCTCACCACGCGGTGTTCTGCGAATAAAACCGGAAACGCCGATAATATCGCCGATATCCAAACACTTCAAAAGTTTAAGATTATTCTCATCCAAATGAGATTTATGGCAAAAGATTTGAATATTACCGGTTTTATCTTTCAAATCAATAAACATACCGTCATTACGAACGGCCATGGCACGACCGGCAACAGTCACTCTGTCTTCAGTATTTTCGCCGTTAGCCAAATCTTTATATTTTTCCTGCAACGGCTGAGCGTAACTATCCGGTTGAAAACGATACGGATAAGGATTATACCCCATATCCTGTAACTTAGCGAGCTTATTTAAGCGGCTCTGTCTTTGTTCACTAACTTCTTCTGTCATCATAAAAATCCATTTGAAAATTATCCAAACAACACTGCAAGCAATGTCAAAATTCGTCTTTTTATATCACGATAGATAAATTTTGCAAGCAAAAAAGTGGATTAACGGAATTTCCAGACCACCGAACAAATATCTTCCGAACAGTTACAAATACTCTGTAACCTATCAATCGCCACATAAGGCGCTTCATTAGCCTTAAAGATATTTCTGGATTTAATCTCCGTCTGGGGTGTATTGGGATAAATATCATCTAAAACACCCGAAGGTGTTGGAACACTATAACCGCCCACAGCAATAAGATTCGTCATATCGGAACTGTCCCAATTCATCCGAACTAATTCCACACATGCATAACGGCTCAATCCTTGAAAAGAGATTTCAAAAGATTTTTTATCATTAAATTGTGCCAACGAAGAATAAAAGAAGTCCACACCCCCCATATAAGCATTAGTAGCTTCTCTAAAACCTTCGCGAAACATATTCTTAGGAATAAGTTTGAAATCAACCGCCTGCTTATAATTAAATTCACCATAATCACGCTGGCTTTGAAAATAGACCTGAATATTTCTGGAAAGGGTTTCAATCTCTTCAATACAACTGTTCGTTTTAAGTTTCTCCACAGACAATTTATAAGTGCGAATACCCAAATACCCTAACATAATAAAAGCAAGCCACCCCCCAATTTGAAAAATAGCTCTAACTTTTTGTTTCTGCTCCATGGGTACAACCTTTAAAAGTTAAATACGAACATATACATACTAAAATTACTTTTAGACCTATGTCATTAAAATAGAGTTAATTTTCCCCAAGATAAATCACATTTTCAATCACAAAAAAAGAGAAGATACCCAGAAGTATCTTCCCTCAATAAAGCCACACGATAATAAATCAGAGCCCATGAGCTTTTTTATAATTAAGCCAAGCCTGCACCATATGGTCATAACGAGTTTTATTTGCCTCAAATCGGTTGCCCAAGCGAGTCTTATAGGCTTGGCTATACCGATTCTTTAAGAGACTTTCCATCCGATAGGCTTCTTTATGTTTAATAATATCGTGAATACGTTTAAACTTATCAAAGTCAATCGGAGACTCATTATTGTTACCCAAACGTTCAAATTGATAATAACGCCCTTTCCCGTTGTTACCGTCGGGACGATATTTATTTAAAATTTGCGCCACTTCACGGAATATTTCAACATCTTCAATATGTTCAACCGGAATATGCATTTTTTTACGCCAGTTCGGATAAGCGATATTGCCATAAACAAATTGCAATGGTTTTTGCTGTGACCATTCCAGTTCAGAAACGCCCGGAATATTGCCCATTTCTCTTTGTCCAAAGATATCAGAGAACGGCATCAGCATAATGGCGGAGTTTGAACGCGCCAAAAATGTCGTAACCGCCTGCACATATTTATCTGGAATATTATTAGCATCTTGTCTTGGATTTTCCACAGCTTTACCGCCGACTTCTTTCCAAATTCCGTAATGCTCCAAAATCCAGTTTAAGCCTTCACGTTGAGAAGCATATTGTTCAAAAGTATCATCAGCCTGTTTATCAGAAAGAATACCTAATAACTTCTGCTGCCAAACATGTTGCACGTTCCATTGGCTATTTAAGGGAGGTGTGTCATGCGTAGACGGCGAGCAAACCGACATTTGCGGATATTCATCCGGATGCTTCATAGAACTATACATATCATTGTGGCGTTCAAACGGTAGCACTTTATAAGAAAGAATACCAAAATCTTCCATACCGCGCTTAATCTCGTCAGTGGCATTACCAAGGTCTTCCCCGATAACCAAAGTTTTGTTGCGATGACTTTCAAGAGCGACAATAGCCATCAATTCCTTAACGTTATAATAGATATAGTTTCCGGTTTCCGCATTTTCCGGGAAAATATACAAGCGGTGCAGTTGCAAAACGTGGTCAATACGCAAACAACCGGCATAACGCATATTCGCTTCAATAATTTTACGATAAGGTTCATACCCCTGTTCTTGCAATTTAATCGGATTATAACCGAGTAAATACCAACGTTGACCGTTTTTAGACAAGATATCAGGAGCAGCCCCTGCCGTACCTTTAATATAATTATCGCGATAATACCATGCTTCATAACCTCTTGGGAGCACCCCGACGGCATTATCCATATAAAGACCGATTTTCATACCGGAATTTAAGCAAGTATCTTTAACATGTTGCAATTGGATTTCGCATTGCCACTGAGTATACTTATAATAGTCAATTTCAGCCCGATGTTGTGCTCTAAAAGCGTTAATTTCCGGAGAATGCGGATCATCGCGATAAGCAGCCGGCCAATCTTGCCAACCAGCAGGAGCCGGATCTTGTTTGGAGAAATATTTAGAAAGTGCTCTAAAAGTCGCAAACATTTCCAGATTATCTCCCTGATCTGCACAATAGACGCTAAATCGGTTACGAGCCTCTTCGCTAAGAGGCGAAAAACGAAACTCATCAAAGCAACGATGTAAAATATCATCAACCAATTCCTGTGTTGTAGTATAGTCAACATAGGTTCTGCGCCGATTGACTTTAACTTTTTCCTGAAATTCCGGACTATTGTAATAATCACGAATAGCCTGTGAATTTTTAAATTCATTAACAGCCGTCACATCCAAATAAAGATAGTTAAAGAACATACGGCTGTCCGGGCTGTAAGGAGAAGCAATTTCAGGTCTGTCGTCATGTGCGGCATGAAGAGGATTAACCCCGATAAGCCCTGCCCCATTTTTACCTAAGATATAACCGAGTTGAGCCAAGTCACCATAATTACCGATACCGAGGTTATTTTCGCTGACTTGTTCATAAAGTTGTACGGGGACGCCCCAAGTTTTTTTACCTTCGCGAATACCAAATCCGTCATAACATTTTTCAGGTGCCGAAATAAGACTGGTTTTCTGAGTAACTTCCTCTCCGTTTTGATTAACATACGAAAAGACAACGTTATGATAGCCCAAGCGAACTTCAAACGGAAACTTAAAGCGATATTTGCGATAAGTTACACCGTTAATATTACGTTCCACTTCATTACCGTTATTTTCCACTCTTTCCAAATCATCAATAGCCACTTCACCGCTATAAAATTTTTCAGAATCATCAATAACAATTTCCCCTTTATAATATTTTTTGGGGTCTTCATCTTCATAAAAATTCCATTTTAGTTTTTTAACGCCGTCAGGCAAAGAGATTTCCATAGAAGGAACTTTATTTTGCCTCAAAATAGGAATATGGTGAACAATATTGATAAAATTGGCATTTTTCTTTTCATCAATAATTTTCTCGACAAGACGTATATTTTCAGCCTGTTTCTCAGGGTCTTGAGTGTTATAAACAAAGTTCTGATCGAGAATATCCATAGCCTTAAGCAATCCGACCTTTTCCTCAACTGTTGCCTGCAACTCAATACCGGAAAGATAAGCCAGATTACTGATACATTCACAGATATCCATCTTTATATATCCTTAAACATAAAAGTTATTACATTATGAGCAGAGCATAACGGCGAAAAAAATGCTTAGCAAAGTCATTTAATAACTTATAAACAGAAATTAACACCAAAGCGACCTGTAAAATTTATTTTTATGCAAGAAATAAAAAATAAATTTCTCTTCATATATAAATCATAAAAAAGATAAAACGAGCTAAACAGAAGTATACAAAACAGATAGATATCCCCGGGTAAACCCGGGGTTCTTGGAAAGGCACCATTAAGGTGCCTTTCTTTACAACTCCAAATGGAGTTGACCTAAATCCCTTTGTCCTTGATACTTTACATAATTTTTAATTACTTCTTCATTCGCACCAACGCTACTAACGAAGTATCCCGTTGACCAAACCACATTTTCCTTAAAATACACCTTTGATAACCAATTATAACGCTCTCTCATCATTGAAGCTGATTGGCTTTTTAATTTTCCTACCACATCTGATATGCTATATTTGGGAGGAATTATCATTACAAAATGAATATGGTCTTTATCAAAGCCAATCTCTTCAATGACTACTCCTGGGATACTTCTTAGTAGCTTCGGAAAAATGCTCTTCAAATAATCAACTACGCCGGGATTTAGGATACGTCGGCGATATTTGGTTACCCACACTATGTGGTAACTTAAACTGTATACGCTATGTGAACTCTCTACAAATTGCATACCTTTATTATATCGCCGACTTTTTATTCATCCACCACTAAAGTGGTGGTTTTCTACAAGGCATTAATAAAAAAAGAGGAAGATTTTGATATATCTTCCTCTTTTAAGAAGTTACTAAACCCGATTACCACGGATCTGAATATTTCAAAGTCGGATCATTCAAACGATCAATATAATCACGACTGGAGCCATCGGTTTTACTGTTAATATCACGGTAGCTACCGAGCTGGTCAACTTGGTCAACCAAAGTTTCCCACCCATCGGATTGGAAAGCAGTTCTGTCAAAGTAACAATAAACCGTGGCATGTCCTTCCAAAGTATTTGTCGGAACAGGAAACAGATTCCATACAAAGTTACCATTTTGGAAAGTTGGGTTAGGATTAGCAGCATCATTATAACCGTCTTGATTGTTGTTGGATGTGACTTCATCATCCAATCCTGCAGCCCCGTCTAAATTATAATAGCTTTTATCATAAATAAATCCCATACGAGCATCCCAACCTTCACCGGCCTTATCCGGTTTAACAGCGGTTTTCAGCCATGTATTTTGTTGGAAATAGAGCGGTTGAGCCACAGCATAATTTTTTGTTCCATCATCAGTATAGGTATAGGTACCGACATTTTGATCTCCGACAGATGCCTTAAGAGAGGAATTTGTTGTAACTGAAGATGCATTGGTATATTCAGCCTTCAAGCCCAAGTACCAACCTTCAGTACGAGACAAAGTCTGCGCCATAAAGGCACTATGAGTATTACCGTCTTGATAAATACCATTATAAATCAAGCTACTGACTTCTTCCATACCTGGATAAATAATTGCATCATTCAACGTGCCTCCAGATTTTTGGACAATACCCTCAGCAGATTTCAAAATATCAGCTTGTCGTGCCGCTGGATTAACATACCATCTGTTAGCAACACTACCTGAATCATACATACCGCCAATTTTACTAGCTTGAATGATTTCACCGGCCTGCCCCATATTAAAGGATATAGGAATAAGTGTCGCCATATTTTTATATCCAGGCGGGCAAAGCGCATAAGGGATATGCCCAACATACGGATCAGCCCACCCAACATTAGCAGCAATCGGATTATAACCTTGATCTTTACAGTTTGTACCACAACTCCAAGAAATTCTATTAACATGAGTACCATCTTCAATAAAATCATTAGAAACGTTATAAACGCCTTTTAAGACGAAATCCGGCAATGCATCACTTAAACGAGCCCCACCACGAGTAGTCAACTTAATATCATGCATTACAGAGGTATATGCCGGGTTAACCATATATTGGTCATACATAGTTCCTCTGTCGGTTTTACCGGCAATTTCCGGAACAGTTTCATTTGTGTTAGAAACCAATCTGTTCGCTTTAATATATCCAAATCCCTCATCGGCCGCATAAGTAGAAGGCGTAGAGTTTGCATAACTTTGCTCAAGTTCAATAGCTCCTTTACGAATATAAATAGAAGCATCACGTGTATCGTTAATATCACTTGATCCACCGTGAATATCCGTAGGATTAACTTTAAGCATTGCATAATATCCGCCTGCAGAAGAACCACCGGCGGCATAGTTACCGTCACTGTCTCTTGCCCAGATTTGAACATAATCCGGATCAATTTCAAACATAGCGTGGTCATTATCCGTCGTGCCGACTGCATTAGAAGAGTTAGACGCGATATGGATAACTTCATTACCCGTCACATGGAAAGATCCGTTAACTTGGACATTTGCCTCATCTGTTTTGCTCAAAGGTTCGGCATTAGGTGCGACCTTAAAGCGAACAGTACTGGAGTCATCTTCCACCTGAAAATCAACCCAACGTGTTCTGATTTTATCGGCATCAGCATAGAATTGCGCTCCCTCGTCTTGATCTGTTGAGCTGACATCTTTTGTTTTAATCGTAAAGGTGCCGGTTTTAGCATCAATTCTGTTTGTATATGAAGAAGTCCAATTTCCGCCAAATCTCATAGCTTCACGTTGAATATCAACCACGCTTGAGACTTTATCATCCAAAGTATAGAGGTTAACCAAGGTAGAACCAACCACATTAGCCGAACCATCCCCACCGACAGTATCCGCCAAGAAGTAGTTTTTAAGAGCACCCGTAGCCGGATCGCCAGCTCCGATTCTTGAGCTTCCATCCTCAAAAGCGGCCCAAGCACCATCTGTATCATTGATTAAGACCTTTGTGGAATCAGCCAAAAACATCAAGTCATTCTTGCCTGTATTCATTTCACCACGTTTATCATTAGTACCGCCTTTGGCTTTATTACGAATAACAACCATATCGTCATAGGCGTTTAACCAGGCAGTCTGTGGTGCGTTGACAAATTGTGAATAAGATTCAAATCCGGCGTGAAGTTCTTGCATACCGGCTTGTTTCAACCACGCTTTACGCGCCCATAACAATTCATCAACCCAAGCCGATCCGGCAATACCCAAAGTAAATTCATCACGAGAATAGTGTCCATCGTTTGAAGCCGTAGAACTCATATTTTTATTACCCATATAAGTTCTGCCTAAAATATCCGTATACCTTGAAGCAACAGTAGTCAAATGCTCTAAAGTCGTGCCGGCCAAATCGGCATATTCGTTTTTAATAGCATTGGTTGTCGGTTGAAAAGCAACCGGTCCTGCCTCATTACCGGTATATCCGTCTTCACTGTAAATACGGATGCCGCCGCCTCTTAAAGATACTTTATCTGTATCGGCATAAATCATATGGTTTGTGTTATAGGCTGTACCGATAGCTCCGGTATCACTAACATCATGTCCAACAGTAAAGACACGCGTATCGGCACCAGAGCTGTTAACATTAGCCAACAAATGAACACGTGCGCTACTGTCATACCCCTGAGCCATTAACCAACCGCCATCATGACCGGCATAAAGATTACCGCCCATATCGTTAATATAAGTCAACATATTTGTAGCAGCAGACGAACCGCCGTTAATATAAACAGTTCCACCTTGACGGTTAATTTCAGTGATGGAAGAAGCCGAATTTTGGTTAATATGAACTTCATTGGTATTACCGTTTCTGAAGGCTTGAATAAGAGCCCCTTCTCCACCGACGCCAGAAGATTCGCCAACAGAGAAGTCTATAATATTAGAAGAATCCGTTCTACGTTTCACTTGCACAAATTCATCCATCATAGAAACGCGTTCGGCATTTTCTTTGTTTTCGGCACGTAAAACGACAAATTCTTCATCCCCTGTACCGGTACTGTTCATGCGTGCAAATTGCAAAACATCCCAACCGCTTGATGTACGTCCCATTTCGGCATCATAGCCTAAATCATCTTTCACATTACCGTCATAAAGCGTTTCTTCACGGAACAACTGGAAGTTTTCGCTCAAGGCTGCCAAGTTACCATAAATCCAAGCCGCACCATTATTACCTTCAACACGTGGAGAATGTTCTGCCGTATCAAGTGTACCATGACTTCCGGTCGTTGTAAAAGGTTTACCGATATATAAATCAGCCACGTTCGGATCACATAAATTTTGTGGAGAAGAAGAGTTATGCTCAGAGATATACGCACGATTGCAGTCTGTGTTCATGGTTAATTTCTTAACGTTAAAGATAGAGTAATAGTCACTGGCATAACGAGCATAGTCTGTATCATCAAACGGATGTCCGCCCATATAGAGGTCCGTAATCATCGTGTTATGATAATAAGAGTCATCATCGGAATCAGGCTGCGGCGGAACACGATAAAGGTATTTAGCACTATCATCATAACTCATGGAAATCGGTTCATTAGAGGTAACCATCAAAGAGTTTTCAGTCAAAGAAGACTCATCAATTTCCATACTTTCAATCATAGAGCTGTTTAAGAACCAAGCCCCACCTGTACCTTTAGCTTCTTTATTTTCCGTAATAACACCGCCGTTAGCGCCGACCAAAGAGGCCATACGAGCCGCACGCTTATTGCCGATATCAATAATTTTCGGATAAAGAACATAAGAAACCAGAGTACTGTCATCGCGGTAAACATAAACTTTCGGCATATCATAACCACGAATTTCATTTGGTGTAAACCCATGAGGCAGATAGCTGGAATAACCGACACGATAAGCGCCCGCCTGATTATCTTCATAATCAATCACGATAGTACTGGTATCAGAAACAATAGAGCTCATCAAGCCGGAAAAGTTTTGGCGAATATACGCATCCATAATACTGCTCATGGTTCTGGCCTGCGATGCGGCGTTAATATCTTGGATTTCCTGCAAACGCTCGGCAGATTTTTTATAAAGGGTTGGCGTAACCATTGCAATCAGGCCAAGCATTGCGAGCGCTTCAACAAGAAGCGTACCGCGCTGATCTGATTTATTAAATAATTTACTCATAATTTAGGCCTCCTTTATTTCCACTCAAAAACTCTGAATTTTGAACAAACATGGGTGATCTTTATCACAAATTTTATTGCCGTTTTTTCCAACAAAGAAATCCTCTTTAAAAATCCAATCAGGCAAAGTCCACTCGCTTCTGTTACGGTATTCCACCGGATAGTTAACGGCATTATTATGTTCTTTATTCCATTTTTCCAGATCATCAGCATATACGGGTAAGAAATTAATTTTTCCTTTAAATTGCCATGCTTTTTTATTACCGCCGATAGGTTCTCTCCAACGTATAACACCAACATTATCATAGTAAAGTTTTTTATTGATAGCTTGCACAAAATCAAGAGAGACATCACCGGTAACACGGTTAATCCAACGTGCGTCCAGTTGTTTATAAGAGATGATGTATCGGCCTCCCAAGCCCCCCATATTGCAGCAAGACTGAGTAACATTGCCGTCTGCGTCAGTAGCTGAAGTACAATATTTACTGTCAGATTCATTAAGTGCTTTATCAACACAGATAATTTTAGAAGCCATTTCATCGCCGTCATAAACCTGTCTTCCCGTCATCAAGTAATTTTTGCTACCGGGATTGATATGACCTGTGTTATCTTTATCTCTAAGGAGGATGAGGTGTTCATCATCTCCCTCTTGTTTAATAAAGAGGTGGACATCCTCATTATCTTGAACATTACCGGCATCAAAATCGGCATAAAAGACATCTCCCGGCATACTCCAAGGGATATCGGCGCCATCATCGGCCTTAAACCCGCCGATATTGATATTAACAAGGATTTTACGAACGGCATTATGTTGGATGGTAAACTTAAAAATAACGGCAGCAGCTTTTTTGCGCGCGATATCCCGATCATAATCTGGTCGCGCGGAAAGATTATATCCGTAAAGAGACGCCATAAACGTCGCAAGTAACATCAATAAATACATAAATAGCTCCACCCATATATACGTATATAAAGAAAGTATACTATATTTTTTCGCAAAAATCAACAAAAAAGCAACATTTTCCCCTATTGTAACAAAAATGTAACAAACAACAAAATAACAAAAAAAACATTGCATTACTTTGAAAAAAATCTTGTCAAGAAACAGGTATTCACATAAATTAAACAAGCAAACAAGAAAGGAGCAAAAGGAGCGAAAAATGGAAAAAGTCTCTTTAAGCCTGGCGGAAACCACGATACAAATGTTGGGCGACCGTTGGAAAGTTCAAATTATAGAAAGTTTAATGGACGGGACGAAACGCTTTGGCGAGCTAAAGAAGGACTTAGGCAACATTACGCAAAAGGTTTTAACCTCAAATTTGCGTACATTGGAAGAAAAAGGTATCTTAAAACGGAAAGTATATGCGCAAATTCCGCCGCGCGTGGATTATACGTTGACCAATCTGGGGTATAATTTGAAACCGGTGATAGATTCAATGGTCGCATGGGCCATGGAATATCGCGGTTCTTTGGTTCAAGAATTTAATGATATGAAAGAACGCGGTAAAGCTAAATTAGAAAATAAAATCAATCAAATAAAAGAGAATATTCAAGTAAAATCTTAAGTGATGAATAGACTCAAAATAAAGCGCCTCTAGAAAAAGAAGCGCTTTTTTTTTATATCAAAAGTAAACGTGTATCAGCGAGCGGCCCGTTTAATTCGGTCGTTAATGGCAAGCCCCAACCCTTCAAAAGGAATAGGCGCCATGGCAAGCCGAGAAAAATTCGGGTTTTTATCAGCTTCACGCATATATGCAAACAAATGAGCCGCCGCCTCGCGTAAATCGCCTTTGGGGCTCAAATTCATTTCCGCCCAATCATATTCCGGTCCAAACCCGATAAAGAGTTCTCCGTCTTGCCGCTCGGTAGCGTTAATCCGCAATTTTTTAGAAGGCGCATAGTGTTTTAAAAGCTGCCCCGGAGAGGTTGGCCGATTAGGATTGCCGTCAGAAAGGATAACCGTTTCATTGAGCGCTTGTTCCAGTTCTTCTTTAGTAATACCCCCTGCCCGCAACAAAACGGCTTGCGGTGTGGTTAAATCCAAAATGGTAGATTCAACCCCGACTTCACAGGCCCCGCCATCCAAAATCATATCCACCTTATCGCCCAAACTTTCATAAACAGCCTCTGCCGTGGTCGGAGAGATAGTTTGAGACCGATTAGCCGAAGGTGCCGCAATCGGCACGCCGGATTGGCGGATAAGTTCCAGAGCGACCGGATGCTTCGGACAACGCACGGTAATGGTTTTAAGCCCTGCGCAAACCAAATCAAGCGCCGGATTTTCATCTTTTCTGGGCAAAACAAAGGTCAGCGGCCCCGGCCAAAACTTTTTAGCCAAGAACAAAGCACGCTCATCCGCTTGAGCGTAATCAGCCAATTGCGAAGGTTCGGCAATATGCGAAATCAGCGGATTAAACGAAGGCCTTCCTTTAGCGGCAAAAATCCCCGCCACAGCATGCGCATCATAAACATTAGCACCCAATCCATAAACTGTTTCGGTCGGAAAAGCCACCAGCTTACCGCTCTTGATAAGTTCAGCCGCCTTGCATATATTAGCCTCGTCAGCCGTAAAAATTCCGCTCATAACAATCCTCACATACAAAAAAACATGAAGTACACAACATTTTTCAGACATTAGCACCATAAAAAGCAAAGTCAAGCCCCTAATTTTAAGACTTTATTCACTAATGGCGACGCAAAATAACCCCGATTAAACAAAAGGAGAAAACAATGACAGAAATCAGTTTTAACCGCTCGGCTAAAGAAACCGAAGTCAAAGTTTTGCTGGCAACCCAAGAGGAAACCCTAAACTATGGTATCACCGGCGGCATTATTGAGCGCTCAACTTTTAATCGGCTGAAAGAATTAGTAGCCAAAGCCGATGACGGCAGAGAAAAGAAAGAAGATATTTTAATCTTGAATAACGGCAAAGACGTTGTGTTTTTGTTAAGAATATCAAACACAGCCACACCGGTAGCCTTGCAGACCTTGGCCGGCAGATTGTATCATCAGATAAAAAACTACAAGTCTGCCACAGTTTTTGCCAGACACTTGCCCAAAACCGACTTATCGGCGCAAGATATCGCCTTGAACATGGGCTTAGGCGTTGAGTTGTCGTCATATAGCTTTGACAAATACCGCACAACGAAAAAGTCCGATGAGTTTCCGAAGTTAGAAACACTCAACTTTGTCGCCAAAGAAAAGTTAGATAAAAAGGCTTATGAAAAAAACGCAGCACTTGCCAATGCCGTCAGATATGCGCGTGATTTAACCAATGAACCGTCCAACGAGTTAACGCCGGAAGTTTATGCTAAAGACATCAAGCGCTTAGAACATTTGGGCTTAAAAGTTATCTTAAAAGATAAGAACGAGCTAAAAAAAGAAGGCTTCAATATGTTATTGGCCGTCGCTCAAGGTTCAGCCAACAGTCCGTATGTAGCCATTTTGGAATATAACGGCAACAAGAGCAAAAAAGGCTATGATATAGCGTTAGTCGGCAAAGGCGTAACCTTTGATTCCGGCGGTATTTCCTTAAAACCGGGAGCCGGAATGTGGGATATGAAACAAGATATGGCAGGCTCTGCAGTAGTTGTATCAAGTTTGAAAGCCGCCGCTCAACAAAAATTGAAGTTAAATATTGTGGGTGTTGTTGGTTTGGTAGAAAATATGCCGTCAGGAACAGCCACCCGCCCCGGAGACATTGTAACCTCCTTATCAGGTAAAACCGTTGAAATATTAAATACGGATGCGGAAGGAAGATTGGTTCTGGGTGATTGCTTAACTTATGTTGAAAGAGAATATAAGCCGGAACGCATTGTGGATTTAGCAACCCTGACCGGTGCGATTGTCGTAGCGTTAGGTAGCGAAATGGCAGGCCTATTCAGTAACGACGATTGTTTGGCCGAATTATTGAGTATCTCGGGCGAACAATCCGGCGAAGAATTATGGCGTTTCCCGATGACGGACGGCTATCGCAAATTGATTAAGTCCGACATGGCAGATGTAAAGAATTTGTCTGAAGGACGAGCCGCTGGTTCCATTACCGCCGCATGCTTTTTGGAAGAGTTTTTATTAAATAAAACCCCATGGGCACACTTGGATATTGCCGGTATGGATATGTTTGGAAAACCCAAACCATTATATCCAAAGGGCGCCAGTGGTTTCGGTGTTCGCTTAATCAATAAGTTGTTACAAAACTTAGAGAAAAAATAAAAAAAAAGACATAAGATAGAGAAGAAAGCGCTTCTGCAAAGGAGCGCTTTTTCTTTATCATCAAGAGGTCAAAACACAAATTCGGCAATAGGAAAAACAAACTGATTTTTTATTTTCCCCTCTTTACAAATATAAACAATCTGCTATACTCCGCGGCAATAAATCAATCAGAGAGAAGGAAAAGAAAATGACCAAACAAACATGGCAGCCGGGGACGATGTTATCCCCACTTCCGCCGGCCTTAATCGGTTCCGGAGATATGGAACACCCTAATGTAATGACCGCCGCTTGGACGGGAATTATTTGTTCAGAGCCGGTGCTGACCTATGTGTCTTTACGTCCCAGCCGCTATACACACGAGTTAATCAGCCAAAACAAAGAGTTTACAATCAATCTGCCGACCTGGAAAATCGCCGAAGCCACCGATACGGTTGGCGTAAAATCCGGCCGAGATTGTGATAAATTTGCCTTAACGGGATTAACGCCGGAGCCCTGCTCTAAAATAAAAGCGCCGCAAATTGCCGAATGTCCGGTATCTATAGAATGTAGAGTATTGGAAGTTCGTCCGTTTGGTTCACACGATATGTTTTTGGCAGAAGTCGTCGCCGTAAACGTTGATGATAAATATATAGATGAAACCGGCGCTCTGGATTTGGAAAAAGCCGGATTATTAGCATATGCGCACGGTTTTTATTATACTTTAGGACGCAAAATCGGCAAGTTTGGCTTTTCGGTTGAGAAGAAGAAAAAGAAGCCGGCTGCACCATCTATCGCAACCGTTATGAAAGCCGATGAAAAATTTAGCAAAAAGAAAATTCAAATGCCGAAAGGCCGAATAACCGTGCCGGAAGAAACCACCACCAGTTTTATGGAAAACGGTGTGGAAGTGATTGTCAAAAAGCCGAAGTTTGAAAAGAGAACGAAGCCCCAAGACCTCAAGACCGACAAAGAACGTAAAGCCTATGCGCGTCGTAAAAGTGTTAAGTTCAGCAACAAAGGAAACAAAAACACCAGCTACGAGCCCTATAGCTTCAAAAAGAAGTCTGACGGCAGCTTTAAGAAAAAGCAAAAACGGCAATAAGCCCTAAAAGATAGCCGGATTTTTAAGAATAACAACGCTCTTGAAGTTTTTTCTGCAATATGGTTTGCGACAGATTATTGACTTTAGGAGCGTTTTCATTTTGGTTATCGGCCAAAAGTATCTGATTGGCATCCGTTTTATAAAGTTGTGATTTGACCCGCAATTCTGCCTGAGAAGCGGCAAAATCCCTCTTCATATCCAAAGCCAACTGATAGCGGTCTAAAGAATTATCTTGTTGCGGTAAAATTTCAGAAGTGGCATTCAGCAAAAATTGAATTTGTTCATCGGAATAGCGTTCAAACAACATCGTATCAAGGTTTTCAGGTGCCGCTTTTCCATCAACTTTTTGATAGCCCTGCCGTTTTTCCATACAATCCTGTCGCATTTTGCTCACATCATCCAAAGTAAATTCTTGCTCCGGATTAAGTTTCAGGTCATGACGAAGCTGCATAACGCGCGCATATACTTCTTTGCCGCTGTCGCGATATTTGCTATATTCAACCCCATCGTTAACCTCGCGCCCGACAATAACATTAGCCATATTTTCGCTAAACTTAAGCCCAATGGCGTGCGTGGCCTCGTGCGTCACCAAACTGGAGATAGACCGTAGTTCAAGATGTCCCTTATTTTGCTCATAGTGCTTCAGATTAAGAAAGACAGTCGGTTCTTGAACAATTCCCCGCGCATTAAAGGCGATATTATTATCACCTTGCTTGTCGCATATCTTTTGTAAAGACGCCATCGCCTTGTCTTTTCCGCCATAAGCCTGAATAAATTTATCGGTCAGATGAAGCTCACCTTTTTGCACCGCTTCAATCAAACGATCAGCACCTTTTTCGGTCAAAAACACTTGCGTCTTGTCCAAATTATCAAGCGCTATCTGATAGTCTGGCTCTCCGTCGGCGTTTTTAGAAACAGCTCTTCTCTTGATAAGCCAATTTTTAAGCGAAGACAAACCTTCTTGCACTTCCTGACGTTGCTCATCGGAAATTTGCAAGTTTTCATCAACAATAATTTTATTTTCTCCGCTCATACTTATCTCCCTCTCAAATATAAAAAATCATACCACAAAACATTCTCAAAGTCAATCTATACCGGAAAGCCCACGGTTTAAATCCCTAAAAAAAGCATTACATCAAAAGAGGTCATGAAAGAAAAAAGATGAGTTGGATATTTTTAAGCCTGATATATGCCGTTTTTAACGCGTTTTATACCACGTTTAACGAACACCGCCATTATAACGGTTATGTACTGGGAATATGGCGTGGCTTTGGCGTGAGTTTGTTAGTCGCGCCGCTCCTGCTCTCCGTTCCGCAAATAGATTCAGCGCCCTTTTATGCCATATTGATATTGCAAGGCCTAATGATAGGCGTTTATGACAGTCATATCTTTTTTGCCTCTGCGCAATACGGCAGCCATTCTTGTTCAGGCTTTATGGCCACGTGCGTGTTAATAACGACATTTATGTGGTGGGGCATAGATTTCAGCGAATTGGCCGAGTTGTTGCAAACCCCGCCGTTGATTGTGAGTATCTTTTTGTGCTTGTGCGGATTTTCTGCCGGATATTGGCAAATGATGAAAGTAAAGATTAGCCGCCAAGCCGAAGAATATCTGTATCCGGCCGTGTTCGCCTTAGCTTTAATGAGCATTGCCACCCGCTTCATTGCCATACACGGCGGCAGTGCCTATACCGGGGTAATTTATTATCTGACCGTAGCCTGCTTTACGAGCGGCGTTTATAATACCGTTATGTTTTTGAGCACTAACACCTCACCCATAAATCAAGCAAAAGAGAGGGCAGAAGCAGATAAGACGCCAAAATTAACGCGCTTTCAACAATTAAAAGCACCTTTAGCATCCGGCCACGCTTTCTGGCTGATAATTTTCAGTACCATCTTGATAGCCTCCAAAACGCTGGCATTAAGAGAAGCCGCCAACCCCGGATACGTGATTGCGATGTTGCTCCTATCCCCCATGATAGCCGATATGATAAAAACCAAGAGTTTTCCGACAACTCCTGCAACATTTGTCGTGATTTTCTTTTTAAGTCTGTTACTGTTTTTGGTAAATTAAAAAAAGAGCAAGAAAAAAGCGCCTCTAAAAAAGCGCTTTCAAATAATCAGAGATTGATTAACCAAACAACTTCGCCCAAAAACTCTTTTCTTCCTCAGGTGCCGCCGCATCAAATTGCTTCAAACACTCTTTCTGCGCATCAGTCAATTTCGTCGGAATAACCACTTTGAATTCCACAAACAAATCTCCGCGTTTATCCGAATTCATATAGCGCATCCCTTTGCCTTTAATCCGAAGTTTATCGTTTGGTTGTGTCCCCGGTTTAACTTCAATATCAATTTCTTCGCCGTCAATACCTTTGAGCTTAAACTTACCGCCCATTGCCGCCATAGACATAGAGATTGGTGAAACCGCAAACAAATCCGCCCCATCCCGTTCAAAAGTTTTGTGCTTTTTAACCGTAATAAAGACGTACAAATCACCTTTCGGACCGCCGCGTTTGCCGGCCTCTCCCTCACCGGAAACCCGCATACGTGTACCGTTTTCAATACCGGCCGGAATTTTGATTTTAAGAGATTTTTCAAATTTTTCCGTACCCGTTCCGCGGCATTTTTTACATTTATCGGTAACCACACGCCCCGTTCCGCGGCATTGCGGACACGTCGTTTCAAACACAAAGAAACCGCCCTGCTGCGTCCTAACTTTACCCGTCCCTTTACAAGTCGGACAAACCGGCGGTTCTTTACCATCTGCCGTACCAAAGCCATGGCAAGCATCACATTCTTTAGAAGTGGTAATGTTAATTTCTTTTTCTAAGCCGACATAAGCTTCTTCCAGCGTCAGCGCGACATCATAACGAATATCGTCGCCGCGTTCGGCATAAGAACGCGATCTGGCGCGCCCCTGCCCCGTAAATTCCGAAAAGATATCCGAAAAAACATCAGCAAACCCAGCCCCGGTAAAGTCAAACCCATTAAACGGATTAGCGCCGCTTGCGCCGCCCATACCATTTGTAAAAGCCTGATGTCCATAACGGTCATAAGCCGCTCTTTTCTGTTCATCTTTTAAGACTTCGTAGGCCTCGTTAATATCCTTAAATTTGGATTCAGCCTCTTTATCCCCCGGATTGCGGTCGGGGTGATATTGCATCGCCAATTTACGATAAGCCTTTTTAATCTCTTCCCCCGAAGCGGTTTGGGTTACACCCAAAACTTCATAGTAGTCAGCAGTGGTAGTCATCTCATCAAACCATACAATAAAACATTACCAAATAAATCTTTAGATTATTTAGGGATAATATTTTGACAATGCAAGCCCAAATTAGCTTTTATGCCAAAATAAAAGCAATTCGCCACGACAAAAAAACTTGACAAAAGAAATAAATTTTCTAAAATAGGCACACAAAACCTAAGTATTTGTATATCATTAGTGATCTGAAATTCAGACTTTCACGTCTGAGCAATTATTAATTAAAAAAAATTAAGCCTTATGGAAAAAACAACGCCGACCCAAATTTTGGTCAACGCACTGATTTTTTATCAACAAAGTGAACGAATTAAAACCAAAGAGAACTGGCTTTATTCGGATGAAGAAATTGTTACCCAAGCGCTTCAAGCTATAGAAGACGGAGCCAATTTAGATGGCAAACTTGACTATCCGCTCGGTGGAGAGCTTCCCTATTTGCAAGTTGCAACCGACAAGCAAATGTGGACCGTTGCTTCAAAGATGATAGATAAAGGTGCAAATGTAAACGGAGAAGATTGGCATGGTTCAAATTGTTTTCACAATTTGTTCTTTTATTTTTACTACTTTGAAATCTGCAAAGACCGCGAGGCTGCCCGAGCCATCATGATCAAGATGTTACAACATGGTGCCACGACCAACAGCATCGCCAAAATAGTTCAAAAAGACAAAGTTGGTAAAAACTTGTTGGAAGAATTAATCAAAGAAGCCCAAGCTCAAAAGTAATCTAAAGGCAAAACGAACAGACCCTACCCTACCCTCAATCAGGTAAGGTCTGTTTTTTTAATCACAATCAGAATAAGCCGCTGCAACTTTATCGTTTCTGAGCAAGACTTTCACGCTGCAAGTGGTGGCCGTACTGTTAGGTGCCGGCGTGTTATAAGAAATCATTTCCCCGCCGCCGACAGGTTGAAAATTCGTGTAATAAACCCACATAACTGTTCCGTCATCAAGATTTTTCACAACATTAGGAGCTCCGTTAGCCTCCCAAAGATTAGCCACACTCTGCCCTTTATAAACAGAAATTCCCTGAATGGGATAATAAGTAATTTCCCTATCGGTAATCTGCGCCCATTGACACGCCCCTAAAACAAAAACAGAGATAAAAGCGCTGATTTTGAGCAATTTCATTTTTAATCTCCTCCTCATCCTCTTTATTTTTAAGAGAGATATAATCATCTGTTCTTAAAAAACAAGCCACCTGGTTAAATTAAAAATAAAAAAGGACGGTAAACCCGTCCGAAAAAAACGCCATAAGTTTTATAGTATGAAATCACGTAAAAACTTTAGCTCTTATATGCACTTAGTAGCAGTTTGTATAAGCCGTCGTAACGTATGTGCGGTAAAATTCAACCGTCAATGTGCACAAAGAATGCGGCTGATAATTATCTAACTCACAATAGCGTACAATGTCGCCGTCATTATCTTCATAGTCATAATCCAGGTAATAAACCCATCTGACGGTATTGTTACCGATATATTGCGCATGCATCGGCTCCTCAAAATCATCAAAGAAATCACGCATTTGTTGTCCTTGTTGAATATCAAAGCCAGCCACATGCATTACCTCGCCTTTCGGAGCGCGATAATAAGTATAAGTCGGTTGCGCGGTATAGGTATAATAGGTGTAAGTCGGTTGTTGCGCATAATAGTGATGACGTGAATAAACAACCTGTTGAGTTTCCGCCTTAGGATTATCTCTGCGATAAGTCGGAACATAATTTGGGTTACAACAACATCCTACCATAAGCAAAACCGCTACGGCTGCCAAAATCTTTTTCATCAAAACCTCTCCTTAAAATTAAAGTACGGTCATCAAGACCAAAATAAAATGGAATAAAATCTTAACTTACTAACTCTAAAATAATTTCGTCCAAAAGGGTAAAACCCTTGTCCGTAAGTTTAATGTTGGCGTCATCATAACACAATAAATCTAATTGTGCAAGCCTTTTTGTCACTTTTTTTGACAAAAAGTCAAATAAATGTAATCCACACGCCGGATAAAAGCGCTTTTCTTGTAATCCTTCTTCAATGCGTAAGCCCATTAAAACAAGCTCTTCGGCGCGTTCTTCAGGTGTGAGTGCTTCATCAATCCGCCCATCTAGGGTTGCAAAAATTTGTCCGTTTAGCCGCAGACGACCATGCGCCCCCTCCCCGATACCGATATAGTCACCCCCGCGCCAATAGGTCAGATTATGCACACTTTGATGAGATGGAGATTTGGCAAAGTTAGAAACCTCATAACGAGAAAATCCTTTTGAGCGCAAATAAGAAACCGTATCATTATAAAGAGATAACGCATCTTCCTCATTCATAGGCTGAATATTTTTGCGCCAATAAGGCGTTCCTTCCTCAATAGAAAGCTCATATAAAGAAATATGAGAGAGGTCAAATTGAAGCGCCAGATCAATTTCTTTTTGCCAAGTATCCCATTGTTGGTTCGGCCGCGCATAGATTAAATCAACCGAGAACTTCGGAAAAGTCTTGGCCCCAAGCTCCATGGCCGCCAACGCATCATCAAGCGAGTGCGTCCGCCCGAGTTTCTTCAAGTCATCAGCTTGCAGCGCCTGCACCCCAAGAGATAGCCGATTGATTCCGGCCGTGTGAAATGCCAAGGATTTCTCCCGCTCAAACGTGTTCGGATTAGCTTCTAAAGAAATTTCCGTATCATCGTCAAGCCTAAATTTCTTCTGCATTTCGTTCAAAACCAGCTCAATAGCCTGCGGAGATAAAAGCGAGGGCGTCCCCCCGCCGAAAAAAACTGATTTAACCGCTTGAGGTTGCGGATATAGTCTTGCAAAATAATCAATGTCTGAAAGATAGCGTTGAATAAGTTCATCTTCATGAAAGTTCTTAGGCAAAAGTCCCCGGAAGAAATCGCAATACGGGCAACGACTTTTGCAATAAGGAAAATGAATATAAACAGCGAGTTTCTCACCATCAGCCGTAACCGTCCTCGCCCCCGCGTTCTCCTGTGGCGAGATATGAGTTTCTTTCAAACGCTTAGGTGAAGATGTATCTTTCATGCAGAATACTCCGCCGCTTATTTCTTAAGTTACACCGAAAGAAGATTATCCGAGTTTAGCACACGCCGTTTCAATACGGTTCTGCAATTCAGCCATAAATTCTTTTTTACCGGCATAATCTTTAACATCCATCGGGGGCAAAAATTGAAATACGACCTTCCCCGGCTTGCGAATAAACGAAGCCTTAGACCACACCAAATCAGAATTAAGTGCAACCGGCACAATCGGCATATCAAGATTTTCCGCCAAAAAGACAATACCGGATTTATATCCTTTCACTTGCCCGTGTTTACAACGTGTCCCTTCCGGAAAGATAATGATAGAACGCCCGTCGGCAACACGCTTTTTCGCTTCATTAACCATCCCCTTCATCGCTTTGGCGCCGGCACCTCTGTCTACGGGGATCATTCCATAAAGCGCCTGCCCCCACCCAAACAGAGGGATATAGGTCAGTTCCTTTTTGAGCACAAACACCGAATTCGGGATAATATCAGTATAAGCATAAGTTTCAAAAGCGGATTCATGCTTACTTGCAAAGATAACATTTGGTGTAATATATTCTTTGCCGCGCACTTCCACGGTAATTCCGCAGAGTTTAAGCATACCTCCCCAAATCAACCGATGCAAATATTTATCCCAAAGTTTAATCATCACTTTCCGCGAAAAAAGTCCAATAATAATGCAAACGGCAAAAGCAACCGCCATCACCGGATAAAAGTATAAATTAGCAATTAAAGAGCGAATAAACAAATAACACTTAGACATCATCAAACCATCCTATTTAGATAAAAGCCTATCCAAAGCATATTGGAGATACACAATTAAAAACTTCGTATATTCCGCCGCCATAAATTTGAAGCTACGCCAATTTTTCCACCATTCAGGCAAAACGTTCGGGGTATCAACTGCCACAAAATGCATAACAGCCTCGGGCAATTCATGCTGAAGTTCCAAACGACTGCGGGGAATATGATAAAAAGACGTCACCACATAAAATTCTTTAATATGATATTTTTCGGTCCATTCGCGCACTTCTTTGGCATTACCGACCGTATCGGTCGCCTCATAGCCCAAATCAATCGGTTGCGCGTTTTTAAGAATAACATCTTTGCGCGAAGCAATCACGCCAAGACTTGTCCCCGGCCGCACACCGGAAATAAGCAACCTCTCGCCCACTCCTTCATTAAGCAGTTGAATAGCTTTTTCAATTCGGTTAATACCGCCGGTCAAAACCGCAATACCAATCGGCGACGGTGGATTAGAGTTAGGTACCGCAAATTGCCCGTCCAAAACTTTCCGCGTCATATCAAGATACGCATAACCAAAC
The DNA here is from genome assembly GCA_944392315.1 of uncultured Alphaproteobacteria bacterium. Taxonomy (GTDB): domain Bacteria; phylum Pseudomonadota; class Alphaproteobacteria; order RF32; family CAG-239; genus CAG-267. Next base: position 11,198 of record CALXWH010000007.1, on the reverse strand, counting down.
CTTTTATCCGGCTCAAGCATAGCCCCTTCCGCCCACTCATTCCAAGCGTTAATAAAGACAATACGTTCATCGCCGCTCATCTTTTGCCGAGTATCTTTAATGGCATAATCAAGCCACTGCCCATAGATATCAGGTGTCGCCCCATCAAAGACCAACGCTCCGGAATAAGCCTTTCTTGGGGTATTATCCCAACGCGGAAAAACTGTCCGAAACGTTTTATAGACATAATCTTTTACCATCTTTCCGGCATTGATATACTCCGCCCAGTCGTATAAGCGAAAATCAGCCTTATCATCAATTTTAGCCACATTTTTTTGCCGTAAACCGTAAATATCGTTTAATTCAAATTCCATCACGGCATCCAATCCCCAGTTTTGAGGATCATCATAAAAGCCAAACGCTTTCGTGGCGACAAGATACGGGTTACCGACGCCATGTTTTAACATAAATTGTTGCAGATATTCCGTAAATTCAACAAACAAAGCCTTATCAAACGCCGCCGGGCGATAGATAATAAAGAGCGGCCGCCCATTAATACGAATATAGCGTTTATCTTGAAAGAACGGGAGTAAATCCTTAGCAAAACGCTCAAAATCCTCACGAGAAAAAGTCTGCTCCATCAAAAGTTCCTGATTGCCGCCATCCCAACGTTTAGACCAATTTTCATTTGCCCAGTTCAAACAAAACGGAAAATCAAGCCCCTGATTAGCCAAATAGTTATAGATAGGCTTTTCCATGAGTTTTTTGCCCGAGAACCAGTAATAATAAAAAGCAAATCCGCCAATTCCGTAATTTTTCGCGAGTTCAATTTGCCTTTTCATAACATCATCGTGTGTCAGGTCATAAAATCCGACATCAATCGGGAGTTTGGGCTGATAGTGCCCAACAAAAAGAGGCTTAGCTGCCGTAACGTTTGTCCATTCGGTAAAACCGCGACCATGCCAAAGGTTATTTTCCTTAAACTGGTGATATTGCGGCAGATAAAGCGCGATCAGCTTAACATCAAAAGGTTTCTGCGGATAAGTATGAAAATCCACAAAATCACGTTGCTGAGTTTGAGTATCAAACAACGCTTTAACATATTGTCTGGCCAATTGATTAGCAGAAACAAGGGGAAATCCTGAAATATCGGTATGATTTTTTTTGACATAAGCAAAGACGGTACGGTTAAAGATAAAAAATCCCCCTAACCAAACAAAGAACAAAATCAGCGCACATAAACCGCCGAGTATCCAAAACCTATGCCTCATAAATCCTCACTTCACAGCATATAATATACTTCGGGGTGTCTGATTTTCCCAGTATTTTTTGCACTTTCTCCACAAGTTCGCCGATGAAGACAATCTAGTGTCCTTATCTGGAAGAAAAATCCTTTTCAATTTCTTTGTATCTCTCTTCACTAAAGACAAAATTGTCTTCAGGGAACAACTTCCGACATAGCTCAACCCATTTTTCTTTATCTGCATCCTCAAGAAAACAATAGATGTTTAAGAAATGGTACTCACGCTGTCTTTTAACCATATCCAACCATATTTTTTTGTTTTCGGAAGAAATATCTGCTTCTTCAATATATTTTTGTATATCAACAAATAACAAAGCATGTTCTTCGGAAAATGTTAATTTACGACTTTCAGAATTTGTCAAACGATTCCAAAAATGGCGAGCATGGTGTGCCACAGCGATACGATTTGTGTGTATTTCTGCCTGTAAAACAAAGAAAAAGTCTTCAAAGAACACCCGTCTCAGCGAACTTCTCACCTGATATTTTTCTAAAAAACTTCTTCTATAAATTTTATCCCACACAAATCTAGAGATACTTAAAAAATCAGAAATCACATCATCAAAAGTATCGTGTTTCAAAAGATGCATAGCATTTTGTGTTTTGTTCATATTATATCCAACTTTATGCGCAACAATGAATCTTTGTGCAATTACAGCTATATCTGCATCATATTTTTTAGCTTGAGTGTATAAATCCTCATAGTAATCAGGAGACACCCAATCATCATTGTCAAGAAAACCGACATATTCCCCTGTTGCCGCATCAATACCGGCATTACGCGCGGCACCTATATATTTGTTTTCTTGTGTAATAATCTTAAAACGCGCATCATGAGCGGCGTATTCAGCTAAAATTTCACCGGATTTATCCGAAGAACCATCGTTAACACAAATAATTTCAATATCTTTAAGCGTCTGTTTGCGAAGACTATCCAAACAACGTTCCAAAGTTTTTTCGGCATTATAGACCGGAACCACAATGCTGACTTTAATATTTTGGGCTGGCTTTGTAATTTTAGGTTCATAAAAATGAATACCGAAAGAATTGACATAAAAATATGCTCCAAAGGCAAAAGCACAGACAAATAGAGCACTAAAGAGATATCTAGGTTTCATAAACGGCAATAAATTAAGCAGTCCAAACAGAGCCCATATTGAAGCAACACAAAATATCTGGTTCCAAGATAATAAAGAAGGATAAGCAATCACGCCGCCCGCAAAAACAATCAAAAAGCTGATAAGAGCTGATTGGAGCAAAAATTTATTTTTTCTCCACCAGGCAAGAAGCATACAGACAAATTCGGCCACTAAGATATAGACAATATAAGACTTCATAGTAAGGTTTGCGGCAAATGCATAGAGCCTCCAACAATCAAAGGCAAAACAAATCACCGCCAGTTGTGAAGCAAAGATTACGAGTTTAAAATCTTTTTGGCGTAAATAGTTAACAATTCCCCACACCCAAACGCCAAGCATCAAGCCCCAGCCCAAGAGGGAAAAGTCCACCATTTTTCCACCAATAAAATAATAATTATTGGTGGAAAGGTAAAACCCCATCACGCAAAAAAGATATATACCAAGGTTCAAGATAAAATCCATAATATTCTTTATCACTGCAACAATCATTCCATTACTCCACCAAAATAGATAGTCAAATAAAGTCCCCTAAAAAAGAACTAAGTTTTGCTTTGGATTATCAAAGTTAAACACATCGTGCGGAAATGTTTCGTGACACATTTTTTTCCAAATTTCAAGTTGCTCAGGACCTAGTGCATCAACAAAATCCACTAAACAATAAATGCGCACTTCTTGGATAAATTTTTGCCATTTCTCTCTAAGCTGCATAGTCATAGGATAATCTCTAAGCATATTATCAATGTCTACAAACATAGCCAAAGAGGCCTCATCTATAGCATATTTTTTAGCCCGAGTGACCGATAGATTATCCATAAAATAGTAATAAGTCGCATGAGAAGCTATGGATATCGGCGATTGAGGTAATATCGTTTGAATATAAAAGTAAAAATCTTCATAGATAGCACGGCGATAAGTACTTTTGATTTTGTATTTTTCAAGAAAATCTCTCCGATAAATTTTATCCCACACAAACCGTCTCAACCAACCAACATTATCAAGAGGTTGGACAATAATTTTTTTGGATAAGACATATCTGTCAATATTAGGAGCCTGCCTGCGAAAGGCTTTACTGTCGTGCACTTCCATAACATTTCCCGTCATAACAATATCAGTATTATATTTTTTGCCCGTTTGATACATATCTTCAAAATAATCTAAAGACACCCAATCATCGCTGTCAACAAAACCGACATATTCACCGGTTGCAGCAGCAATACCCGCATCTCTTGCCGCCCCGATATATTTGTTTTCTTGAGTGATAATCTTAAAACGCGCATCATGATCGGCATATTTCGCTAAAATTTCACCGGATTTATCGGTTGAACCATCATTAACGCAAATAATTTCAATATCTTTGAGTGTTTGCTTACGAAGGCTATCCAAGCAGCGTTCCAAAGTTTTTTCAGCATTATAAATCGGAACAACAATACTGACCTTAACATTTTCGGCAGGCTTTGTAATTTTGGGCTCATAAAAATGAATACCGAAAGAATTGACATAAAAATATGCTCCCAAAGTTAATACTGTAATACAAACTCCGCTTAAGAGATATCTAGGTTTCACAAACGGCAATAAATTAAGCAGTCCAAACAGAGCCCATAAAGAAGAAACAACCAGCATTTGATTCCATGCTAAAAGAACAGGATAAGCAATCACGCCGCCCGCAAAAACAATCAAAAAGCTGATAAGAGCTGATTGGAGCAAAACTTTATTTTTCATCCACCATCCCCAAAGCACACAAACAACTTCAGCAAATAAAACAACGACAATATAAGACTTCATAGTAAGGTTTGCGGCAAATGCATAGAGTCTCCAACAATCAAAGGCAAAACAAATCACCGCCAGTTGTGAAGCAAAGATTACGAGTTTAAAATCTTTTTGGCGTAAATAGTTAACAATTCCCCACACCCAAACGCCAAGCATCAAGCCCCAGCCCAAGAGGGAAAAGTCCACCATTTTTCCACCAATAAAATAATAATTATTGGTGGAAAGGTAAAACCCCATCACGCAAAAAAGATATATACCAAGGTTCAAGATAAAATCCATGATATTCTTTACAATCGTCACAACAAGTCTCCTATAAATACAGGGTCACACATTAAACCATATGACGCAAGGTCTTAACCACGGTCACATACGCCGTAACCGCCACCAGAGCTGCCGACACAAACGGCAAGAGCAAAATCATCACCCATTCTTCCATACCAAACGTAACCGAGTTAAAAATACCGGCTTCAATACCTTCTGCCATATGCCCGATAATAAGAATGGCCGGAACCGAAAGGATAGCACCGATAATGCCGGCCACAGCAGACATTTGCGAAATTTGTTTAACATAATTAACGGCAATATATTCATCGGTTGCTCCCATGATATGCAAAATAGAGATAATATCACGATGAACATTAAGTCCGGTTTTCGCAGCGTAAACAATAGAGGCAACACATCCCCCCGCCACCAGAATAAGCACTGTAACAGCAAGCATTTTAAGAGAGTTAATAAATTTGAGCAACCGTGAGAGCCAAAGGTTATGATCGTTAATGGAGGCCTGTGCCGAGATTTCGGAAAGTCTCACCGTCAGCTCACGATAATCAAAATTTCTCCCGTTTCTGATTTTGACATCAAGAAGTTTCGGTATCGGCAACATTTCAATATCCACATTAGCCCCGAGCCAAGGCTGTAACAGGGCTTTAAGCTCCGCATCACTTAAAACCGTCACCTGCTCCACATCCGGATATTTTTCCAAGAAGTTAACGATTTTGAGCAAATCTTCCCGACTTTCACGTGCATCACTTAATGGCAAAACCTGAACCGTAAAGTTAGAAACGACCTGCTTTCTTGAGTTATCAAACATAGAGTTAATTCCGAGCACGCCGGCAAGCGTGATGGCAAACAAAAAGACCGAAACCGCTACCGTCACGCGCAAAAACGTTTTGGAATATCCCTCATCAATCGGCAATTCCTGATTTTTGTCAGCCGGCGCCTTTTGTCGTCTTAATTCGCGAATACGGGCAGCTCTTTGCTTTGCCGTTGCTTTAGAGACTGGCGGAACAGCCTTTTTATCTCCCCCTTTAGGAGCAACTTTTGCTTCCAGAGCCATTGCTTGTCTTATTTCGTCCATTTCCGTAACTGCCATTTGAGTAACATCTCCCGCATCAAAAAATCAAAATCATCCGCAAATTATCGTTCCAAAGTATCTTTAAGATAAGAAAGATTACCGTCTGCCAACACCAACCGAGGATAATTATAGCGTTGCATTAGTTCATTAGAGTGCGTTGCAATCACAACCGTTGTGCCCAAACGATTAAGTTCGGCAAAGAGTTTCATCAATTTGAGCGCGATTTCGCTGTCAACATTACCTGTCGGCTCGTCGGCCAGCAGCAATTCCGGCCGATTGATAACCGCACGGGCAATAGCAACGCGTTGTTTTTCTCCGCCCGAGATTTCCGAGCTCTTAACATACATATTGTGAGAAAGTTCCACCCACGCCAACAATTCAATCACTCTTTGGCGAATTTCCTTTTCCTTCATCCCGCGAATACGCAGCGGCAATGCGACATTATCAAACACGCTCAAATGCTCCAAAAGGCGGAAATCTTGGAATACGACTCCGATTCGCCGCCGCAAAAAGGCCAATGTATCCCGATCCGTCATCGCCACGTTATTCCCAAAAACCTTCAGCGTCCCGGCTGTCGGCCTTTGAGCCAAATAGAGCATAGAAAGCAGCGAAGTTTTACCGGCACCGCTTTTTCCGGTCAAAAAGTGAATAGAACCGCGCCGAAACGAAAAATTGATATTTTTAAGCACTTCCGGATTATCCCCATAAGCCAGCGCCACATTTTTCATCTCCACAATCGGTTCAAACTGTTCTGTAACCATCTTCACTCCTACTCAACATTTATAGCGTATTTTGAAAAATAAAATACATAAAACCCCAAAACAGCACCATATTAAACAAGGCAACATACCACTCAACCGAGGGCAGCCCTCGTCCTTTTTTCTTGGCATAATATATATAGCTGCCAAACACAATAGAAAATCCCCCCACTGTCCACAGCAAAGAAGCGACCGAAAAGATTTCCCTCATCTGGCTTTGTGTGATAAGCGCCAATTCCTGAGCCGATAAACCGCCTTGATATTGCCCAAAGAAAACCATTACCCCCGCAACAAATAAGCCCGAAAGCGCCGTCAGCCAAGCAGATAAAAGCACGGTCTGCCGTTTTTTCTGCAAAAAATAAGCTCCTAAAACTAATATCACCATAAAAAAGAACTTAAATCGCGCAAACCCCATCAACAACAAAATATCCATAATCAGATATAAGAGGAGCAGACTTCCGGCATTTCCCCAAGACCAAACGAAACTCTTTGGCATAAGAGTCTCGCCCTCTAAAACTTCCGCACCGTTTTCGTTCCGCTGTTCTATCGCCGCCAACCCCGTCTTTTTTGGGGCTTTTTTCTGGCTTTTTCGTTGTTTAGAGCGCAAAGGTTTATCAGCATTATCCACACTATTATCTTTTTTGTGACTTTGTCGCACCATATTTTCTATACCCACACACGAAATTATCTTATAACCAATATAAGCATTTTTTTAAGCTATAGCGCCAAAAAAGATTTGATTAAATATTTTTTCTTTATATACTAACAAGAAATAAAAAAAGGAAACGCACATGTTAATCAGTTGTCCAAAATGTCATAGCATCTATGAAATACCGGATGATTTAATCGGCAAAACCGGTCAAAAATTCCGTTGTCAGGCTTGTTCAAACGTATGGCACGCCATGCGAAGCGATGCTTTAGGGTATGAAGAAGAAAAAGAAGATGAAGAGCCCTATATAGAGCCGATAGAAGTAACCGAACCGCCGGCACGCCCATGGCCGTCGGAAAAGAAAGAGTTTATTATTCCGGCAGATAGCAAATCCGGTCGCAAAACGCCTTCTTCTTCCGAAGTTGTCAAAAAAGAAGGCGATCCGAATTTTATCGCCCCGGTAATGAATATCCAAGACACTCCGTCTGAGCCCCAAGCCCCCTTGCCGCCACATACATTATCTTCGGCGGTTATCTTGGATGCGGCTCAAAAACAAAATGAAATCACCTTAACTTCAGATACAGGCACCTCTTTTACAATCAGCACTGCACCGATGTATGAAGATAAAAAAGAAGATACACGCAGAGAACCACACCTGTTTGCAGAAAGTGACCGTGATTTTAACTTAAAAGTCACCCCTGATGACCGTTTGGATGCGCCCAAACCTTTTAAGGGCTATAGAAAGACTTGTGCTTTGTTTGTTTTACTGCTGCTCTGCGCCGGTATTTTGTTTTTAAGAAGAGAAATTGTAACGTTTTTCCCGATAGCTGAAACCTATTATAACAAAATCGGCCTAAGCGGGCTATATAACGAAGAATATCTCAAGTTCTCCAAAATCAGCGTTAATCGTATTCTGGATAATAAAAAGCCTGTTTTGAAAGTAACGGCAGAGATAAAGAACACGTCGTTTTATACCAGCTATGTCCCGCAAATAACCGTTAATAATCAAAAAGAACGCCATGCTCCGGAACAATCCAAGTTAAAAGGTGGAGAGACCACGCGTGCCGTGTTCACCCTCCCCGCTCAAAAACAAAATACCCCTGTCAGCTTGACTTTAAACTTTGCAAAACCATAAATAGAGTATAAAAAGAAACTCAATCAATGATGATGAAATAAATCTTAATCAAAAAGGAGATTAAAATGTTAAGAGAAGATCTGCAAAATGCCTTAAAAGAAGCGATGAAGAATCATGATATGGCAACCGTATCGGCCGTCCGTTTAATAATTGCCGGCCAAAAAGAAAAAGACGTTGCTGCCCGCGGTGCCGGCAAAGAATGTGCCAGCGATGCCGATTTGCTGTCTATGATGCAAGGTATGATTAAGCAGAGAAATGAATCTATTAAGATTTATAATGAAGGTGGACGTCCGGAATTAGCCGCAAAAGAGCAATCAGAAATTGATGTAATTGAGCGCTTTTTGCCAAAACAATTGAGCGAAGCTGAAACCAAAGCCGCCATTGAAGCAGCTATTGCCAAAACCGGAGCTGCCGGCATGAAAGATATGGGCAAGGTTATGGCAGAATTAAAGAGTGCTTATGCCGGCCAGTTAGACATGGGCAAAGCCTCCGGCCTAATCAAATCTATGTTAGCCTAAAGAAAAAGCATAAGAGTCCTAAATGAACGATGATTTGCAACGCTTTATAGATGAGTTGCGCGCCCGCGTTTCCATAGTAGACGTTGTCGGGGCAAAGGTGAAATTAACCAAAAAAGGGCGAGAATACCAAGGTCTTTGCCCTTTTCATAATGAAAAGACCCCGTCATTTACCGTCAACGAGAGCAAAGGTTTTTATCACTGCTTTGGCTGCGGAGCGCACGGCGATATCATCAAATTTGAAATGGAAGCCAACGGCCTCCCCTTCATTGATGCGCTGCATAAATTATCGCAACAGGCGGGGCTCCCCATGCCGCAATTAAGCGCAAAAGATAAAAAAGAGGAAGAAGAACGCAAATCGCTCTATGATATTATGGAAACCGCATGTAATTTCTTTGAGCGAGAATTGCGAATGCCCGACGGCGCCGAAGGCCTAAAATATTTTATGGAAAAACGCGGTTTATCCAAAGAAACCATCCAGAAATTTCGTTTAGGCTTTGCGCCAAACAACAATGCCCTGATGGCTCACTTAAAGGCCGAGGGAATAAACGAAAAAGAGATGAAAGAATTGGGGCTGATTGCAATACCGGAAGATACGTCGCGCCGTCCGCATGATTTTTTCCGCAATCGCGTCATGATACCGATAACCAACAAACAAGGTAAAATCATCGCGTTTGGCGGCCGTGTGATGGAAAAGTTGGAACCGAAATACCTCAATTCGCCCGACACGCCTATTTTCAATAAACGCCGTAATCTCTATAACTTAGACAAAGCACGTGAAGTCGCCTATAAAGAAAAGAACCTGATAATTTGCGAAGGTTATATGGATGTGATAGCCTTAGACCGATATGGTTTCGGATATGCCGTCGCGCCGTTAGGAACGGCTTTAACGGAAGAGCAGATTATGGAAGCCTGGCGCGTTTGCCCCGAACCGATATTGTGTTTGGATGGGGATAGCCCTGGGGTAAAAGCCGCCATGCGCGCGGTAGACAGAGTCTTGCCGATATTAAAAGCCGGATACTCGCTGAAATTTTTATTTTTGCCGGATAATCAAGATCCGGATGAATATTTGCAGGCTCATGGCCGAGAAAGTTTCGGCGCTTTGATGAAAAAGACAAAGCCGCTCATAGATATTTTGTGGCAAAAATACACCGAAAACGAAGATAGTTCCACGCCGGAGAAGAAAGCGTTAATAGAAAAGACCTTATTAGCCGAAGTCGCTAAAATCACGGATGCGACCGTCAGAAGTTATTATGCGCAAGAAATTCGTAACCGAATTTATTTGGCGTTCAAACAAACCGCATGGCAAAAACGCGAATATACGGCGCCCCAACCGCGCACCTATTCGCCACGCCCCCAACCAACGCCGGTAAGAACAACACCTGCCCCAGCACCGTATAATCCGCCAATACAAAACCAAGAACCGCCCGCTTATTTAGACAATATCCCGATAAGCGACCCCTTGCCGATGCCAAAGGCTTACGAACCGGTGGCGCAACAACGCCAAAGAACACCGCAGACACCGACTTATACGCGTTCTAATAACGGATACGGCAATAACAGCTATGGTAATAATCGTTATGGCAACCGCCGCAACAGTTATAATGCGCCCCGCCCTCAGATTAATCATACCATAAGCAACGCACCGGAAACTTTGCGCCAAAGTGCCGATGGAGAAAATGATAAAAACATCCGTTTTATGATTGCGGCAGAATTGATTTATCCAGAACTGATTGACGAATATGAAGAGCAATTGTTAGGTAGCGATATAAAAAATACCAAATTAAAAGAGTTGCTGGAAACCATCGCTGATATTTATCACGATACGGAAACGCCAATGTCATCAGAAGAGCTGTTAGAAAAACTGTCAACGACTCCGCAAAATCAGCAGATTAAAGAATTGTGGGAATTAGATATGTTACAAAAGCGCCCCCCATTTATCAATGACTTACGCCGCAACATTGATAAACTTCTTTTAGAAGACAAGCTCCGTAGTTTAGAAGAAGAAATCAAAACTTTAACGCAAGAAGTCTGCCAAAACTTCACCGAAGACGCCTATACCCGTTTAACCGAGCTCAAAAAAGAACGCGATACAATTTTATCTCACGCAGCTGAACCGGAAATATAGACAAAATCACAAAACTGAATTTAATATTTTAAGCCTATCGTACATTTTTCTGAAAATAGTTATTGACAAAAAGTTTTCTAGGTGATAAGAAGTTAATCACTAAATTATCACTTAAATATTATTTTTCTTTTTCTTTAAATTCTCTTTTGTCTGCCTTTTTCAAAATGCTATGATAAACGCAGACATTGACTGCTTTCCTTCATGAGAATGCCGGAACTGCGGTTAAAAGTTTAACAATTTACGGCAAGACATCTTGCTTAATCATGATGTTAGAACTATCTGTTTGTGAAAATAGATAGTTCTTCTCTAAACAAGAGATCTATTTTTGCCAAATAAGAGATGTTTATTATTCACCTTTCTTAACATCTCAACCATCTGCCCTTTTGCGAAAAGCGGCAGATTTATTAATGCCTTGTAGAAAACCACCACTTTAGTGGTGGATGAATAAAAAGTCGGCGATATAATAAAGATATGCAA
>CALXWH010000006.1 GCA_944392315.1 uncultured Alphaproteobacteria bacterium | reverse complement strand
TAAAAATTATCTTGAAAATAGAAAAAATGTATGTATGATTGCTCTTACAATGTATAAAATAAAGGTTGATTTATGAAGAATACGTATGATATTTATACAAATACTGTATTCGGTGTGTTGAGTGTACAGGATGGTGTGCTTTTAAGGCTTATCCTATTGTTTTTTTATGCAAAATTTTTCTCTTCCTTGGAAGTGCTTAAGAAAAGATATGTGATTTTAGCGCATGAGAGGAGCTTGAGGAATGCCTAGAGTTTCTGTGGTGATGCCAATCTGTCATACAAGAGAAGAGTATTTGAGGCAGGCGATTGTAAGTATTTTGCAACAAGATTATGATGATTTTGAGTTTATTATCTTAAATGATAGTCCGGAAAATAAAAAATTACATGAAATTGTGGCCTCTTACAAGGATGCCCGTATTTACTATTATGAAAATAAGCAGACTTTAGGTGTGCCGGCGAGTTATAATCGTTTGTTGGATTTGGCAAAAGGCGAATATATAGCGCTTATGAACCATGATGATATTTCTCATCTTCAGCGCTTGAGCAAACAGGTCACTTTTTTGGATGTTCATCCTGATATAGGTTTAGTCGGAACCGCATATAAAAAATTTGGCGAAATAAATCGGTTCAAAACTATCGAGAATCCTTCCGATGATGCTGAAATTAGAGCTTTGTTGCTGTTTAAGGCCAGTATACATCATCCAACTACAATGCTTCGGCGAAATTTGGTTAAAGAGCATCAGATACGTTATAATGAAAATTATATCAGTTTGAATGATCGTCAGTTCTATTATGATATCGGTGCTTATACCAAGCTCGCTAATATGCGTGATGTTTTGTATCGTTATCGGTTTCATAAAGACATGGTTTCTAAAAGGAGAAAGCCTGAAATATTTGCCGAGCAATGTGATTTTCATGCCAAATGGTTCGAAAAAGCCGGAATTAAGCTGACTCTTCAAGAAAGAGAGCTTTTTGATAACTTTGTCACCAGAGGAAAGTGTCACATCAAAGATCTGGAAACCTTGGAAAAAATTGAGCAATTATTAAGCAAGATAAGTGATGCGAATCGCCACAATCTAATCGTTCCGGCTAAGGAGTTTTCTGAAACTTGCGGACGGTATCTTGTTAAGCGTTGTGTTAATGCCGCTATTTATGGGGGAATTAATTCATCAAAATTGCTTAAAAAAACTAAGTTGCCGTTAGAAAATAACATCTTGTTGAAAATTTGCCATTTGGCTTTGTGTTGGCGGGGGTAAGACAAGATGAGGACGGCCGTACATTTACACTTATATTATATTTCTCAGCTATCGGAAATAATTTCTGATTTGCACAATTTAGACAGGGCCGGGGGCGATTATGATTTATTTGTAACGATGTCGGTAGAGAATCCGGCGGCAGAAAGCGAGATTTTGAAAGAATTTCCCACGGCAAAAATTTGGCTGACGGAAAACAGAGGCTATGATATCGGGCCGTTTATTGATTTTCTGCATAAAATCAATTTAGATAGCTACGACTATATCCTCAAAATTCATACCAAGAATAAAAAAGGTGGAGACTATGGCTGCTTTAACGGGGTACGTGTCGATTCTAAAACTTGGGCAAATATGCTATGGGATGCGTTACTAGGTAGTTCGGATGTTGTCAAAAACAATTATAGCATCTTATTAGAAAATCCTAAAGTCGGTATGTTAGGTAGCTCCTTTTGCTTATCAAGAAAGGAAGAAAATCCAAAAATCAGAGCCAAGATGTCTTATGAATGTAAGAGATTGTCTTTAGCGGAGAATGATAACATATCATTTATAGCAGGCACGATGTTTATGGTCAGAGCTAAGCTAATGCAGCCATTTTTAGCTTATCGGATAACTGATTTTGATGAAGTTCAGAGCAAAGTTCATGACTATATGCTGGCTCACTGTTTGGAGCGATTGTTTGGAGTTTCCGTTCTTGCCCAAGGATATGAAATAAGAGGCGTTGCATATAAGCAATACCAGTTCTCAAGATTGTGGGCAAGTGTTAAGCGCTTTGCCGCACAGAAGAAAATTACGAAAAACGGCAAAAAGATTATCAAAATTTGTAAAATTCCTGTATGGCAGAGCAAAGAGATTTTGCCCACATACAAAATTGAACAAAATTTTCCCGTCAATCCAAGTAAGAAAAGAAGGCTTGTCATCTATGCCGCATACGATGCGGATGGTTTTGTAGATAAAGCCGATATTTACTACATCCAAGCTTTGCAAGAGGTGGCCGATAACATCATTTATATTGCGGATAATGAGTTAATCGCCGGAGAAGCAGAAAAAATCAGCAAAGAAGTCTGCTATATCAAAGCCGAAAAGCATGGCGAGTATGACTTTGGTTCCTATAAACGAGGTTTTATGTATGCCAAAGAGCATGGAATGTTAGATGATATAGATGAGCTAATTTTGTGCAATGACAGCTGCTATGCACCAATACATCCGTTTAAGCCGATATTTGATAAAATGCAAAATGAGCAGATAGATTTTTGGGGGATAACCGAAAATATAGAAATTGCCCGACATATTCAAAGTTATTTTATGGTATTTCGTCCGCAAGTCTTTAAGTCGCAGGAGTTTGAAAACTTTTTAGCCTCGGTCAAGCCCCAAAAGCAAGTGCGTGATGTCATTGAAAATTATGAGATAGGCTTAAGCCAAAGCTTGATAAAAGCCAATTTTATTTGCAAAGCTTATATTCCTTATCCCCAACAGTATCCATTGCCTAAAAGAAAGGGTAAAAACTTAACGGCTTGTCCAATTTGGATGATAAATCAAGGTTCTCCAGTTGTTAAAAAGAAGAGTTTTCAAGAAAGATTATCCAACAGAGAAGGGTACTTTAAATTAAGGGGTATGATAAAAAGTATAAATCCTTTATTAGCCGAAATTATATCTACAAAAAGCATATGGTGTGCTATTCTGCGAGATAATAAAGAACGAGTAAAACGTTTCTTTTATCAAAGAAAATGTGATAATTCCGGCAAAATAATCATCAAAATCTGCAAATTACCGATTTATTCAAAGAGGTGTATCAATGAGTAACATTCGGTTTTCCATAATAATGCCAACATACAACCGGGTATATTGTATAAATAAAGCAATACGTTCTCTGATAGAGCAGACTTATCCGGAATATGAATTAATCATTGTTGATGATTGTTCATCGGACACAACGGAAGAGATGATTAAAAAACAATATGCCAATTATATTTCAGAAGGAAAAATTAAGTATATCAAATTGCAAGAGCATAAAGGTGTGAGTTTTGCCAGAAATCAAGGATTATTAAAGGCACAATATGATTGGATAGGATATTTAGACACGGATAATGTGTTAGAGAGAGAATTTTTAGAAACATATAAGAGTTTAATCGAGGAATATCCTGAAGCGAGATGTTTTTGTACGCAAATGCAATCTCAACAATCTCACAAAGTATTTGGCCATGAATTTAGCTATCAAGAATTATGTATTGCAAATTACATAGATTTAGGCGTCTTTGTGCACCATAAAAGTTTATATGAAAAATTGGGTGGATTTGATGAAAAGCTCACCAGGCTAGTGGATTGGGATTTAATTTTGCGTTATACAAAAGGTAATCCTCCAAAATATTTTCCCAAAATTACAATGATTTATAATGATGATGAAACAATCTCAAGAATTTCAAATGTAGAAAATTTTAAAAAAAATTTCAAAAGAGTTTGCAAAAAAAACAAAATTATTCAACCAGAAAAGGAAATAAGCATGAAATTAGCGGTATTAAAGTTTATCAGGCTGTTTCACCTGATAAGCAAAGAAAAGTATAATCAAAAACGCCAGATAGAATTGGTGAAAGCGTCGGATTTGTTTGATACAAAGTGGTATCTTGCGGTTAATCCGGATGTGAAAGAGAAAAAGTTGGGAGCAGCTAAGCACTATGTGAAATATGGGTGGAAAGAAGGTCGCAACCCCAGTCCGAAATTTGATGGCAACCAATATTTGAGTGATTATCCGGAAGTTGCCGAAAAGGGGATATGCCCACTCGTTCACTATATCATCAACGGACGCAAAGAAGGCAGATATTACAGCAGTATCAGCGGAGAGATAAACCAACCGAAGATAGAAGAAATGAGTTGGTATGGAAAATTGCGTTATGCGTTGGAATATCCGATACGATTACAAGAAGAATGCGACCGCCTCAAGGCCGAAATCAAAGCATTAGAAGAGAAAGGATTTTAACATGAAAGTACAGAACTTAGTGGTTGGATGTGGCTTGTCAGGTATTGTGATTGCCAATAGAATAGCTAAAGAGTTAAATCAAGAAGTTTTAATTATTGATAGCAAGAATCATATAGGTGGTACTTGCTATGACTATAAAGATGATTCAGGGATAACCGTCCATCAATATGGACCACATATTTTTAGAACAAATTCAAAAGAAATTTGGCATTATCTTTCTGAATACACAGAATGGTATCCATTTATGCATAGAGTGCTAGGTATAATTGACGGTATAGAAGTTCCAATTCCTTTCAATTTAAACTCACTATATAAAGTATTTTCCCCTCAATTAGCCCAAAAATTAGAAATAAAACTAATTGAAAAATTTGGTTTTAATAAAAAGATCCCAATATTAGAATTAAGAAAGACAGATGACAAGGACTTAAATTTCTTAGCAGAATATATATATGAAAAAGTTTTTTTAGGCTACACAATTAAGCAATGGAATTATACTCCCGAGCAGTTGGATCCATCAGTTACAGGATCAGTACCAGTCTATATCAGTAGGGATGACAGATATTTTCAAGAAAAATATCAAGGTATACCTAAAGCTGGATATACCAAAATGTTTGAACAAATGTTAAATTATCCGAATATAAGAGTACGTTTAAATACAAGCTATAAAGATATCAAAGATAGCATTGAGTTTGATAGATTATTTTATACTGGAGCAATTGAAGAATTTTTTGAATATAAATACGGAAAACTACCATACCGGAGTTTGAATATAAAATTTGAAAAATATCATCAAAAGAAATTCCAAAATGCGCCGGTTGTGAATTATCCAGAGAATTATGATTTTACCAGAATAGCGGAATATAAATATTTTCTAAACGAAAAGTCAGAAGACACAATACTATCTCTTGAATATCCAGAAGAGTTTGAACAAGGGAAAAACGATAGAATATATCCAATCCTTAATCCAGAAAATCAAGAAAAATACAATAAATATTTAGGTGAAGCTCAAAAACTAAACAACGTATATTTTCTTGGCCGCTTAGGTGCATATCGTTATTATGACATGAATAGAACAATCGCAAATGCATTTGAACTTTTTAATGAAATAAAGTAAGGAAGAGTGGACATGAAAAAGCAGAAGAATAAGCAAGGCATCAAAGCATCAAAATTAGCTAAAGCAGAAAATAAATTAAAAAAACAGGCAGAACAAATGATAACGGTGAAAAATGCGGAAGGTGATCCGGATACTCAAGCTAAAATTTTGATTCAAAATAAGATAAGTTACACTCCGAAAGTTAGTGTCATCATCCCAGTATATAATATTGAGGCGTATTTAAGGGAGTGCTTGGACAGTGTCATCAATCAAACCTTAAAAGAAATAGAGATAATTTGTATTGACGACGGCTCTACAGATAGTTCTCTTTTAATCCTCAAAGAATATGCAAAAAAAGATAATAGGATAACGGTTATAACTCAAGAAAACATAAATGCTGGTGTAGCTCGTAATGCAGGGCTTTCAATTGCTAAAGGAGAATTCATAGGTTTTATTGATAGTGATGATTACATTGCCTTAGAAATGTATGAGAAATTATACAATAAATCAAAACAAGAAAAATTAGATATATGCATATGTACATATACAATTAAGGATGAAAGTAAATTAAGATATATAAAAAATAATGGAATTAACATATGGTGCATGAAATATTTTAATCAAGATAAAAAAGGAAATATCATAAATCAAACACAAACTCCAATTTTTCAAATAACAAATCCTGCCCCTTGGAATAAGATATATAATAGACAATTTTTAAATGATAATAAAAATTTATTTCAATCAGTGATATCAACGAATGATGCAGTATTCACAAATATGTCGTTGTGTCTTTCAAAAAAAATTGGGATGATACGTGAAGATTTATATTTTTATAGAATAAATACAAACAAATCTCTAACAGATACAAAAGATAAAAATGTTTTATGCTTTTACGAAGCAATCAAAGAATTTAAAAAAAGGCTTGAATCTAAACATCTATATAAGGGATATTATCAAAGTTTTATTAATGCTTGTATCGGGTATTGCGTATATAATTATAATAAAGTAAATAACAAAAATAAAAATCTATTGAAAAAAATATATAAAGAAGAAATATTTAACTTAATAGGATTATCTCAGAGTAATATAAATCTACTTTATAATGATTCATATAAAAAAATTTGTTTGATGTTTATAGAGTTAAAAGATGTTCCATATGTTTCTGTTGTCTTGCCAATATATAATGCAGAGCCATATTTGAGGGAGTGTCTTGATAGCGTTGTCAATCAAACTCTAAGGGATATTGAAATCATATGTGTCAATGATGGTTCAACAGATAATTCCCTAGATATTATCAAAGAATATGCTCAAAAAGATATTCGTATCAAATACATAGATAAACCCAATGCTGGTTACGGACAAACTATGAATTGTGGTATGAATTTAGCAAGTGGAGAATATATCGGAATTGTCGAGCCAGATGATTTCATAAAACTTGAGATGTATGAAACCCTCTATAATAAGGCTAAAAAATTTGATTTAGATATTATAAAAGCAAATTATTATAAATTTGAAAAAAAAGAAAAAGCATATCAATATAAAAAAGAAAATTTAATTAATAATCCAAGATATTATAATACAGTAATGATACCAGAGAAATATCCAGATTTATTAATTAGGATGACGATAAATCCAGCCGGAATTTTTAAGAGAGATTTTTTAATAAAATATAATATAAAACATAATGAAACACCTGGAGCTGCATATCAAGATAATGGTTTTTGGATACAAACAATGTATCAAGCCCATAAAATAATGTTTATACCAGATTATTTTTATTGTTATAGACAAGATAATCCAAATCAATCAATGAAGAAAAGAAACAATCTTTGGACAATACCAGATGAATATAATTTCATTGATAGTATATTTGATAAAAATAGAGAATTAGAAAAATATAGGAATATATATTGTTATAGAAAATTTATAGCATACATATACCATTTAAGAGCTAGGATATCATATAATTATTGGGAAGAATATTTAAAAAGAATGTCTGAAAATTTTCAAAAGGAACAAGACAGAGGGTTTTTAGATTCAAAAATTTTTTCTCCGCAAGAAGCAAAAGAATTAGAATTAATTCTTAATCAGAAGTATTCTGAATATATAAAAAAATATGCAAATGTCAGGATGTCAATTATAATACCTGTATATAATACATCTTCTTATCTAAAAGAATGCTTAGATAGTATTATTAATCAAACTCTACAAGATATAGAAATAATTTGTGTGGATGATGGGTCTACAGATAATTCTTTAGAAATATTAAAAGAATACGCTAAAAAAGATGAAAGAATTATAGTAATAACACAGAAGAATCAAAAACAAGGAGCGGCAAGAAATAAAGGATTAAGTATAGCAAAAGGAGAATATATACAATTTGTAGATTCAGATGATTATATACTTCCAAATACTTGTGAGGAGCTATATAAAAAGTGTACTAATTTAAACTTAGATATGTTAATGTTCGCAGGAGAAAATTTTAATAGTCAGACTCAAAAAAAAGAATATACGCCATATTATAACTTTCAGTATCTTCCAAAAGATTGGAATAAAGAAATATTTTCTTATAATGATTGTTCTCCATTCTCATTTCAGATGGCATGTAGTGCTGCATTAACAGTATATAAAAGATATTTTTTAGTGAATAATGATATAAAATTTCCTGAAAAAGTATATTTTGAAGATAATCTGTTTTTTATTAAATCATTATTTAATGCACAAAGAATATCTATTGATAAAACACAATACTATAAAAGAAGAATACATGATAATTCAACAACACAAAACTGGAATAGACATTTCTCAGATTATTTAAAGATAATAGATGAAGTTTTACAATATCTAAAAAATATAAAAATTGAAAATAAAATATATCTCAATTATGAAACAAGCTATTTAAATGTTGCAATTAATATTTACAATAAATTTAAATCGAAAGATAAATTTAGATATTATAAACAAATCAAATGGTTAGTTGAAAAATATGATATGAGTAAACTAACGAATATTAAATGTACCAGCCCTGCAAAAGCAAATATCAATTTTCTATACAATTTATATAAGATCAAGTTTTTGTATAGAACAGATGTATTGCTTAAATTACAATCTGCTCGTATAGATATCAAAAACTTTGGTAATGAAAATAATGCTGTGGAGATTACAACATCAGCAAAAGTATCTCAACCAATGTGGTTTACTAATGAGCAAGGGCAAGGACAAGTTGTCGAAGTCAATAAAAAGATTCAAAATATCTCTATAAAA
Organism: uncultured Alphaproteobacteria bacterium; assembly: GCA_944392315.1. Lineage (GTDB taxonomy): Bacteria > Pseudomonadota > Alphaproteobacteria > RF32 > CAG-239 > CAG-267. The sequence continues at coordinate 86,613 of CALXWH010000006.1, read as the reverse complement.
GCAATTCAAGATGGTAAACTGCGTTTAGATTTTAAAGGACAAGATAAAAGGTTTGAAGGAACTCGTTTTCCGGTTTGGGTTGATTATAAGTCTATCAAAATTGATGGAAAAGAGATTTTATCAGCTCCAATCGCAACTTGGCACGATAAACCTTTTCGCTATGAAATGCCGGTTAAAAATGGGCAGGTTGTCAAAGTAGAAGTTGTTCAGCAGTATCATCAATATGATAAAGACGAGTTGAAAGATGTTATTTTAAAACTCAATCCAAATTCAGAGTATATCAAGGAGAATATAGAGAAATTAACCAATAAAATTTATAAAAAGATAACAGTTAATAATACAACTATAAAGTCATCTCCTCAAACAACTTTATTCGCGAGAGTTAAGCAAAATGTTCAAGAAAAAATAAAGTTATGGCAAGATAAATTGTCTTTTGCACATAAAATTGCACCGATTATGGAAATGATGCAAAAAAATCAGGCCCAAACGTTGCAGATTTTACAAGAAATTCAAACAAAAAATGTAAACTTAGAAAATAAAAACAACGAGTTAAAAAAAGAAATTGAAGTGTTAAAGGGCTTTTTTAGCACGCAATTAACAGATTTCAAAAAGCAACAAGAAGAACGTTCAAAACAATTAATGGCAATCGGAGATAGATTGTCTACCGAGCTCCAACGCGCGACTAACGAGCTTCAAAATGCCGAACAATCTCAGGCAAGTAAAATAAAAGCGACATTGAGTGATTTCATTGCTCAGTTAGTGGGGACGGAGAATAAGCTATCCGCCGAACTCCAACGCGCAACGGCAGAGCTTCAAAATGCGGAACAATCTCAAGCAAGTGAGATAAAAGCGAAATTGAGTGAGTTCATTGCTCAGTTAGTGGGGACTGAGAATAAGCTCTCCGCTGAGCTCCAACGCGCAACGGAAGAACTCCAAAATTCCGGTATTTCTGAAATTTCGGAAATAAAAACTTATTGTGCGGATTTTGCTCATCAATTAGGCAATACAGAGGTAAAGCTGTTAAATGAGCTGAATAATCAGCGAGAAACATCTCAGCAAAACAAAAATAATATCATTGCGGGGATCAATCAAACCGAACAGTCTTTACAGACACAAGTTGCAAAATCTCAAGAATTAGTTCAAGAGCAACAAACAACATTAAACAGAGTGCAGGAACGTCTGGAAGATTTATCTACTTTGAAAGAAATAGATTTTGCGCAAAAAAGTGAAATAAATGTATTATCTCAAGATATAGAAAAACAAAAATCTCAATTACTGGAAAGAGTGCAAAACTTGCAAAATAAGGCGCAACTCCAATATCAAGAGTTGAATTTTGCTGATTTGTTGCATGATAGTACGCAAAATAGCCCATGGCTCAAAGATAAAAACTTTGCTTTATATGGTGCAGCAGCCAATTACGGCTTTATATATACCTTATTCAGAATTTTGGATAATGTGCAGCCGGCGCATATTTTAGAAATGGGGTTGGGGCAGACCTCAATGGTAACGACGCAATATGTCGCGAATAATCAGCCCGAAGCCGATTTGGATATTATAGAAAATGATGAAAGTTGGATAAAAATTTATGAACCAAAGCTAGCCAAAAGTCAAAATATCAAATTGCATCAGTGCGATATAGAATTTTTTGATTATGAAGGCGAGCAAAGCCGTAAATATAAAGAGCTCAATAAAATAACCGGAGATAAAAAATACAACATGATTATCGTTGACGGTCCGTTTGGCGGTGCACAAAAGTTACCGCGTTCTAATATCGTTGATTTAGTAGAGCATAACTTGGCACAAGACTTCATCATTATGTTTGATGATGCGGAAAGAGCAGGAGAGCAAAATACAATTGCTCTAACCAAAGCAAAATTAGCTTCTTTGGGGATAGAATTTGGTTTTCAACAACGTAACGCTCTAAAATCCCAAGTCCTGATTTTCAGTAAATCTTGTGAATTTGCAAAATATTTATAGGAGATTAAAATAAAATGGCAAAGAAAATTATTTTAAGCATAATTGGAATATTAGCGCTGCTAGGAGCGTATAGTGTTCTACATGGAGAAAGTAAGGCAAGCCCCACAACAGCTCGTATAGATATTTCTGAAAAGACATCGAATAGTCAACCTTGCTTTGTTGTTAAAAATCAGGAGAATGGAAAATTATTCCCTACAGCGGATTGGATGGCAAAATGGGGTTCACAAGGTTATGTTATCCAAAAGGATAGTATATCTCAAGAACTTGAAATTACGGTTAACTCCGATAAATGTAAAATAAATTTTGTTTTGCGAGGTCCTTGGGAATTAAAAGATAAAAACGATAGGAACAAAGGCATTAAAGAACTTTGGGTGGAATATACCAAATTTGCTATTAATGGAGAGGATATTATCACCAAAGCAACCCCGGCTTGGCATAATAAACCTATTTATCATACGATAACCGCGCAAAAAGGAAATGTGTTTAATGTAAAGATTAATTGGCAGAAATATTACACCCCGGAACAATTACAAGCAAAAAAGACATCAGATATACTATGGCTGTCGCTATTTGGTCTTTTGTGTATAATTAGCTATAGATTTAGAAAAAGAATCATAGCAATGCCTATATGGCAAAAATTAGCAACATTGCAAGATTTTGATCTTGAAGAAATTATAACTCAAAAATGGCAAGCAATCAGTCCCATATCAAAAAAATCATTTTTATGGATATTTCTGATTACGAATATTGTGTTTCTCTTCCACACTGTTCAGTATATGTGGGGAAGTGATGATTGGATACTTGTTAAAAATGGTATGCGCGTATATGATATGCTGTGGTGTGGACGTTTTACCGGAGGTTTGATACAACAAGTATTTGGAGGAGAATTATTACCGGTTATTAATAATATATTTAGTTTTACCGGTTTTACATTTGCGATGATATATTTAGCCAAATATTGGAAAGTACCGCAAACCCCATTGAATTATACTCTATTCGGATTGTTTATTATTTTAATGCCTTATACTTTATCATGGTTATGGCATATAAAACAAACATCCTTATTTTGGAATATCTTTTTCGTAATTTATGCTCTATACATCTCGCAAAGAAAGACTTATACAAGTTCTGTAATTGCAATAATACTAATGGTGATTAGCTTAGGGGCTTATGCGTCTATTATTTCAACAATAGCAATAGTTCTACTTGGGCGAATTTTGATGGATATTATCTTAGAACAGAAACCTATTAAAGAACTTTTTCATACTTATTTAAGAACCGGTATTAATATCGTAATAAGCGTCATAATCTTTAAATTAATCTTAGTATATTATGACCATATAGGCAAAATAAGACATGATAGCTATAATACTGATTACATAAGTTTAGAAGATTTACCACAAAAGCTAAAGCTAGTTTTAAGAACTTGCATTGAATTATTTTATGTTTCACAACCGGATATGAGCTCTAATTATAAATACCTATTGCTGTTGTCTTTTTTAGGAGCTTTGGTAGTGTTATTTAAGAGTAATTGCTCAACAATTATTAAAAGTGCACTGTTAATAGGTTGTATTTTGCTAAGTAGCCAGTTTACAAACTTAATGGCGAAATCAGATTTCTCTTTTACTGCTAGAATTAACTTTTTTGCCCAACCCTATATATATGCCGTTTTTTTAGCGGTTGGTTTAAGATATGTGAATTGGACAAAAAGCGTAAATTTAGTCATTATGCTCATTGCTTTATGGGGCAATATTGTACAAGATATTCGCTATCAAAAGGTGCTATATTTGGGAGGAAAAGCAGAAATGCAACTGCATAAGGATATAATTGCAAGAATTAAACAAAATGAAAGATTTTCTAATAATAAATATTATACACTAGTTACTACAAAGCCATTAACTTACAGAAATAAATTTTACATAAATGAATTTAGTAAGAACGAATATGGCTCTACAGCATCTCTAATGCCACACTGGGCTGCAGATTGGTTATATAGTTTTTATGAATATGAAGGGTACATAAGAAAATACATTAATATTAATATAAATCATGCCTATTACTCCATTGATAACTTATCCCTACCGGAGCTCAAGCACATTGCGGATTTCGTGTTGAACAAGGCGCAGCCGTATCCGCATAAAAATTCGGTATATGTAGATGATAAGTACATATTTGTCATTTATGATGAAAACGGCTTAAACAACGCTAAACGCAACATTCAAGCAAGATTAAAAGAATTGGAGAACAAACATGAGTAATCAGCCGGATATATCTTTTATTGTTCCGATGTATAATGAGGAAGAGGTAATTGAACAATTTTTCGCCAAAATGGATGAAGTTTTGTCTCAAATACCCGAGTATAGCTATGAATATGTTTGCGTAAATGATGGCAGTAAAGACAAGACGTTAGAAATATTGAAAAAGAAAGCTGAATTAGATAAACGTATTAAAGTCATCAGTTTTTCAAGAAATTTCTATAAAGAGCAAGCATTGTTTGCCGGTTTAGATGAGGCAAAAGGTCGCTGTGTTATTCCGATGGATGCGGATTTACAAGATCCGCCGGAACTGATTGCCGAATTTTTGAAAAAATGGGAAGAAGGCTATGAGGTTGTCTACGGTGTGCGAACAGACCGAGGCAAAGATAGCTTTTTGAAACGTATGAGTGCAAATGCTTTCTATAAAATATTTAATATGATAGCCGATAGACCGATACCGGCCAATACAGGAGATTATCGCTTGATGGATAGAAAAGTGGTAGATGCCGTTTTAACTATTCAAGAAAACAAATTGTTTATGAAAGGGATATTCAGCTGGGTAGGGTTCAAGTCTTGCGGGGTAGAATATAAAAGACCGGAAAGAGCCGCCGGAACAACCAAATGGAATTATTGGAAGTTATGGAATTTTGCCCTTGATGGAATAACCGCGTCAACCACCTTACCTTTAAGAATATGGACATATATCGGTGGTTTGATTGCGACAATCTCAGGTTTATATGCACTTTATATTATTTTCAGAACATTATTTTTAGGCGTGGGCGTTCCAGGGTACGCCTCTTTGTTGGTATCAATTCTCTTTTTCGGTTCAGTCCAACTAATTGTCTTGGGAATTTTTGGCGAATACATCGGACGCATATTTACGGAAGTCAAACGCCGCCCAAGATATATTATTGATGAAAAAATAAATTGTTAGGAAGATTGAAATATTAGAAGGAATTAATCATGATAAACATTCTCTCCTCAAAGAAATATGAATACCTAAAGCAGAACATCTTAAAGCAAGGGGACTGCTATAATGAAAGTGTTTTTGAGCTCTATGATATCGCCTCTACTTTAGCTAGAGAACAGTTTATGATATATCTAAAATTATAGCAGAAAGACTTAAGACACTATAGGATAACTTTAATATTATAAAGAAAATAAGCAAATCATTAAGGCAAAGGGTGCGTTTGCTATATGTATTTCAACATACAAAGTGCAGGAGATGAGTAAAATAAGAGAGAGAATAGATATAACAACGGCAATATTATGAACAGAGTATAAAAATCTGTTATAAAGCCTGAAAATAGATAATTTAGTATTTATAGTATCTTATCTAGAAAGTGATTACAAGCGTAAAAAATACTGCTTATCAAATAAAGTGATAGTCAACAATGAAAAAAAGTCCTCCTGATAACTAAAACTAATCTGAGAGCAGATGAAAGCTTTATCTTTCGAGTCGCTAATAAAACATTTTATTTTCTCAAAACGAAGAACTTTTTAAGACGTAATAGGTTTTATGTACTCTAGAGAAGAAGCAAATGGTGTACAAATATCAAACAGCGATTCTATAAAAATACTATTTCAGCTTACTATTTGCTTATTATCTAAAAGTAAAAGGCTTTAAGATTTCTCTTAAAGCCTTTGTTTTACTGGTGAGCCCGACGGGATTCGAACCCATGACCCTTTGATTAAAAGTCAAATGCTCTACCGACTGAGCTACGGGCCCACAATGTAACTGAAAAGGGTATATAAAGGATAATTTTTAGATAGTCAATAAAAAAATTAAATTTTTTTGCATTTAGCTATTTATTTGTTAACTATTATGTGCTAAAAATAAACTAAACAACAAAATAACAAGCTTTTAGAAGAGGGAAGAATGTCCACAATTAAAGAAATAGATCAAGAAAGCAGATATGATATTTTGCAAAATGAAGCAGGGGATATCTTAATTATCATCAATTCTCGCGCCGGAGGGCCGGAAAATCCGCGCTTTGTGTATGACGGAGGCACAACTGCGCTGTTATATAGAACAAAAGATAGCGCTGTTGTTTTTGAAAGTATAGCAAAAGAAGCAAGAATGCCGCTAAAATCTGTTAGCTCTATGTTGATTGTAGAGGTAGAAAATGAAGATGTGGCAAGAGAATATGAAGTTCCTGTTCGTATTGTAAAAGATGTAAAATCCTTGATAAAATAATATCTATCCTTTAATCTGGTAATGTCTGCAGATTCTGTGGCAAAAGAAAGGATAGTATATTATGATACATATAATAGCCGCTTTAATTATTTTAAGCTTTGTCGGCTTGGTTAAGCAACGGATGAAATATGACCGGTTGATGTCATGGCTAATGTTTTTTGTTGCAACAATTTTGTTTATGGATTTTGCTGCCAGCGCGGTTAATTTAAATAAAGAAACGTTTTCTTTTCTATGGAACACCTCAAAAATCGGCGATATCACCATAGATTTTAGCCCAAAACAAGGAGAACATAGGCTTCTTTTACCTTTGTTCTTTTTATCACTTGTGACTATTCTTCATAATAATATCTTTCGCTATGAAGAAAAAAAGAGCGCTTTTAATGCTTTTGTGTTGCTTAATTTGACTTCTCTCGGATTGCTGATTTGTTCAGAAAACTATGTGCAGCTGATAACGGCGGTTTTTGTCACGGATATCTTAGGGTATTTAATCTTAAAAGATGTCGATTCATCTCATCGCTATGTGGTGTATAATTTTTTTGCAGACACATGTTTGTTTATGGTATTAGCGTTGGTCTGCGGAAAACTGCAAAGTTTATCTCTATCGGATTTACCGCAATACGAAAAAATTGGTCGTCATAAAGATTTTGTAGGATTGATGCTGCTTATATCCGTGTTTATTAAAATGGGACTGTTTATGTTTCAAAGCTATTTGTTAGATTTGAGTGCGGCAAAATTTCAGCGCATGAGTACGGTTAATCTTTTGTTTGCCCCATTATCAGCCATATTAGTGCTGTTAAAATTGCATGATTTGGTGTATATTTCAGATTTGACGATTCCTTTACTGAAAATCATGAGTGTTCTAACCTTTGTCTTTGGACTTTTGAACTGCATTATAATTGATAACATCAAGAAAAAAGTTGTTTACTTGAACATGGGACTGCTGGGACTGCTATTATTGATGTTGACAAACCATAATTTGCGGTGGAATTGGCAGTATTCGTTTTATTACAGTGTTGGATATTTCATAAATTTACTGTTCTTAAAAATGTACTTATACCAAAATCATGAAGCCAAAGTAAGTGAAATGCTAAATGGCAGAGGAACCAACGCCTTTATGCTTCAGGCGACTTTATTACAGTTCATCTTAATCACAAATATCTTCCTCACACTTATCTGGAAAATTGCCGCCAAGCAGATGCAGCCATGGATTTTGATAGCGGGTATTGCCATTTTAGCAACGATTGCGACTGTCTTAAATCACATCTATCAATCACCATATTCTAGAAAACTAGATAATTTAACGCCAAATCCCTTGCGCCCGATATCGCTTTTAGTGATGATAAGCTTGTTTATTTATACTAATGTAGAAATGCAAGCATACACAATTTATAATATTATTTTCGTTTTGCTGTTCATCTTTTTATGCTGGTGTCCGCTACTGACCAAAATGCGGACATTATACGAAATAGAGTGGCTACAAAAAGAAGATTTAAGTAAGAGTTTCTTTTTCTATACTTTAGTCACGCCATTTATGTATTTGAGTAGGACACTGTGGCTGATGGTAGACTTTATCTTTTCAGAAAAGGTGATAACGGCAAGCCTGACAGGGCTACATAAAACGGGTATATCTTTATTTTTCAAGATTAACCGTAAGAGCTATATGGCTTGTTTTACATTTATCATAATCGGTATTGTATGTTTTCTGCTGTCATTTTATAGGAGAGAATTACCGTGAGTACGTATCAACTATTAGGACTGGTTTTAATCCCACTAATCGGATCAATCTTCGCCTTGACGGCCCGTGACGATAAAAATTACGCAACTTCAAATGTCTATAACGTCTCTATATTGACTTTATTGGCAAATGTGGGGTTGATATTGTATATTTTTTCGCAATGCAACCTACACGACAACAATTTGCAACTTGTGGAGCATTTTAAATGGATAGACTACCCGGAAATAGACATAAGTTTGGGTGTTGATGTATTTTCTCTGCTGATTATTTTGAGTGTGAATTTATCATTTTTGATAGGGGAGTTATGCTTAAGTCGCCATACGGAACGCTCCAAAACGCTCATAACGTCGGAATTACTGTTTATAGGCTTGGTCAACGGATACTTTATTGCGGCCGATGTTTTATCTTTTTATATATTTTTTGTAGCATCGGGAATGCCTTTGATGATTCTGATAAGTACATATGGCAGCCAAAGAAAAAAGACCGTACTGATACGATTTAGCATATATAACCTAATAGGGGCGCTATTATTGCTTGTTGCTATTGTTATGATGTGCGATTCTGAAGAAAACAATATATTGCTCAATGAAGCCGGAAAATTAAATTTCAAAGGCGGAACGGAATATTTTGTCTGGCTCAGCATCTTTTTTGCCTTTATCTCACGTTTACCGATTTGGCCGTTTCACTATTGGATTTCATCCATAAACTCAAGCCTGAAAAATCCATTGGTATTTTTGGTAGGCAATTTGATACCGTTGATCGGGCTATATGGGTTTATCCGATTTTGGCCGAATACCGTACCGCAATCAATTGCCGTTCATGCGCCGATATTTGAAATTGTCTGCATTATTACGATGTTGTTTATTGCCTTGGTAAGTTTAAGCCACAAGGACATACGCTATAAATTATTTGCCTACACGACTGTTTATTATTTGTTATATCTGACCAGTGTCTTTTTACCGACGGATGTGCTGAAACTCAATATAGGCTACTCACTATTTTCGTATATCATTATTGTGACGGTTTTATCTTTTTTAATCAGTCATATAGAATATCAGAAGAAAAAATTGGGCATATATGGAACGGGAGGAATTTTATGTTATATGCCAAGAACCTCAAAATGTTTATCTTTATTTATCTTGGCCGGAGTAGGTTTGCCGGTAACATCGCTGTTCTGGAATAATTTCATCATCATCTCAGAGATTTTTAATTATAACTTAGTATTGGGAATAATGGTGATGTTGTCTATATTTGTGGTTGCTCTGGCGTTATTGGAAGAATTATATAAACTAAAGGATAAAAGCAGTGCCTCGGCGGCCTGTGTCTTAGGCGGAGACTTGCCGAATTTACACTTTTTTGTATATTTGAGTTGTCTGGTCATCTTGTTTTTATCATTTTTCAAACCATTATGGTTTGTATTTTAAGGAGGCAGGGAAGAGATGATTTGGGAACATATAAGATATGCGCTTCCGGAAGCTTCGTTAATTATCGGAATTTTGCATTTGTTTTTTATGTATCTGCTGTCGTATGATTCTGCAAAAATATATGCAAGAGTAGCAAGATTTTGGCTGTTGGTATCTCTTTTTTGGGCTGTGGCTTGGCAAGAAAAGAGCTTTAGTCCGCTATATTTTACAAACGACGCCTACACACTGTTGTTTAATTTATGCATTGGTTTCTTGGCATATATTATGATAGGATTGGCTTCAACCTGGTTCAGTACAGAGAATAAAACAGGATGTAAATATTATATTTTGATTTTAAGCTCATTGATAGGCATAAATTTGATGTTGTCATCAAGCAATTTGGTAGCATTATTATTCTGCTATATTTTGCTGACTTATACACATTATCGCCTACTAGGAATAAGCTATGAAAAATTGCCATCAGAGGCAGCCAGCCGTTATATGGGGGTATCTGCGATGGTTGTAATCATTTTTGCAGCTGGATTCGGATATCTGAACAGTTATGAAGATGGAAATGTAGAGTTTGCGACTTTAAGAGAATTATTTTTAAAAGCCCCGCAATCCCTACCGCTCTATTTATCGGCAGTAGCGATTATTATTCCTTTTTTATACTCTTTGGGAATAGCTCCTTTTCATATTATGGCGGAAGATAAAACCGGAAAAGGAATTCTGCCGGTAAGCCATTACTTTGCCCTGATTGCGCCACTTGCATTTTGGGGATGTTTCATTAAGTTAAATGTAGAATTATTTACACCTTTATCATCAGAGTTATCTCCGGTATATCAGGGTTTCGCATTGTTGTCGGTCATTTTTGGCGCAATGGGAGCAAATGCCAGAATAAATCTGCATCGTATTTTATCATATAGTTCCATGTATCACTTTGGCATTGTTTTACTCCTTTTATCATTTTTTAAGCCGGAAACAAATTTTGCGGCATTCGTATATTTGTTCGTATACACGATAAGCCTAAACGGAAGTTACCTTGTTTTTTACAGCTTAAAGAGTCATGGCGAATATTTATCATCCGTAACATCGTTATCGGGGCTTGCCGAAACAAGAGCCTACACAACTGGGGCGTTGTTGGTTAGCTTATTTTCGTTCATAGGGTTACCGCCGTTGGTCGGATTTTTAGGACAATTAAATGCCGTGTCAGAACTCTTAAAGCGGGAATATTATATAAGCTTAGGGATAATTTTGTTCTTCTTGCTGATATTGTCCAAAGCATACTTAGATATCATAAAGACCGCATATTTTGAACATAAAATCAAAATATATGACAGTGAAAATAAATCAGTCATGATGTATACGCTATTTAGCGTGATATGCATTGTGCTGATAGCGTTTAATCCGCAAGATTTATTTGCGATAATGAAAGATATGTTTGATGTTGTCAACTTATAAAGAAAAAATCGGAATTTGGGATTGGTATGAAGAAGAAAGCGTCATTTCAACCAATGATACAATAAAAGAATATGTAGAAAAATTAGGGAAAAACATAGTTGTGAGTGCTATACATCAAACCGGAGGCCGCGGCCGCCGCGGGAACAAGTGGCAAGAAATAACCGGAAATCTCTATTTTACTTATACTCAAGAGGCAGAAGCTCAGGAATTAAGTAAAATTGTTTGCATAGTAGGATTAAGCCTAGCCAAAGCAATCAAACAAAGATATAAAGCCGGTGATATCAAAATAAAGTGGCCGAATGACGTTTTTTTAAATGGGAAAAAATTGTCCGGAATATTATTGGAAAATATAAAAGACACGCTATGGGCGATAGGTATAGGCGTTAATGTAGAGAAAGCGCCGGTTTTGGAAGGAATGCCCTATCAAGCAACCTCGCTAAAAGAGTCAGGGTTGATACTTGACCGGATAGAATTATTGCATTATTATCTGCAACAGTTTTTATCGGATATGCAAGAATACCGTAAAAATGGATTTGATAAGATACGACGAGAATGGCTAGATATGGCAAAAGGTTATAAAGAAAAAATAAAAATAAAGACAGAAAGAGAAGTAAAAGAAGGTTTTTTTGAAGATATTGACGACAATGGTTATTTAATACTAAAAACAAATAAAGGAACCGAAAAAATCATTGCCGGAGATTTGTTTATATAAAAAGGAATAAAAAAGAAATGAACGATTTTAAGAAAAAAGGAATATATTTTTTACCGTTAGGCGGCGCCGATGAAATCGGGATGAATATGTTTGTATACGCGGTCAATGGTAAATTGATAGTGGTAGATGCGGGGTATGGATTTTTGAATGATGATTTTCCGGGAATGGATATGTGTTATGCGTCACCGGAATTTTTAGAAAACTACCGAGAAGATATTTTAGGCCTATTCATAACTCATGGGCATGAAGACCATTTAGGCGCAATAGCACAAATTTGGCCAACGTTGCAGTGTCCGGTATATGGTACGGATTTTTCATTAGGCTTAGTTAAAGAGCGCTTGAGTGAATATAAGATGCAAGATATGGTTCCGCTTATTTCCGTGAACAAAGAAAGACACGTTAAGTTAGCGGATTTTGAAGTAGAGTTTATCCCGATAGCGCACTCCATACCGGAAACCTCTGCATTATTTATCAAAACGCCTTATGGTAACATAATGCACGCAACAGATTGGCGCTTTGATGATAACAAGCTCTCTATGGTAAAAACGGATTTTGATTCGTTAAAACGTGCAGCAAAAGAAGGCGTTGATATTTTCGTATGTGACTCAACAAATGTGATGGTAGATGAACCGCAAGCCAGTGAAGAGGATGTTCGTGAGAATTTGCTCAAGATAATTCCCGAGATGCAAGGAGGCATTGTCGCAACGTGCTTTGCATCAAATATCATGCGCTTGGAGAGTTTGATTTTAGCGGCAAGAGCTGCCGGGAGAACGCCGATATTGGCCGGAAGAAGTTTAGTAACGAATGTTAAAATTGCCAAACAATGCGGTTATTTAACGGAATATGGCGATTTGCATACATTAGAAGAAGTGGATGGTATCACTTCGGATAAGGCGTTATATATTTGTACCGGCTCACAAGCCAACTATCGCAGTGCGATGACCATGATTGCCAATGATGAAAATAAATATATCAAATTGGCGGCAGAAGATAATGTGATTTTTTCATCAAAGATTATTCCCGGCAATGAGGATAAGATAGAACGTCTGCAAGAAAAGATATTAGCCAAAGGGGTTAATTTAGTCACCGAAGAAGATTATCTGGTTCACACATCAGGTCATGCCTGCAAAAAAGATTTACAGGCCATGTATGAGTTATTAAATCCAAAGATTGTGCTTCCGGTGCATGGCGATAAAAAATTCATTAGAGAACATAAAAAATTTGCAAAGAGCTGCGGTGTTGAAGATGTCTTTTCAGCGCAAAATGGCGATATTTGCCTTTATCACGACCATAAAATAGAGATGATAGAGCAGATAGTAGCGGAGATAATGGGCGTAGACAGAGGCAGAAGTGTATCTTTGGGCTCGGAATTAGTCAAAAATCGTCGCCGGATAATGTTTAACTGTACCCTGTTTATATCGGCTGTGATTAGCAAAGACTACAAATTAAAATCACTTCAATTCAGCTCTATAGATATTTTGGAAGAAAATGAATGGTATGTGTTGCATGAAGAAATAATGAAACAGGTAAAACCGTTGATAGCGCAAAAATTATCTGAAAAGCCCAACCGAAACGCTGCCGAAGATTTTATCCGTGGGCAAATTCGCCGTCGCGTGCTGAATGCAACGGATATCAAGCCGGTAACAACACTTCACGTTCATTGGGAAGAAGATGAAGATAAGGAAGATACAACCGAAGATTCAATTCAAGAACAGTAAAAGAAAGGGAGAAAAATGGAAAAGATAATACCAAACAGATTGCAAAAAGGTGATAAGATTATGGTAATCGCACCGGCAAGAGGTGTCAAAATCATCGGCAAAGATGTGAGAGAAATAGCCAAACAGCGTTTGGAAAGCCTAGGGTTGGAAGTTGTTTTTGCCCCCAATGCGATTGATGAAAACTGGGACTATATGGGTTCAAGCTCAATAGAAAAAAGAGTATCGGACATCCATACAGCGTTTGCCGATAAAAGCGTAAAAGGAATAATGACGATAATCGGCGGCGCTAATTCAAACCAACTGCTAAAGTATTTGAATTATGATTTAATTCGTCAAAATCCAAAAGTATTTTGCGGGTTTTCCGATATTACGGCTTTAGAAAATGCCATCTTGGCAAAAACCGGCTTGATAACATATTATGGTCCGCATTTTAGTTCGTTAGGGATGAAAAAGGGCTGCGACTACACCTTTGCACACTTTATCAAAATGTTGGTAGAAGATGGCAAAGATGACGTTGAGCCCTCCCAAATCTGGAGCGATGATTTATGGTTTTTAGACCAAGAGAAACGCGAGTTTGAAGCAAACGAAGGTTATTGGAATATTCACGAAGGTACAGCCGAAGGAACAATCATTGGGGGAAACCTCGGTACATATAATCTCCTTCTCGGCACCTCTTTCCGCCCGAAATTTGAAAAGGACACCATATTGTTTATAGAAGATACGGAAGGAAGTTCTTTGGCGGATTTTGAACGTAATTTACAAGCTCTGATTTATCAAGATGACTTTGTAAATGTAAAAGGAATTGTAATCGGTCGTTTCCAAAAAGGTTCAAAAGTAACAAGAGAAGGACTGGAGTTTATCTTAAACACCAAAGCGGAATTAAAGAATTTGCCGATTTTGGCCAATGTAGACTTTGGACACTCTGCCCCCTTGCTGACCATACCGTTGGGTGGGCACGCAAAGCTAGAAAACGGACATTTATCTTATCATAATTAAAAAATAAAAAAAAGGCTGGCAGAAATGTCAGCCTTTTAATTTGTAGAAGAGTTAGAAATTACCTTCTTTTTTTCTGCATAATGTCAAATATTTCCGCAAATTTTTGCGCTTGCGAAACAGAGTTCCACCGTTGCGCAATCATCATGAGGTTTTGCCTGATTTGCAAAACAAAAGTAGGGTCTTGCTCTAATCTTGTTAAGAGTTGTATAAATTCCTGCTCATCATGATAGAGCGGCAAACCCTCTTCAAAAATCTTATAAACAGCACTGTTAAAACGGAGCAACGGTACGCCGCCGTTTTCAATAATCTCAATAATTTTAGCATTGATAATTTCATCTCTCAAATCTTCATCACTTTGATCTGTCAGCACTGCGGAATATTGTGCAAAATCATCTAAAGAAGGAGAGGTGCCTTTAATTTCATCTTTAGGCCAAAGTGCTTCAAATCCCTTTCCATAAACATCCAAACTATGTTCTTTTCGTCCTGCCAAATACAGTGACAAAGAAAATCCGACATTGTCCCCATAAAACATAGCTTTTCCGTTGGGTTGGCGCTGTGACAAAGATTTAATATTAAAAGCATCGGGGATAAAGGCCGTCCGCACGTTAATTGCCTTGAGATGATTAAAAGAGGCCATACTTTTAACCACAATCACATCAAAAGCTCTTAATAAAGCCACATCATCATCCTGACGCACCACCGGAATCCATAAGATATTAATAGCATTGGTATCTAAAACCTTAGGCAAGTTATCCAAACTTTCCGCGATATAGAGATTAAAATTACCGCTTTGCATTTTTTGCATATCTGACAAAGTAACCTCTTTCCCGATTTCCTGAAAGGCTTTTTGCAATTTGACCGCCTGACGATAAAGTTGTGCCATTTGGGAGGCTTGCACATTGATATAAATTTGCTTGTCAGATTGCGGCGTTTTATCTGATATTTTGGTGTCAACAACAGGGGCTGTGACTTTTTCTAAAACCTTGGAATACGAGAGCAATAACGCGCCACCCAAAAGTACGGCCAAATAAAGTAAAAGATATTTTTTCATTATTTATTTCTCCCGATATTTTCAAAAAGTTGTTTCAGTTGCCGCCCTACCGCCATATTTGTAAAGCGCTGCAAAGTAATATTTTGAGCTTGTTTTGCTTTTTTTAAGCGTTCTTCCGGATGTTCCAAATAATAATCAACGAGTTGTTTAAATTCCTCTTTATTTTTATACATCGGAATAGCATCTCCAAAAATTTGCTCAATATAGGGACTATATTCAGAAATAACAAAAGCGCCGACAGCAGAAGCATCATATAACCGGTTAATAACCAGTCCCATTTCTGCCAAATCATCCGGATGATCACTTAAAACGATTTTAGCCGAGGAGTAATAACGATTGAGATTATTATTGTCAATATACCCGCCTTTGATGTATTGGGCAGGGATTTTTCCTTCCCATTTAAGACCATAAACCGAGATATCGTAGCCGTTTTCAAGCGCATACGTAACACTAACTCGCTCATACCAAGGAGACCCGACAAAAAGTAATTCAGACTTAACACTTTCATCATATTCATATTTAAATTTATCAGGATTAGTAAATTGTGGCACAAAAACGGCGCGATGCCCTTGTTTTTGGAGTTCAGGAATAAGCGCCGCGGCAGGGGTGGCGATTAAATCAAAATACTGCAATTCATCATTAAGAGAAGCATCGGTGTTAAATTGAAATGTGTCAGGGGTGTTTTTAAATTTTGCCGTGCTAGGGATTTCTGTCGGAAAATAAAGGTACATAATTCGGTTTTTATTTTCATCCTCAAATTCTGCACGGTTATACTTAAATTGCATATAAAGGAGATTTCCGGCCTGATGATAAAAATCATCCGGATAAAATTGCCGATTGAAATAATACGTTCTGGTGTCAAACCCGCTTTTTTTCAGCCCGTCTTCCAAATCTAATTCCAACCAATATTCACCGATATTGCGAGCCTCGGCAGGCCATGGACTTTTGATAACAAGTTTGGAATAGTCAAGCTGATTAGTGTTTTGCTTCTGAGGCTGAAGTGTTTGGACGGCGTCAATAATTTTTTGCGCGGCCAAATCTGAGGTAAAAAGACTTAACGTAATTTGCTGAGCTTTTTTAGCTTTTTTAGCGCGCTCTTCAGGGTGAGCCAGATAATAATCAATAAGTTGCTTTAATTCTTCTTTAGATTTAAACATCGGGATGCTATCGCCATAGAATTGCTCAATTTCAGGCATATAGTCAGAAATAAGAAAGCCGCCGCTAGCCGTCACGTCAAAAACCCGATTGCTGATAAAACCGGCTTTTTTCATATCGGCTCGTGTATCATTTAAGACGATTTTGGCCGATGCATAATATTTATGGAGTTCCGAATTATCAATATACGTCCCTTTAACCATTTCTTTTGGGGCTTGAGTTTCCCAGCCTTCCCCAAACAGCGCAACGTCAAAACCGGATTCTATTGCCCATTTGGCACTAATGCGCTCATATCCGGGCCTCCCGACAAATAAAATATCATAGGAAGCCTCCTTGTCGTATTCATAAAAGAATTTGCGCGGATTAGTAAATTGCGGAACAAAGATAGTTTTAATCCCAAGTTTCTCAATTTCTTTTTGATAAGTAGGGGAAGCAACGGCAATAAGTTGAAAATCCCAAAGCTCCGTCTGCAAAGACATCCAATCCGATTCAGAAATATTTTTAAGATTATGATATTTTTGCATCTGAGCCGTTTCAAGCGGATAGTAGAGATACATTACGTTGATTTTTTCAGGATGAACAGGCGGGTTAAAAGGGATAAAGCCGTGCATATACACATCAATCGGGATATTTGAAGCATCTTCACTATAAAAATTTTCCATATAGGCCGGTTCAACAGAATACCCGATAGTTTCAAATCCGCTTTTTAAATCTTGGCCTAAAATATAATCTCCCCAAGAAAACCAATTCTGACCGGCAGAAATTTTAAGTCCGATATCGGCGGCATTTGCCGTAGCGGCAAACCATAAAGAGAACATAAAAATCGTGAACCGACTAGATACAGACATACTTAGGCCTTTTCATCGCTGACATGCATAAGCGAGTGCTCGGCATGTACGTTATACTTAAATATTTTATAGATAAAGTACAGCCCGATAGGGATAAAGATAAGGGCATAAATCCAAAAGATATCAATCACGCGAAGTCCGGTAGCTTCCCCTTCATGCTCTAACAAAAATTTCGGCGCCATCAACATAATTGAGGTCATAAGCCGCCCCGTCATCATATTAACCGAAGATGAAAGCGAACGAATTTTCGGATTGATTAAGCGATGTAACCGGCTGATGTGCGTGATGGTAAACATGAGTTGCAACCCGATGCAAATACATAAAAAGATAATAAAGAGCAAGCAATTAAGTGGAGAGATATGTCCCATTTTCATCAATACAAACGAAAGAGCGCACCCGACAACCTCCATGATAAAAGAGATGTTACCAAGGTTAAACAAAGAAATTCTTTTAGCCATAGACGCTGCAAAATAGCTAAAGGACGAGCGAATAAGGTTATTGATAAAAATAACCACGCCCATAACTTTAATATAATCAAGCCAATTTAAGCTAATGAGATAATTCCAGACAACATCGCCGAAAACTCGGGCATCCCAACCAATTGAATCCGCCAAGTCGGTTAAAGAAACCGAAGGGTTGATGCCTGAGCTTTTCATAAGCGGTTGGAAACTCCAAAAGAAAAAGTGAGATACGCCAACCATAAATCCGGAGAACAAAACTAAATAGCAATATTTGCGAGATTTAAGAATATAGCGTACCGCCACCCAAAATCTTTTCAATCTGTCTTTAAGTGAAATCACCGCGTTTAGAGAAGGTTGATGCGCATTAGGAAGAAGTGCAAGCAATAAAATAGCGGTGGAATAAATCACGAATTCCGCAATTAACAACACGTGAGAGCCGAGTTTTTCGTAGAGCCCGGCACCAAGAAGGGCAGCGATTCCCGTTCCGATATACATAGCGGCATTAAAGTTAGAATAAGCCTTAACCATTTTGGCTTCTTCTTTATTGTGTTTTAGAATATCATAAATAAAAGAGGAAGAAACCGAATCAAAACAAGCCTTAGAGCAGGCATAAAGAAATTCACCGATAAGAATAATTTCAAACCCGCGGAAAAAAATCCACAAAAACAGCCGTCCGAGAAAGAGTGCATAGGCGGTAATCAAAATATATTTTCTGGGAAAGATATCTCCGAGATATCCGGCCGGAATTTCAAACAAAAAAGCAAAAAAGACAATTAAGCCCTGAATAAGATAAAAATCACCGACAGTCAGCCCGTTTTCTTGATAAAAGAACAACAAAACCGGCAATAAAAAAAGTTGTGACCGCAAAAAAGCTGCAATATTGTACATACTAAGCGGAACAAAAGATAAATATTTACTCATAGACTTAACTCTTTCTCTTTAAAGCATTTTATAGTCCATATCCTTAAAAACGGAAATAATATGGAATAAGTGTGCTTATTTGTCTTGTGTTATAGAATAGTTGTTATAGTATACGGACAAGGTTAATATAATTTTAAGGTAAGGACTATGGAAAAAGGTAATTACACACAAGAAGATAAAGAATTTATGTGCTTAACAAATCAATCCCGCAATCCGTCGCGGATGATAGAGCTCGTTAATTTCATCAAATTGAACGGATATAAAAAGATTGGCATTGCCTCTTGTTTTTCGGTGAAAGATTTTGCGGAAAAATTAAAATCAATGTTAAAAAAAGAAGGAATTGAATCAGTTATTGTTAATTGTAAAGAGTCCGGATTAGACGCCTCAGAGTTATCACCGGAACTCTCCGGCGCCTCTTGCGATCCAAAGTCTCAAGCCGAATATTTGAATAAAGAAAAGACAGATTTTAATATCAATTTCGGTTTATGTCTGGGACATGGAATTTTGTTTCAAAAATATTCAGAAGCGCCTGTGACCACATTGTTGGTAAAAGACGCATGCCACGAACATAACATTATGGAAAATTTTGTATAAAGCATGAAAAAACTGGCAGTTGGGATAGGATTATTTTTCGTAGTCGGAGCTTTGCTGTATACCGGATATAGATATATCTATGCAAAAGAATATACTTTAAGTATTACGGCCATCATGAAAAATGAAAAGCCATACTTAAAAGAATGGATTGAATATCACAAATTGCAAGGAGTAGAGCACTTCTATTTATGTGACAATGATAGTACGGACGGAAGCCACGCCTATCTGCAGCCTTATATACAACAAGGTCTGATAACCTATATTCCAATGACAGGAAAAAATCAGCAACTAGCCTGCTATGATAAAGTAGTCAAAGAATATGGCGCTAAAAGCAAGTGGATGGCATTTATTGATTTAGATGAATTTCTGGTGCCGCTCAAAGCAGATAATATGGTGGATTTTTTGCAAGAATTTGAAGATGTTGCCGAGGTCAGCCTACAATGGATGAATTATGGCGATAATGGTCTGTTTAAGCGCCAAGAAGGCTTGGTAACGGAAGCCTTTACATCTCACGGCGCCAAACTCAATCATACGGTAAAATCAATAGTGCGTCCGGATTCGGTGATTGATTTTAAGGCTTTCGGCGCTAATCATTATATACCGGTCAGAGGCAAAAGCGTTAATGAGTACCACAAGCCGGTCAGCTATATGCTGAGTTTTAATATTTCCGGAGACAAAGCAAGAGTAAATCATTATGTAACAAAATCATTTGCAGAGTTTTTAAATAAGAAAAAGCGCGGACATCCGGAGGGAACAGCAATAGATTTTAGGTATTATTTCTTTCATAATGAAAATGATGTAAAAAACGATACAAGTATGCAGCGCTTTTTGCCACGGTTAAAACAACAAATGGCAGAAAGTCCGTTGGCAGATATAGAAATTCCAGAAATAGCCGAGCTACCGGAAACTTTTGCAGATTTTTATTTTACCCCGGAAGAAGCAAGCCAAATCTTAAATCGGCACATAGAAGAGCCGATGAGTTTTTATGAAGTAGAGCAGGGCTACAAAGCGAAAACATATCCGTCATACAAAAAAGAATAAAAAAGGAAACACATGATAAAGCTGGAAAAAATAACGGTTCAAATAGCTTCAAAATTTTTATTGGAAGATGCTTCCGCACAAATATCCGACGGGCAAAAGATAGGTATCGTCGGCCATAACGGCTGCGGAAAAACCACCTTGTTTAGAGTCTTAAAAGGCGAGTTGGATGTAAACAGCGGCGAAGTACAATGCAGCAAAAATCAGTTAAAAGCCTTTGTAGAACAAGAAATAAAAGAAGCCGATTTGCAAAAGCCGATATTGGAATATGTGTTAAGCAAAGATAAACGATTGATGGCTTTACGTGAACAAGAAAAGACCGCCAAACCTGAAGAATTGCCGGAAATAATGGAACAATTATGGATAATGGAGTCCGATTCGGCAGAAGCCAGAACCGCAGAAATTTTAGTAGGGCTAGGCTTCAATCAAGAAGATTTAGAAAAGCCGGTAAAAGACTTTTCCGGTGGATGGCAAATGCGTTTGAACTTGGCCGGAGCACTGTTTCAGCGTTCCGATATCTTGTTTTTGGATGAGCCGACAAACCATCTTGATTTAGAGGCGATTGTGTGGCTTGAAAGTTATTTGCAAAAATATAAAGGAACGGTACTGCTGATTAGCCATGACAGGGATTTTCTAAACAATGTATGTGAAGGTATAATCCATTTTGAAGGCAAAAAACTGGTCCAGTACGGGGGCAATTATGATACTTTTGCCCGCCAATATGCACAAAAGATTGAGTTGGTGGATAAGCTGATAAAAAAACAAAACGAACGCAAAGCGCATCTTCAGTCATATGTAGACCGATTCCGTTATAAAGCGACCAAAGCGCGCCAGGCCCAAAGCCGTCTGAAAATGTTAGAAAAAATGGAAGATATAGAAGAAGTCGCGCAAGATAAAGAAAGTAAGTTTTCATTTCCGGATATAAAACCCATGCCATCCCCTCTGATAACTGTAGAAAATGGAGTTGTGGGTTATGGTGATAAGGTAGTGTTACGAAAATTAAATTTTTACATCAATCAAGATGATAGAATAGCCTTGCTAGGGAAAAACGGTAATGGTAAATCAACACTAGTGAAAATGCTATCATCACATCTACCCATGATGGAAGGAACGATGAGAAAAAGCGGTAAACTCAAAATCGGATACTTTAATCAAAACCAAACCGAAGAATTGCCGCTGGATTTGACTCCAACCGAATATATGAAATCCCTAGAGCCGGAAACACCTGAAAAAAATATCCGTGCACATCTTGGGCACTTTGGCCTAGAACAAGAAAAAGCCGTGACACAAATTAAAGCATTATCCGGCGGTGAAAAAACAAGATTGCTGTTTGCGCGAATTTCCATAGATAAGCCGGAATTATTGATCTTTGATGAACCGACCAACCATCTGGATATGGAGGGAAGAACCGCCCTAGCGGAAGCATTAAACGCATATAACGGGGCTATTATTTTAATTTCGCACGATTTCCATTTATTAGAAATGGTCGTAGACAATCTTTGGTTGGTACATAATCATACCTGCACCGCCTTTGACGGGGATTTGGAAGATTATCGCTCGTTTTTATTAAATAAGCAAAGAAAGACAGAAGAAAAAACGGAACAAAAAGAAATAAAAACACAACCCAATCCTTCAACACCTTCCATAGAAAAAAATCCCATAAACAATAAGCAAGACCGTAAAGTCAAAGCGGAGCTACGCCAAATTGAACAAGAATTAAATAAATTGGAAGCTAAAAAAGCGGAATTATTACAAAAGTTTGCTCAAGTTTCCGGCAGCGAAGTCGCCAAGATGCAAATTGAGTTATATAACTTAGAGCAAGAGATTACCGCCACAGAAGAGAAGTGGATGGAACTGAGTGAAACTTTAAATTAGTGAGCGTTATTTACCCTCACAAAATATTTGACAAATCAACAAAAATAGATACAATTCACGCCAGTTAACAATTATTGTATCACTTAAATTATAATGTTTTATGGATAGATTGATGTCTTGGAGATTGTCACGCATATGTGAACGCTCCGCATGGAAAAAGGTATGTAGTGCAGATGGCTTCATGGCTATAGTGGGGCTTATTTTCAGTATCTTATGTATAATATTTCTATTACCGGATAAAGATTTACAAATGTTTGTATGGGTAATGATGGTTTGTGGAATATTGTTCATTTTACAAGGACTATCGCTGGTATTGTGCGCAGATGATTACTTTTCAGTGCAGATGGGGCCTCGCCGGTGCAAAGTCTATGTTTACCGCATAGAGCATAAATATCGCCCTGCAACATATGAAATTCTGATTCAGACAAAAAAATCAGAATATATGGTATTTGCGAGCGAGTATAATCGGAAAATTTATGCCGGAAGCAAGAATGCTTTTATTTATAGCTCCAAAAGCGATGATGGAGAAGATGTATGGATGCTTATAAATAAGTATAGCGAAGATATCCAAGAGCTCGGACAAAGAGTAGGAGAAAATGTCTTTTTATCGCCTAAAAATAAAGCGGATGAAAAGATTATTTTAAATATCCTACAGGACGATGGATATACAGAAATCTCAGCCGACAGATACACTTGTGAAAATATCTTAGTGCCGGAAAAGGACGAGATAGAAGTGATTTATAACGAAGAAATAATACGTGCAGGTGTCCCAAATGAATATCTGATTATAAAAGACGATGACAGATATCAAGTCTGGGGAATTTATAGCGACGAGAAACATAATCCATCATGCTATGCATTATCTGTATCATCAGTCATTTTTCATGAAGGTATGGAAACTGTTATACTCCTTGGCAAAAACTTTGAGTACATTGAACTATATCGTGGGTTCTCTTTGGGCAGAAAATCAACAACGCTGATTTGCGAGGTATATGACAAAGAAGGTTTTAGCGGAGTATATGGAACAGTACGCCGTTTCAATCCCAAAACAAACACGTTGGATAAACTGTATGATGGCGCAATTTTGGGTATTTTATTTGAAGATGGCGAAATATATGGTGAATCCGGACAAGTATTCAAACCTTGATGTGAAAACAAAAAATCCCCTGAGCTTGCGAGCTTCAGGGGATATTTTGTTTTAAGTACGTTTATTTATAGCTATTAATTTTGTTTTGTAGCTCATCAAAACTGCGTCCATAAAAAGGTTCTCCGTTAATAAGCACCATAGGAACGCCGTTAATTCCCAAAACTTGTGATAAAGCATCAATATCTTGAATACCGCGACGGATTTCTTTTTGTTCCATCATTTGTTTAATTTCATCAACACTAAGTTCTTCATCAGCAAGAATTTGGTTAATTGTCTCTTCGTTCATTTCAGGAAGTGTCATAATACCTTCAAAAACTTCCACAAATTTTCCTTTTTGAAACGCTGCCAAAGATGCTTTTGCGGCATATGGAGAATGTTCACTCATGAAAAAGAGTGGGTTAAAGACAAATTTAACATCGGGATTTTTTTTGATTAGTTGAGCCATAACCGGAGCCAATGCTTTGCAGTGTCCGCAAGCAAAATCAAAAAACTCAACAACCGTCACTTTAGCATCTTTAGGTCCTGCAAAAGGAGCAATACTGCTATTTTTCATTTCATCCCAATGATCCAAATAGATTTTGTTGGGATTGTTTTCTTCAACAGCAGCACTTTCTTGTTGTTCTCCATTTTGTGCATCAAGCGTCTCTATTTTTTGTTGTTGAGCCGTCTTAAAAGCCTCACTATCCAAGACAAGTTTGGCAATATTTTCTTTATTTTGTTGAACGTAATTTTCAATAGCTTGGTCTATCATTTGCTTTTGTTGAGCCTTCCTTTGCGGACAATGCGCATCGGCATAAAGAACAGCAGTGGCTCCAAGCGCAGCAACAATCAAGACCATTAAATATTTAAAAAAGATTTTCATAACACCCTCACAAACATATCAAAAAACACGTTTAAGTTTAGCGAGATTAGTGATTGATGCAATAGTTTTTACATATAATCATCAAATTTTCACAATAAAAAAGCCCGTCCTTAGAGAGAACGGGCCGGAGTGCAAAGTAATAAAATTATTTTGCATTATCAATAGCGGCCTGAATAGTAGCGGCATCAATAGCTTGCAATGCTTCACCATTCATAATCAAAGTCGGCACACCGCGAATTTGAACTTTTTGAGAAAGTGCAGAAATATCAGAAATTTCTTTTGCAATTTCATCACTTTCCATCAACTTCTTTGTTTTTTCAACATCAAGACCGGCTTTTTTGATGATTTCATCAATAACAGCCGAAGTAACTTGACCATTATGAGTTAACAAAGCTTCATAAACTTCCAAGAATTTGCCTTGCTTATTAGCAGCCATAGCAGCTTTAGCCGCAGGCATAGAACCCAAGAAAGTTACCGGTTTGAAAACAACTTTAACATCTTTATTAGCTTTGATAACTTTCAAAAGTTCAGGCGCTAAATGTTTGCAGTAGCCGCAGTTGAAATCAAAGAATTCAACAATAGTAACTTTTGCATCCTTTGGTCCAACAAAAGGAGAACCTTCATAAGAACTTAAATCTTTCCAGTTAGCCTTATAAAGTTCGGCAATACGTTTCTGAGCTTCAATTTGCTCCTGTTGAGCAGCCAATTCCAAAGCTTCACGAACCTTGCTCGGATTATTCATTAAATAATCTTCAATAGCTTGGTTGATATTTTGAGAACCTGTAGAAACAGAAGTTGACGTTTTAGAACCCGAAACAGTAGCGCAAAGTGCAACAGAGACAACAACGCTCGCAATAACAGATACCAAAACGGTAATAATATGATCTTTTTGCATATTTCCCATCCTTAAAAAACGTTATATAACCCTTAAAAAGTAAGAGAATAAAAAAATAAATGCAAGTCAAAAATAAAAATATGTTGACAAAGTGCGTAAGTTTAAAATCAAATAAACAATAACAAGGAAAAAAAGACGATTCTAAAAAGACAAAAGGAAGGGAATAAGAGATAAATGTTTAATGTGAAGATATCTTTATTTGCGCGAACCAGAGATTTGGAACATAATATAGACAGCCTCCATGATAAAATAATTGAAATGACTATGGTTTTCAAAGAAGCTGTGAGCATATATTTGCAAGAACAGCGTAGTGAAAAATATCGTCACACCAGTAAAAAAATAAAGATAATAGAGCACGATTCGGATATTTTGCGCCGCGAAATAGAAAGCAAACTCTATGAACAAAATTTAATACCGGATTTACGCGGAAACATTTTGGAATTGGTAGAAAATTTGGATAGGGTCATCAATCTGTTTGATGAAGTTGCTCATAAATTTTATATAGAACGTCCGAATATTCCTGAAGAATATCATGCCCAACTGCAAGAGCTGGTAGGTCAAGTTGCAGATTGTGCTGAAAATATGGCAATAGCTTCCAGAGCTTTTTTCAGAGATTTGGTTACACTGCGCGATTATTCCAAAAAAGTTTATTTGTTGGAACATCAAAGCGATAAAACCGCAGCCAAATTGCGTAATGAAGTTTTTGATTCAGACTTGGATTTAGCACATAAAATGCAAATAAATAATTTCATTGAAGAAGTAGCTGATATTGCGGATTTAGCTGAAGACTGCATTGATGCCTTGCTTATCTTTGCTATCAAACGGGAAATTTAAGCGATGCTGGAATATTTGTTCTTTTTATCAAGTGGATTATTTCTGGGGTGGTCATTGGGCGCCAACGATGCGTCTAATATTTTTGGTACGGCCGTTGGTACAAAGATGCTACGCTTCACAACTGCGGCTGTGATTGCCAGCATATTTTTAGTATTAGGCGCTGTGTTTAGCGGTCAAAATACGGCAGAAACATTAAATACCCTAGGTGAAATTAATACTCTGCCAGCCGCATTTACCGTGTCATTATCATCGGCACTGGCTGTGCTGATGATGTTAAAATCCGGCATAAGTGTATCCATCTCACAGGCTATTGTGGGGGGCATTATCGGTTGGAACGTCTATAATCACAAACCGACCGATACGGAAACCTTAACCAACATTTGTGCGACATGGATATTCTGTCCGATAATTTCAGGTTTTATAGCCGTTGGTTTATATATTTGTGTGAAAAAACTCCTGCACCACAGCAAAGTGCACATTTTATGGCAAGATATGGCTGTGCGCGTAGGCATGGTCTTAACCACAGCACTAGGCGGTTTTGCGCTTGGGGCAAATAATATGGCAAACGTTGTGGGCGTATTTATAGATTCAAATGTCTTGGAACCAATAAAGTTAGGAACATTTTATACCTTAAGCAGTATACAAGTTCTGTTTTTGCTGGGGGGTATTGCCGCATGTGTCGGGATATTTACATATTCGCAAAGAGCTATTCGTACGGTGGGTAAAAATGTGTTGTCATTTTCGCCGACTGTGGCATGGATTGTTATTTTATCACAATCTCTGGTGTTGATATTGTTTTCATCAGAAAGTTTGGAACATTTTCTCATTTCCATGAATCTACCGCCGATACCGGCCGTGCCTGTTTCCAGTACACAAGCCGTGATTGGAGCGATAGTGGGGATAGGCTTGGTAAAGGGCGGCAAGGGAATTAAATGGAGTCTGATATTGCGCGTGGTATCAGGCTGGATAGCCACCCCGATAATAGCGTTTGCCCTAAGTTTTATTTCTCTGTTTTTCATGGAAAATGTATTTAAGCAAACCATATTTATCCCATAAGGAGCAAAAAATGCCGCAAATATTACAGAAAATATATCAAAAGTTTCCGGCATTTTTTTTACTGGGACACCTGACTTATAGGTTACTTTTTTGTTTGTATATTGCCTGGAAAACAAATACTTTAGGA
The DNA here is from genome assembly GCA_944392315.1 of uncultured Alphaproteobacteria bacterium. Taxonomy (GTDB): domain Bacteria; phylum Pseudomonadota; class Alphaproteobacteria; order RF32; family CAG-239; genus CAG-267. The sequence continues at coordinate 59,295 of CALXWH010000006.1, read as the reverse complement.
GGAGATACGCTGGAGCATATTCACTCTTCGTGGTTAGTGTATGCAAATTTTATCCCATACAAAGATTTTTTCCAACATCATAACCCCTTGTTATGGTATTTGTTTGCACCCTTTGTCGGGTTGCACGCACAAGGCGTGGATGATAATATCATCACGGCCACGGTTGTGAGTGCAGCAATATTAAGTTCGTTTTTGAATTATTACTTTTTATATCTGATAACCTCACGCTTTTTAACCGATAAACTTGGAGGAATAATTGCGGCAGCTATAGCATTGACCCCATATGTTGTGGTATCGGTTGTAAACTTTCGTCCGGATAATTTTATGATGACGGCTTTCTTTGCCGGACTTTACTTTTACTTTTGCCATATTAAGGAACAAAAAATAAGTCAGTTAAGCATAGCGATGCTGTTATTCTGGGCATCGTTTATGTTTTTGCAAAAAATCATTTTTGCCCTGGCGGTATTAGCATTAGTGACCTTTTATTTACTATATAAGAAAGTCATCAGATGGGAAGCCATCATTTATGCTATGCTTTTGCCGGTAGCTTTGAGCCTCGGTTATGCCGTATATTTATGGCACAATGATATTTTGGCAATTTGGTTCCGTTCAAACTTTATCTTTAATCTCTATATACCGGATTTATTTGCCGAAGAACGTAGGCAAGGGATGATTTGGCCGGAGTTGAAATTGTTATTGGTCGGAAGTTTCTTGGCGATAATTTGCTTTATTCGTCAAAGAAATATTTACTTTAATATACTAACCATATTATTTCTAACGGAGCTGGCGCAACGCTTACTGTATTTTTCGGCTTTTGCTTATTATTTTTATTTGCTGATATATTTAGCGGCGATACTAAGTGCAATGTTTTTAGAGGAAAAAGTGTTCAAGAAACATTTTGCCTTAATCTATGTGCTCATAGCCACCCTTGCATTTTGTATGTATAAACCAGCGGTATATGAGGGAAATCTGGGAGAGAAAGTCGGACGCTTTTATGACCCGTTGAATAAAAAAATCGTCCGTGTTACAACGCCATGCGATTACGTCATTAACGGAGATGGCAATTTGTATAACTTATATAATCGCGACCCGCACTATTATTGGAATTTACTCGGACAGTTAGACGTTATCGGGGCAAAGATAGGTATACATCCGCTAATGGATATAAATGAAGTCATTAAGACATATAAGCCGAAAATTATCTATGTTGCACCGTATAAAGATAAATATTCAGCCGAACGCGGCATAGATAAAAATGTCCATACACCGGATATGAATTTTATAAATAAATATTACAAGCCCTTTGATAACTCCGATGTCTTGTATATTTTAAAACCGGAATATAGCCGATTAAAATGTGATTTTGATTATAAAAAGCGATATTACCGTGCTTATGACTAGATATCAAAAGGAATAGGAAACGGATAGAAATACTTCTTTCTCAAAAGATGAAAGACTATGAGCAAATAAAAAAGACAGTAAAAACTGCCTTTCTTATCTATAGTACCCCACTATGCTTTTGAGGATAACCGCTTTCTTATCTATCTGTCGGTAAACTGACTTCATTATTTCAAAGCGATCTTAAATATCCAAATCCTCGGCAAACTTAGCTCGTTCAATAATAAATTTGAAACGTTGTTCCGGATCTTTCCCCATCAAACGCTCAACCTGACGTCTGGTTTCAAATGCTTCATCGCGAGCCTCTTCCGTGTTGGCTGTCGGCACAACAACACGCAACAAAACACGATTATTTTTATCCATAGTTGTCTCGCGAAGTTGCAAAGCGCTCATTTCGCCCAAACCTTTAAATCGGCTGATATCCGGTTTTTGATTAGCTTTAGCTTTGCTTAAGATTTTATCTTTTTCCTCATCATCCAGAGCATAGTAGTTTTTGCCGCCAAAAACAATTTTATAAAGAGGTGGCGTTGCAATAAACAAATGCCCGTTTTCAATTAACTTCGGCATATATTGATAAAAGAAAGTCATCAAAAGCGAGGTAATATGCGCACCGTCAACATCAGCATCGGTCATGATGATAATTTTTTCATAACGCAGATTTTCCTCTTTATAATTATCTTTTGTGCCGCAACCCAGCGCCTCAATCATATCTTTAATTTCTTGGTTTTGCGTAATTTTATCAAGGCTTGCGCTGGCAACATTAAGGATTTTACCACGTAGCGGCAGAATGGCCTGCGTCATACGGTCACGCCCTTGTTTAGCAGAGCCACCCGCAGAATCTCCCTCAACGATAAAAATTTCAGTATCTTCAGCTGCAGATTTAGAACAATCGGCAAGTTTCCCCGGAAGACGCAATTTCTTTGTCGGGGATTTACGATTTTGCACTTTTTCTTCTTTTCTTTTTTTGCGTAATTCCGCTCTATCCACAACATATTCAATCAACGCACTGGCATTTTCTTTATCAGAAGAAAGCCAGTGATCAAAAGAATCCTTAACGGCTTTTTCAACCAAATAAGCAGCTTTTGTGGAGGTTAATTTATCTTTCGTTTGCCCCTGAAATTGCGGATCACGAATAAAGACCGAAAGCATAATCGCGGCATCGCTTAAAAAGTCTTCAGCCGTAATACCTGCCGCTTTTTTAATATTGGCCATATCGGCATATTCTTTAAGCCCTTTGAGTAAAGCTGTACGAAAGCCTTGTTCATGCGTACCGCCTTGCGGCGTAATAACTGTATTACAATAAGAAGAGCAAAAGCCTTTTTCATCTTCAGGCCAAGTAATCGCCCACTCAACTTTACCTTCATCACCGGCAAGATCCGCTTCGCCAAAGAAAGGAGCGCGATTTATCGTTGGTCTTGTCCCGATTTGATAGTTTAAGAAATCAAGTAATCCATTTGGAAAGTTAAATTCCGTTTCTTGAGGAATTCCGTCAGATTCGGTCAAAAGCTCCGGTGCACACTTCCAAAAGATTTTAATTCCCTTAAAGAGAAAGGCTTTAGAACGCGCCATACGATAAACCTTCGCCGGTACAAATTTATTATCTGTTCCAAAAATTTCTTCATCAGGCAAAAAGGTGATGCTTGTACCACGGCGATTAGGCGCATTCCCGACCAAAATCAGCGGGGTGATTGGTTTGCCGCGAGAATATTCTTGACGATAAAGTTTTTTATCACGAGCAACTTCAACCACAAGTTTAGAAGAAAGCGCATTGACCACAGATGAACCAACACCGTGTAAACCGCCGGAAACTTTATAAGCATTACCGCCAAATTTACCACCGGAGTGCAAAGTAGTCAAAATAACTTCAAGAGCAGATTTTCCCGGAAACTTCGGGTGGTCATCTACAGGAATACCACGCCCGTTATCGGTAATGGTTACGGAATAATCGGCATTGAGCGTAATGTCTATTCTAGAAGCATATCCGGCCACAGCCTCATCCATTGAGTTGTCTAAAATTTCCGCGACCAAATGGTGCAAAGCCTGTTCATCAGTACCGCCGATATACATACCCGGACGATGTCTGACCGGATCAAGCCCTTCCAGAACTTCAATATCACGAGCTGAATATTCTTCCTTAACAGCCGTTGCGGAATTTTCAAACAAATCACTCATATTTTTCCTCAGATTAAGACAAAAACATATACATAAACTGGCAAAAATATATAAAAAGAAAAGTGCGAATACAAGCAAAAACTGGAATTCTTAAACAGAAATTTATAAAAGAATAAAAGAAATGAACAAAGAACTTGCTTTAAGTTAAAAGATGGTGTATAGAACAAAAGAATTTTGTATTATTTGTATAACTTTAATTTTTTTATTATGTCAAAAGGTCCAATTACAGCTTGTGTCACAAGAATTGACATCGCTGGAGGTTTTCAGTCAATCAAAGTAAAGAGTTATATTTTGCAGAAGGAAGATATGGTAGTTCTTCCGATTTCAGCAGATATAAGTAAGTTAAAATGCGGTGATTACATCACGTACTACCGTGCGGATGAGCAAGAAATTACATCAATGGAGCAGACTGATGAAGAACGCGTTGTTCTAGTGTTTTCTCAAAAGATGGAAGACGACAAATCTAAGAATGGTTCAAAAGTCTTTTGGATATCTAAAGGAGAAAAACTTCCTGCTTTGGAAAAAGTACTGGAGCAAAATGAGCTTCCACGTATCATAACAATTTTGCTGAGTTTGTCAGCTTATTATGGTTTGCGAGAAGATTATGTAAAAGAGGCGTTAAACATTTTGCGGATGTCACAAGACCCGGAAGCCATAGATGCTTTATTTTCGGTAAGTGCGAAAACTCTAACGGATTTGTTGGGCGAAAAGTTTTCTACCGTATCGGTACAAGTTGCCGATTCGCTGATAGGTCTGGCTTTAGCAGATGGTGATTTAGAGCATCCTCGCAAACGAGAATTACGGCAAATTTTGATGTTGGCAACGCTGCATGGTGAACCTCACCAAAAGATTTACGATTTTATCTCAAACTACGAAAGAGAGTAAAAGAGAGTAATATTGTGAGTCAAAGACCAAGAACCGTATTTTCTCAACAGAGAGAATGCGGTTTTTTTATGTTAAAACAAAGAAAAAATTGAATAAAAGGTTAAAAAAAGGTTGCAAAATAAATAAAAATAAGATATAAGACACGCGAAAAGCAGCAATGGTGCTGTTTTTTATGTAATTCACACGCAGAGAAAGCGTCGGCAAGACTTAAGCAATTAAGCTAAGCTACACGCTCCGGTGTCCGGAATATTCTGGGCCGATATTCTGCGGAGGTTTAACCGGAAAATAAGGAAAAATAAAATATGACACTTCCTACATTTACATTACGTCAGCTTGTAGAAGCCGGCGTACACTTCGGACACCACGCACGTCGTTGGAATCCGCAAATGGCACCATACATTTATGGTAAAAAAGATAATGTTCACATTATAGACCTTCAAAAGACATATCCAATGTTGTATACAGCATTGGCAGTAGCACGTGACGTTGCAGCAAAAGGCGGAAAAGTATTGTTCGTCGCAACCAAACGTCAAGCACAAGATATTGTTAAAGAAAGTGCTGAAAGATGTGGACAGTACTATGTTAACTATCGTTGGTTAGGTGGTATGTTGACCAACTGGAAGACAGTTAACAAGTCAATCAACCGTCTCGTTAAATTAAACGAAATGGAAGAAAAGAACGCATACGAAGGATACACCAAAAAAGAAATGCAAAACATCAAAAAAGAACAAGAGAAACTTGCTCTTTCTTTAGATGGTATTAAAAACATGGGTGGTCAACCGGATTTATTGTTCGTAATTGACACTCCAAAAGAAGCATTAGCCATTAAAGAAGCTAAAAAATTGGGTATTCCTGTAATTGGCATTACCGATACAAATGCAAATCCGAATGATGTAGATTATCCTGTACCGGGAAATGATGATGCAATTCGTGCAATTCAATTGTACTGTGAATTGATGTCATCAGCCATTTTGGATGGTATGCAAGCAGAAGTTGCAGCACAAGGCGTTAAAGTTGACGATGTCGTTGCATCATCTGATAACACATTTGAAAATGTAGAAAACGCTTAATTTAGGATTAAGTAAAAACGGCGGTGGCGTAAAGCTGCCGCCGAGTTGATGTATTAAAGACAATCAAGACAAGGGGAAAAAGAATGGCAGAAATTACCGCAGCTATGGTAAAAAGTTTAAGAGAGACCTCTGGTGCCGGCATGTTGGATTGCAAAAAGGCGCTGGTAGCAACAGAAGGTAATATGGAAGAAGCAATAGACTGGCTTCGTAAAAAAGGTTTAGCATCTGCAGCCAAAAAAGCAAGTCGTATCGCAGCAGAAGGCTTAGTTGCAGTATATGTAGAAGGAAATGCCGGAGCAGTTGTTGAAGTAAATTCAGAAACAGACTTCGTTGCAAAGAATGATATTTTCCAAGATTATGTAGAAAATTCAGCCAAAGCTGCATTAGCTGTAAAAGGTGACATTGAAGCATTAAAATCATACACATGTCCGGTATGCGGCAAAGAAATGGGCTGTATTTTAACAGATATGATTGCAAAGATTGGTGAAAATATGAATTTGCGTCGTGCGGCATATTTAAGTGTCAATAATGGTGTTGTATGTTCATATATTCACAATGCCGTACGTCCGAATGTTGGTAAAATTGGTGTATTGGTTAGCTTAGAAGGTAATGCTGATAAAGCAAAGATGCAAGAATTGGGTAAACACATTGCTATGCACATTGCCGCAACAAATCCGATAGCAATGACCATTGCAGAAGTACCGGCAGAAGCTGTTGAGCATGAAAAGAATATTTTCAGCGAACAAGCCTTAGCATCTGGCAAACCGGCAAATATTGTTGAAAAGATGGTAGAAGGCCGTATCCGTAAATATTATGAAGAAGTAGTTCTTGAAGAACAAGCTTACATCATGGATCCAGAAAAGAAAGTTAAAGATGTCATTGCAGAATATGCAAAAGGATATAATGCAGATATCAAACTTGGCGGTTTTGTATGCTTCAAACTTGGTGAAGGCTTACAAAAGAAAGAAGAAGACTTCGCTGCAGAAGTTGCTGCACAATTAGGTAAATCCGCATAAGTTTATCCTTGAAGGAAATAAAAAACAGGTTCTCACAAGAGAACCTGTTTTTTTGATATGATAACTAAAAAAAATCTTGAACAAACAAGGGTAGAGTTTCTGAAACGCGACCTTGTATAAAAATGTCAAAATTATCAAAGTTAGCAGGACGTTCCAAATTTAAGGCGACAGTCAAAGCATGATGTTGCTTAGCTTCACAAACAAAAGAAGAAGCCGGAGGGATGGTGCCGGACGTACCCACAGCAACGAATAAATCTACATTTTTAAGCAAATTTTCAATTTGTGAAGAAAAGAAAATCTCTTCACCAAAAAAGACAATGTTCGGTCTGAGCTTTCCTTTGCAATAAGGACAAGATGAATTGGGCGTTGAATATCCCCAAGTTTCAGAAATTTTCCCGCAAGACAAGCACTTGAGCTGGTTAATCTGACCATGAATATGCCAAACATTTTGAGTAGACGCTTTTTCGTGCAGAGTATCAATATTTTGGGTAATAACATGAACATCTGCAGAAATTTTCTGTTGCAAATAAGTGATAGCCAAATGCGCGGGATTAGGTTGAGCCACAAACATTTGTTGCCGTAGTTCATTATAAAATTGGTGCACCAAGGGAGGGTTCTCTTTAAAACCACAGAGAGAAGCCACCGTCTCGGCATCATATTTATTCCATAATCCATCGGCATCACGAAAAGTCGCCAAACCGGATTCTTCGGAAATACCGGCGCCGGTTAAAAAAACAATTTTATGATAAATATTTTGCATAAAAAAATTTTTTAAAAGAGGTTCGGTCCTTTCCTAATCCTCTGAATAATAAAACATAAATTTAAGAAAACAAAAGTATCATACGTCGTAAATAAATACTGTCAAGAAAGAAAAGAGGATAGAGAAAGTGAAAACATTGACATAACAGGGAGGTGTTGCTAAATTAACACGCAAGTTAAACAAAGGGGAAAAATAATGCTATTTAGTAAAGCGTTCATTTTAGGTATTGGGTTAATCGGCTCGTCACTGGCACGAAATTTAAAAGAAAAACAACTGGTGAAGACATTGGTTGTGTATGATAAAAATAAAGAAAATTTAGAAAAAGCAAAAAGTTTAAACCTAGCGGATGTTTATACAACAAGCATTGAAGAAGGTGCAAAAGACGCTGATTTGATTATTTTAGCAACGCCGGTATGTTCGTTTGGCGAACTGGCAAAAGAAATTGCCAAATATATCAAAAAAGGCGCGATTGTGAGCGATGTCGGCTCGGTGAAACAATATAGTCTGCAGGAAATTGAAAAATACCTCAATAAAGCAACAGGCACTATAGTTGTGGGTGGCCATCCGGTTGCAGGAACTGAAAAATCAGGCCCCGAGAATGGTTTTACATCATTATTTAAAGGCCGCTGGTGCATCTTAACCCCAGATGAAAATTCCACACCGGAAGCGATAGAAAAATTAACCAAAATGTGGGAAAGCTGTGATATGAAAGTGGATACCATGGCGCCTGCACACCACGATAAAGTAATGGCAGCCGTATCCCATTTGCCGCAGCTTATTGCATATTCTATCGTTGGAACGGTAGCGGATTTAGAAGGTTACGAGCATAAAGAGATAATCAAATATTCCGCCGGAGGTTTTCGTGATTTCACGCGTATTGCCGGCTCAGACCCAACCATGTGGCGCGACATATTTTTGACCAACAAACAAACGGTTTTAGAGTTGATACAAAGGTTTATAGAAGATTTGGTGGCTCTAGAAAGAAATATTCGCTGGGATGAGGGGGATAAAATGTTTGAGTTGTTTAAGCGTACCCAAAAGATACGAAAAGATGTCATTGAAGCCAAACAAGATCAACCGGAACATGAAAAACGTATTTTAGAAGAATTGCGCCGCAAACAAGCCTAATTGATAGAGAAAAAAGTAACTTTGAAAAAAGATTGACAACAGAAAATAATCAACTACATTATTAGAAAATAAAGTTTTAGAGGAGATTTATGATGTACAAAACAATGTTAGGAATAGCATGCACAGCTTTATTGTTGGCAGGTTGCGCAGATAATATCAATTCAGACCACTATTACACCAATCAAGCTGGTAAAGTATCCACTGTAGCACAATGCACGGTATTAAGCGTACGTTATGTAACGGTAGACAGTGATAGTGGAGCCGGTACTTTAATCGGTGGAATTGCCGGAGGCGTTGCGGGGTCAACAATCGGTGGTGGCAGTACAGCCCATACATTAGGTGCCGTTGGTGGTGCGTTATTGGGTGGTGTTGTCGGTAATGCGGCTGAAAAAGGTTTGTCAACACAAACCGGTTTGGAATATATTGTTAAATTAGACAATGGACAAGTAATAAGCATTACACAAGGCACAGGACAAGCCTTAGGTGTCGGACAACGTTGTCTCGTTTTGTTTGGAAGCACCAATCGTGTTATCGCACAATAAATGAATATCAAAAGAGTTCTTATAGCCGGTATTGTGCTGGCAATCGGAATATATGGCGGATACCTTTGGCAAGCAAAGCCGAAGGTATCCGTTGTCATGTTGACGTACCAACGTGAAACAATGTTGCCGCAAGCAATAGAGAGTATTTTGGGGCAAACGTATAAAAATTTTGAAATGATAATTATCAACGACGGCTCAACGGATAAGACGGAGCAGGTAGTTAAAAATTATCAAGACAGACGCATTCGCTATTATAAAAATGACATAAATCACGGTATAGCTTACTCACGTAACAAAGCGGCAAATTTGGCGCGCGGTGAGTATATTATGATTATGGATGATGATGATAAAAGCGAGCCTGAAAGAATGGCAAAGCAAGTAGATTTTCTGGAGAAACATAAAGATATTTCAGTGGTAGCCGGACAAATTAAAGGTCTGCCGCGCATACCGGAAAATCATGACAATATAGCCATGGGCCTAATCCAATATAATAATTTCGGAAATGCTAACGTGATGTATAGAAGTGCTTTTGCAAAGCAGCATAAAATACATTATGATGAAAAATTAAAAACCAGCGAAGATTGGGATTTTTGGCTGGCAATGTTGTTTTCGGGAGCAAAATTTGCCGCTCTCAAAGATGATGTATTGGAGCGAAACGGTGCCAGTAAAAAATATTATCAAGCAAGCTATGAAGACGGAAATGTTATAATAAGAGAAAAAATAGGGGAAAGAATATCTCCGCAAAATCCACAAAAATTCTATCAAGCCAATGCCTGTGAAAAATTGCAAATGCTGGGTGATAAAAAGATTTTCACAGTTCCGTTTTATAAAAATCTGCTAAAAATTAATTGTCCTTGAGGGCTGCTAAAAGTTCATCAACGAATTTAGGCAACGTATCGCCGGCTTTTCCCATCACATGTTTATCAAAAAAGAAATTATTTGAAGTCGGCTCTAAATTAAATTCAATCGTATCTGCTCCGTAGTATTTAGCCGTTTGCACAAAACCGGCCGCCGGATAAACCACACCGGACGTCCCGACCGAAACAAACAAATCAGAGGTTTTAAGCAAAGTCTCAACCTTGTCCATATAAAGGAGATTTTCTCCAAAAAAGACGATATTCGGTTTCATCATCCCCATCACATGACAGTTATCGCAACAAGTTTCCGAGGTAACGTCGCCCCAAGTTTCTAAAATATGGCCGCAATTCATACAAACAGCTTGGTTAATCTGCCCATGAATATGAAAAACATTTTTGCTCTTAGCCTTTTCATGAAGCGTATCAATATTTTGTGTTACGATATTCACTTCCGCCGGATATTCTTGTTGCAAACGCGTAATGGCCAGATGCCCGGCGTTAGGTTTGGCATTCCACAGTTCAGGCTTCATATTGTTATAAAAATCATGGACATAATCGGGATTGCGATAATAGGCTTCAATAGTTGCAACATCTTCCACCCGATGATGGTTCCACAAACCATCTTCACTTCTAAAAGTAGCCAACCCCGATTCTGCCGAGATACCGGCGCCGGTCAGAAAGAGAATACGATTATATTTTTGCCGCATACACCGCTCCATAAAGAATAAAACTTAAATGTTTTCTTAAACAATTTTTACTATATATAACACCAACAAAAAGATGCAACTTTTTTATATCGTGGAGAACAAGTAATGTGTTGTAACGGAATAATTGTAATATTTGCGTTGTTAATAGGTTTTGCGGCCATTGTATATTTGCTGTATCAAACATATTCATACATCAAATGCGGTTGTGGCAAGTATGGACCTTTTGTATCATCATACGGAAAAATCAAAGAAGATATGATAGAAGAGGCAAGAGCCGTTTTGAAAAAGGCCAAACACAAGATGAAAGTCACCGATTTAGGTTGTGGCAGCGGTGCGCTTTTATTGCCTTTGGCAAAAGAATTTCCGGAACACGAATTTATCGGTTATGAATGGGATATAGTACCTCTGACAATGGGAAAGATAAAAGCAGCCGGCCTAAAGAATATCACCTTCATTAAAGGCGATTACATGAAGCAAGACTATAAAGATATGGATTTAATCATGTGCTATGTTTTGAAAGTAACAGGAGAGCCTTTAGGCAAAATTTTGGCAGACAACATCAAAGAGAGCTGTGTGGTCATCTCTGAAATGTTTCCGCTTGGTCACCTTGAGGAGACAAAACAAATAGAGTCATCAATATATGGCGTTCCAGAAAAGATTTTTGTATATAAAAAGCCCAAAGCCGAGAAACGCACATCAAAGCAAAAGACCACCCCAAAACAAACTTCGGTAAAATCTAAAAAAGCAGAGGTTAAAAAGACGAAAACCTCAGATCAAACGAAAGTAAAAGCTAAATCATCGGCAAAAGGTATCAAGAAAACCACAAAAGGAGAAAAAAATGTCAAGAAGAAGTAGTTTTATTATTTTTATCATTGCAACCATCGTGATGATGGCGTCTTTTGTTATAAATTTCAGCCCAGTAACAGCTCCGGTTGCGCGGACATTTGCTGCAATGCAAAATATGTACATCGCTTTAACCGCTGTCATCGCCTCATTGTTATTGATAAAGCAAAAGTATTATTGGCTGGAAATGTTGGGTGTGGCGGTTATTGCAGCCATAATTATAGAAGTCGTTGTGCTAAGCGGTACATTGGTGAGCTTGGCCGTGTTGTATAAAATCATAGCCATTGCCGTTTATGCCTACTGGATACAATTGATGCGCTTTATGTTTTAAGCCATAAAATCGTGTTGCCTAATAAGATAAAATATGCTATATTGGCATAAATTGCAAAAAGGTAACCGAAAATGACAGAAGACATAGAGTTAAAACAAGAAGGCGAATTAAACGCATCCGAAGCCGTTAAATTTTTTGATAACATCAGAAATGAAAACGGAGAAAAACTAACGCAGAGTGAAAAACGTGGTCATCTGCGTTTTTTGTTTGCGAAATTATATCAAAATAAAGAAAAGAACAAATGTACTTTGTCGGATGGAAAAGTCGTTCCGATTGTTGTACATCATAGACAAGAGGGCAGAGCCTCTGCATATTATCTAAATACATCAGAGGCTCCACAAGAAGAAATATTAAAAGCATTTGCCAAACAAATGAAAATTACATGCCGTTTAGGGCGTCCGGAAGCGAAAAAAGCCGGAGAGTTGATTGTAAGTGATACCAAACATTTATTGGATGATGTCAAATCAGAGGACGGCAAAAAACTGTCAGGTTTTAAAAAGCAAGACCGATTAAACGGATTGTTCAGAAAGCTATATGAACACCCGAAAGATAATATATGTGTGATATCAGGGGTTAAGCTTCCGATTATTGTAGAAAGATTAGGCATCAATAACAAGACCATGTACTGCTTAAACACTTCAAAATATCGTCAAGAAATTATCCAAGCCTTTGCAAAATGGGCAAATTGTAAGTATTGTCCGGAAAAAGAAGAACCTGAGAATTTGCCTGAAAAACAATTCGGAGAGTTGACGTTAAGAGATTGCGCTAAAATATTTCATAAAGTAGAAAATAGAGGAAAGGAATACAAGAAGTACACCTCAGAAAGATTGGCAGAGTGGTTTGAATATATATATAAACACCCCCATATCAACCAAGCACGTCTACCCAATGGTAGCAGCACAGAGTTAGTCGTACGCCGTCAAAGCTACGCGCAACAATGTTATTGCCTCAATACGGCAGATGAAATAGCCAAACCTTTCGTATTAAAGCGCATCGCCGAAATAACAAAAGCGGAAATTTGTTTTAGGAATTTAGAGATAAAATCTCAGAGCAAAAATGCCTTGTATAAAAGCATAATCGCCGTCTGCAAAGCCGAACAAAAAGCAGAACAAACACAAGATAAAATCTATTATCGGACATACGCACAAAAAGCATACGAAAGTTTATCCCCGCAAAGTCAAGAATTAACCGTGACGGAATGGTTAAGCCGCATTGCCGCCAAGAAAGGTAAAAAAGAAAAATAAAATATATAAAACACAAAAAGATAAATCTGTTTACATTTAAAACAAAATGTTCTATGCTCCTGTTTGCTTTAAAAAACAACATTTAACAAATGGGGAATTATTGAAAATGTTAAGAAGAACAAAAATTGTAGATTTATTGAAATCAGAAACGACGCAACCGGAAGTTTTGGCCAAAGGTTGGGTTAGAACCAGAAGAGATGCCAAAGATTTTTCATTTATAGAAATAAACGATGGTTCATGTTTAAAGAATTTGCAAATAATCGCTCATAATAATCTCCCCAATTATAATGAAGTAAAAAATCTTTCAACCGGCTCATCAGTAGCCGTCACAGGCGCATTAGTAGAGTCGCAAGGTGGCAACCAAAAATATGAAGTTGTTGCCGAAAAAATTGAAATATATAGCTTAGCTCCGGAAGATTTTCCGCTTCAAAAAAAGAAACACTCTGATGAATATTTGCGCACAATCGCGCACCTCCGTCCAAGAACCAATAAATATGGTGCGGCCTTCAGAGTTCGCTCGGCACTGTCTTATGCTATTCACAAATTTTTCCAAGAACGTGGATTTAAGTATGTCCATACGCCGATTATCACCGGTTCAGACTGCGAAGGTGCCGGCGAGATGTTTCAGGTAACAACATTAGATATCAAAAATCCGCCGCGGTTGCCAAATGGCGATATTGATTATAGCCAAGACTTTTTCGGCAAGCCGGCACATTTGACGGTTTCCGGACAATTAAACGGAGAAATGTATGCTTGTGCATTAGGCGATATTTATACCTTTGGCCCGACCTTCAGAGCCGAAAACTCCAATACGGCGCGTCATGCGGCAGAGTTTTGGATGATAGAGCCGGAAATGGCATTTGCCGATATTTATGATGATATGGATTTAGCCGAAGATATGGTTCGTTATTGTGTAACGGATGTGATGGAAAATTGTCATGATGATATAGAGCTTTTTGCAAAATTTGTAGATCCGACGTTAATGGATACCCTGAACACCATTAAAAATAACAGTTTTGCACGCATTACCTATACAGAGGCTATAGAGATAATGAAAAAGTCCGGTAAAAAATTTGAATATGAACCGGAATATGGTATAGACATGCAAACAGAGCATGAGCGCTTTTTAGCCGAAGAACACTTTAAGCGTCCGGTGATTGTACGCGATTATCCAAAAGAAATTAAAGCCTTTTATATGCGTATGAATGAAGATAACAAAACCGTCGCAGCTATGGATGTTCTTGTTCCGAGAATAGGTGAACTAATCGGTGGTTCCCAAAGAGAAGAAAGATATGATTTGTTGAAAAAGCGTATTGAAGAATTGGGGATGCACGAAGAAGATTACGGATGGTACCTCGATTCGCGTAAATACGGTTCCGTTCCACACGCAGGTTTCGGATTGGGTTTTGAGCGAATGATGATGTTATTGACGGGTATCGCCAATATTCGTGATGTTATTCCGTTCCCGAGAACACCGAAATCACTAAACTTTTAGGAGAAACACATGAGAAACAAACTCTTTGGACTAGCAGCGCTATTGCTCATGCCTTTGCAAGCAACCGTGGCTGCAGAAGAAACAACGGCCCCGCAAGCAGTTATTGTTCATCAAGTTGAAAAGCAAATAGTGCCGATGCCGACATGCAATGATGAAAAATTGTTGACCGCCACCAAAGAGTTTGTTTCAGAATTTTATAAAAACGATCAGAACAAAAACGTAAAACAACGCAGACATCGTTATTTTGTTACGCATAATCTGGATAAATTTGCCAAAGAAAACATTGCCAACTATAAAACGGAAAGCACAAAACCCGTATCGGATATTATAGCCGACCGCATCATCAATAAAAGCGTGGCAGAAGAGAATATGCTGTTGTGTAAAAATCAAAGCCTAAATGATGAAGCCGGAAAATTATATTTGTTAGTTTATCCGGAAGGGGAAAGTTATCGTGTGGATGTTATCAATTTAGAATTAAAGCCTTCCGGAAAAGAAACATCATTTTTATATAAATAAAACTTGCGAAAGCTTGAGGCACACCCTAAATAAACAAAACTGTGTGTAAGAAAGTCTGTAAGGAAAAGGTATGAGTGAACATAAAAATTTAGTCGTTGTTAATCCTAAACCGCAACTGCCTATGGTGGTTGAGGAAAATGGGCTATATACCTATTTGGAGCAGATTAAACGCTTTCCGGTACTAACCGAAGACGAAGAAAAAAAGCTGATTGAAGAGTTTCAAACCAAAGGTGATTTAATGGCAGCCCAAAAGCTGATAACGTCGCATTTACGCTTGGCCGCCAAAATAGCCTTAACTTATCGTCGTTATGGTTTACCGATGTCAGATGTTATTTCTGAGGCAAATATTGGCTTAATGCAGGCAGTGAAAAAATTTGATACGGATAAAAAAGTTCGCTTGGCAACATATGCCATTTGGTGGATAAAAGCCGCTATAAACGATTACATTTTGCGTTCATGGTCATTGGTAAAAATTGGCACGGTAGCCGCGCAAAAAAAATTGTTTTACAATTTAAGCCGTATTAAGGCGCGTTTGGGTATATATGAAAATAAAGAGTTGGAGCCCAAAGTTGTTAAAGAAATAGCCAAAGAGCTGGTTGTTGATGAAAAAGATGTAACCGAGATGAATCGTCGTATCGGTGGTGATAGCTCGTTAAATGTTAATGTCGGGGACGATGAAGACGGTCGCGAAAAAATAGATATGGTCATAGACGGCCGTGAAAATATTGAGGGCAAATTAGCGGCGCGCCAAGAACAAGCATATAAAGCCAAAATCTTGGCTCAATGCCTCAAGAAATTAGATGAGCGTGAGCAATATATTATAAAAAACAGAATGTTAACAGAAAATCCTGTGACGCTGGATGATATAGGAACGCATTTTAATATCAGTCGCGAACGCGTTCGTCAGATAGAAAAGAAAGCCTTTGAGAAATTATCGGCAGAAGTCAAAAAGGCCATGGCAGCATAAGATGACTGAAAATGCGAAAATAGGGAATTTGCGCGAAGAAATAATATCAACGCTTATTAAAGCGGGAATTCCTTCTCCGCGATTAGAAACAGATATTATTCTAAAACACGCGGCGCCCTCATATCCGGAGGTGAACAAAGCAGAGAGTGCAAAAGCTTACGAAATGCTCAAAAGAAGAATAAATCATGAGCCGCTGGATAAGATAATCGGGGAGAGAGAATTTTATAAATCTGTATTTAAGGTTAATCAAGATGTATTGACGCCGCGTCCGGATACAGAGATTTTAGTGGAAGAGGCAATCAATCTGCTCAAAAATAAGAGTGAGGGCACTGTGTTAGATTTAGGAACCGGCAGCGGCTGTATCTTGCTGTCAATACTAAAAGAATATCCAAAGCTCCGCGGAATAGGGGTTGATATTTCAAAAAAAGCATTAGACGTAGCGATAGAGAACGCAGAAAGATTAGGGGTTGCCACAAGATGTACATTTAAGAATTGCTCCTGGACGCAACTGAAAGATTTAGATAATAGCACAGATATGATTGTGACCAATCCGCCGTATATAGAAAGTGATGAAATTGCAAATTTAGAGGAAGAAGTCAAAACCTATGATCCCAAGATTGCTTTAGACGGAGGCAAGGATGGTTATCAGTGTTATAAAGAAATAGCAAAGCTTGCGCCTTCTATGCTAAAAAAGGAGGGATATATTCTGATAGAGGCGGGAATAGGACAAGCAGAAAAAATCGGAGAAATATTTGAAAATGAAGGATTAGTATTACAAAAAATCGTCCAAGATTTAGGCGGAATAAACAGATGTGTGATATTAAAAAAATAGGTTGCAAAAAAAAATTTTAGCCTATAATATCAAGGTCTATAAGTGATATGCGGTTTTTGTTTAGGCATATCAAGAAGTTTCCTTTTTTTATGATTAATTTGAAAAGAGCCGAGCGCTCTATGATGAATGTAGGAATATATGAAAAAGCAAAATAATAGATTTCGTAACAACGGCGGTAACAATAATGGTTACACGCTGAACTATAAATTTGATAGCGTAAGCATCGCCGGCAAGATAAGCGGTACTGCTTTAGATTTAATCAGAAAGTATAATGATTTGGCCAAAGAAGCTCAGGGCAGTGGAAATTATGTAGATATGGAAATATATCGTCAGTATGCTGAACACTATCGCAAAATTGTCACTGAGATTAATGAACGTCGTCAGTTTAGACAAGAGCAGCAAAATCGCGTGGAAGAGAATAACGAAAGCGATGCAGAAGATAGTGCTGAAGATACATCTTCAGAAGAAATTGAGGAAAAAACAGAAGATTCTACACCAATAGAACCAGTGCCGGAAGCAAACGGCTATGTAGAAACTTTGCCGGCTGTTGAAAAAACAAATGTCAAAAACTTTAAGGTTGTAGAAATAGCCGAAGAACCACAACCGGAAAATGAAAGCAAGCCAAAGCGGACAGTGAGAAGAAGAATAAGCACACCGCGCAAGGCAAAAAAAGAAGAAGAGAAAGTTGCAGAAGCATAATTGTTAGGCAATGAAAAGAGGGAGAAGATTTATGCCTGTAGAAGTAGCTTTTTTAGTTGTAGCTCTTGCTGCAATCGCCATCACGTATAAAACTTATGTCGGGTATGGGGAATATCACTGGTATACAAAACTGGGGTGCTTTTTATTTGTAGCCTTTGGGTGGTTCGCGCCGCTCATCGGCTTTGCTGTTCATCGCACCAGCCTAGAAGATAGTTTTGTATATATAACTAAAATACTTTATTTCTGGTTTGGATTTGTCTTTTTCTTGTTTGCGATAACGGTAATACGCGACATGATTTGGGCACTGATTGATTTTATCAGACGCGTTCCGGTTTCAGATTTAAAAAATACGGCATTATTAAATAAAGTGAATGTCGGAACGATTGTATTCTGCCTACTGTTTTGCTTGTATGGCCTATATGAAGCTGAAAAGATGCCAACCATAAAAACATATGACATAAGCTCTCCTAAAATTAAAGAAGCAACAAAAGTCGTTATGTTGTCAGATTTACATATAGATGCAGATACTTCTCCAAAAACCGTTAAGAAATTAGTTGATGAAGTTAATTCCTTAAAACCGGATGCCGTTGTGTTAGTCGGAGATATTATTGATAATGCCCCGGGAAAATTATTGACTCAGATGATGGAACTAAAACAGTTATCACCGAGGGATCATGTGTATGTTGTTTTAGGAAATCACGAATTTTATTCCGGAGCCATGCAATGGGCGGTAGGTTTTGCCCAATTAGGGTTTGAATTTCTGAATAATTACGGAGCCAAGCTCGGAAACACAGGAATTTATATAGCTGGTATTCCGGATATCCGTGCGGCCGAATGGGCAAAGATGAAAGTAAATATCAGCAATGCGTTATATAAAGCAGAAAAAGACGATTATGTAATATTACTGTCTCATACCCCGCAGATAGCCGCGGGTGTTAATAAAGATAATGTTGATTTACAGTTATCGGGACATACGCATGGTGGGCAAATATATCCGTTTCATTATTTTGCAGAACGCGCCAACGGTGGAGTTCTTGCCGGATTTTATAATAAAAACGGCGTAGAAATGTATGTATCCAGAGGAACAAGATATTGGGGGCCTCCGATAAGAATTTTTGCACCATCAGAAATTACCGTGTTTAATTTTACACCGAGTAAAGAAGAGAAAGCTGATGCAACAGCGACACCAGCGGTACTATCAGCAGAAGCACAAGACAATAAAACATTAGAAGCAAAAGAAGATAAAAAAGATGAATAATTGTCTGGAAAAGGCATATGAAATTGCAAAACATGAAAGTGTAGCAACAGAGCCTGATTATGCCGTAGTCTATAGTGTAAGCTATATGCCTAATTCTAAAAACAAAGAGGCTGCAAAAGCGTTTATTCAAACCCATGAAAAGGCAAAAATGTTGGATGACACGCCGTGCGGTCAAGCTCTAATCGGATTAGGGCTTGATGGCCGTGTGGATGAAGTTGGCGAGGAAATAACCAAAATTTGGAGAATAGCCTCATCAAGATATATCAAAGAAGCCAAGGGAAACATCAATGCTTTTGTAGAAGGAGCAGATGAACGCAGTACATTTTGTACCACAGAGCTAGAAGAGATTATGGAAAATCCGCAGATAACCAGCATCAACGGAATGGATAAAAAGGTATTCGCGCAAAACTTCCACCCTCAATTTTACAAATAAGAAGCAAGCAAAAAAGTTCCAAAAAATAAGACCACAGCTGGCAGATGCAAGTGTGGTCTTATCTTTTTATGTAGAAAATTTTGCTAATAAGAACAAATTAAAAAACTTGTTCACGCGTTGTTTTTAGTTCAACTTGCGGAAAATCTTCTTTGGCCTTGTTAAGGTGCCAAGCGTTACGCGCTAAGAAAACGGTCTCACCGTCGTGGTCTTGCGCAATATTAGCTTGGTTAGCATCAATAAATTTAGCTAGTACATTTTTATCAGAAGAAGAAATCCAGCGAGCCGTATAGTATTGTGTCGGTTCAAAAACAACCGGAATATTAAATTCGGTGCGAATACGGTCGGCCATAACTTCAAATTGCAAAACACCGACCACCCCGACAATCCATTCCGAACCGATAACCGGTTTGAAGACGCTTGCCCCGCCTTCTTCGGCAATTTGTTGCAGAGCATTACCCAAATGTTTGGATTTAAGTGGGTCAAGTGCACGCACGGATTTAAGTAATTCCGGAGCAAAACTAGGGATGCCCGTAAAGTGTAATTTTTCGCCTTCGGTCAGTGTATCACCGATACGCAGTTGTCCATGGTTAGGGATACCGATAATATCACCGGCATAGGCATCTTCGGCCAATTCACGTTCTTGCGCAAGGAACATAACCGGAGTTGGTATTTTAATAGGCTTACCAGTGCGAATTTGCGAGAGTGTCATACCGCGTTTGAAGTGACCGGAACAGATACGCATAAAGGCAATTCGGTCACGATGTTTCGGGTCCATATTAGCTTGAATTTTGAAGATGAAACCGGTTACTTTTTTCTCATCGGCATTAACCATCCGTTCAACAGCAGGTTGCGGTCTAGGTGTCGGCGCAAGTGTGTGCAATCCTTCCAAAACCTCTTTAACACCAAAGTTGTTAATGGCGCTTCCAAAGAAAACAGGGGTTAAAGCGCCGGCAAGATAGAGTTCACGGTCAAATTTCGGGCATAGCTCTTTGACCATCAAAACATCTTCACGCAATTTAGCCACAGCATAAGCCGGAAGCAATTCATCCAATTTTGGGTCATCCAGTCCTTTGCAAGTTTCAATAACCGAGTTGATTTGCCCCTTATTACCGGTTTTATTCATTAAAATCAGTTGATCATTAAGCAAGTCATAACACCCGAGGAAGTCTTTACCGCTGCCGATAGGCCAACTAGCCGGACAAACATCAAGAGCCAAAGTCTTTTCAATGTCGTCAAGGAGCACAAACGGATCAAGTCCTTCTCTATCCATTTTGTTAATAAAGGTGATAATAGGGATATTTCTCAAACGGCAAACTTCAAACAATTTTTTTGTCTGCGCTTCAATACCTTTAGCCGAATCAATCACCATAACAGCCGAATCAACCGCTGTTAACACACGATAAGTATCTTCGGAAAAGTCTTCGTGTCCCGGAGTATCCAAAAGATTAAACGTAATATCCTTATATTCAAACGTCATCACGGAAGAAGCAACGGAAATACCGCGTTCTTGTTCCACTTTCATCCAATCGGAGTGTGCACGTCTGTTTTCACCGCGGGCTTTCACCGCTCCGGCTTGTTGAATAGCTCCGCCAAACAAAAGGAGTTTTTCGGTTAAAGTTGTTTTACCGGCATCCGGGTGCGAAATAATCGCAAAAGTTTTTCTTTTATTCACAATATTTTCTGGCATAATTTTTCTCAAAAAAACGGATAATATACTAAAGTTAAGCGCATAATAACAAATAAAAAGGAATATGCAAGTATAAATTTTCGCAAAAGGAGTAGCGATTTAAAAGTAAAATAGCCTAAAAAAAGACTTGACTCTTAGGAAAAAATCCCTAGTATCTAGGCAGATTTAAGTAAAAAATAACACTCTACGGAGTGCCGTCAGTCAGCGAGGGTTCGCACACTGGCGCAATTTTTTTTACTAATAGTGAGGAAAAATAAAAGGAAACAAATGTTTGACGCATTAACAACAAAGTTGAGTGACATATTCAGTCGTTTAGGCTCTCGCGGTGTCCTTAAAGAAAAGGATATTGAAGAGGGTTTAAGAGAGATTCGCTTAGCTTTGTTGGAAGCAGATGTTTCCTTGAGTGTTGTTAAGGAATTTATGGCCAGAGTAAAAGAAAAAGCTCTTGGCGAAAAAGTGATTAAATCCATCCGCCCGGATCAGCAACTTGTAAAAATTGTTTATGATGAGTTGATAGAGCTGTTGGGTGGTGATAATACGGAATTAAATTTCAAAGCCGTTCCGCCGGCGGTTATTTTGATGGTAGGTCTGCAAGGTTCCGGTAAAACGACCACATCTGCAAAGATAGCCTTAAAATTAAAAAAGAATAAACGTGTGTTAATGGCATCTTTAGATGTTTACCGTCCCGCAGCCCAAGAACAACTGGCACAGTTAGGAAAACAAATCAATGTTGATGTTTTGCCGATAGTTGCCGGAGAAAAGCCGTTAGAAATAACCAAACGCGCAATAGCAGCCGGCCAGAAAGGTGTTTATGATGTTTTGATTTTGGATACAGCCGGCCGTTTACAAATAGATGAAAAATTAATGGACGAAGTGGCCGCGGTTAAAAAGTTGGCTAACCCGACCGAAACTTTGTTGGTTGCCGATTCTCTTATCGGGCAAGAAGCCTGCAATGTTGCTAAAGAATTTAATGAAAAAGTCGGCATTACCGGGTTAGTTTTAACCAGAATAGACGGTTCATCTCGTGCCGGTGCCGCATTATCCATGAAAATGGTTTCCGGAGCACCGTTAAAGTTCTTGGGAACCGGTGAAAAATTAGAAGATTTAGAAGAGTTTCATGCTGATAGACTAGCCGGAAGAATATTAGACAAAGGAGATGTTGTCAGCCTTGTAGAAAAAGCCGTAGAAAATCTGGATAAAGAAGAAACAGAGGCTATGGCCAAAAAGATGATGAAAGGCAAATTTGATTTAGAGGATATGCTCAATCAAATTCGCCAGATGAAAAAATTGGGCTCCGTATCCAATATAATGGGAATGCTTCCCGGATTAAGTAAATATAAAGAACAAATAGAAGCGGCAAATGCAGATGCAATGATGAAAAGACAAGAGGCGATTATCTTGTCTATGACCAAAGGCGAGCGCCGCAATCCGGATATTATCAAAGCCTCCCGCAAAAAAAGAATAGCAGCCGGAGCCGGTGTAGAAGTTCATGAAGTTAACAAGTTGCTTAAATCCTATGAGCAAATGTCAACCATGATGAAAAGAATGGGTAAGTTAGGGGGAATGAACTCTCTTGCAACCCGTTTTATGAAAAACAATCCGTTCGGGGGAAATTCCTTTGGCGGGTTTAACAACAAATTTCCGTTCTAAGCGGAAGAAACGAAACAAATAAATAACTGGAAAGGAAAAAAATGACAGTTCGTATTAGACTTTCTCGCGGTGGATCAAAGAAGCACCCATACTATCGCGTTGTAGCAGCCGATCAAAGAGCTCCTCGTGACGGTAGATTTATTGAAAAATTGGGTTCTTACAATCCATTATTGCCGCAAGATCATCAAGACAGATTAGTTCTTGATATTGAAAAAGTAAAATCTTGGCTTGCCAAAGGTGCACAACCGACAGAAAGATTGCAAAAATTGTTTGCAAATTTAGGAATTTGTGAAGCACCGAAAATTCACAATCAGCCAAAGAAATCTGCTCCGAAAGCAAAAGCTTTAGAGAGAATTAAAGAAAAAGAAGAAAAAGCCAAAGCCGCTGCAGAAGCAGCCGCAGCAGCTGCTGAAGAAGCATCTGCAGAAGCTTAATCTGAGTTTCTTTTGTAAAAAAATAAGAATATGTTGCGATAGGTAATCCGATGAGTGAAAAGCGCGTTTGTTTAGGCAAGATTGTCGGCGTTCATGGTATAAAAGGCGAAGTCAAAGTCAAAAGCTACACAGTTGTAGACAAAGACATCGCAAACTATGGCATGCTGGAAGACAAAACCTCAACAAAGCATTTTAACCTAAAGGTTACCGGCCATTCAAAAGATTTGCTTCGCGTAAAAATCTCCGGAGTAGAGGATCGTACGGTTGCAGAAACTCTAATAGGAACAGAGCTTTATGCACCCAGAGGTGTTCTTCCGGAAATTAAGACGGAAGAAGAGTACTATGAAACTGATTTGCTCGGTTTAAAAGTACTTGATGCTGAAAAGAAAGAGGTTGCCAAGGTAACGGGATTTTATAATTTCGGTGCCGGTGACATCTTAGAAATTAAGTTAAAGAGCGGACGTTCGGAGATGTTGCCTTTTAATAAAGGTTATGTACCGGAAATAAATCTTGAAGAAGGCTATATTATTGTTGCATCCACCGGTATGGTGTTCATAGAAGACGAAGAGGATTCTAAGGAATGCTAAGTGTAAAAATTCTGACGGTGTTTCCAGAGGTATTTCCCGGATTTTTGGGATATTCTTTAACCGGAAAAGCGTTAGAAGAAAAGAAGTGGCAAATAGACGCGATAAACATTCGCGATTATGCTGAAGACAAACACAAATCGGTAGATGATACGCCTTGCGGCGGAGGTGCCGGCATGATAATGCGTGCGGATATATTGGGAAAAGCGATAGATGCCAATTACCAAGGCGGCCGCATGATATATATGAGCCCCAAAGGCAGACCGCTGACGCAAGAGTTAAGTCATGAACTTTCAAAAGAAGAGAACATAACGATAATATGCGGACGTTTTGAAGGTATAGACGAGCGTATCATAGAAGAATATCATGTGGAAGAGATAAGCATAGGCGACTACATTTTAACCGGAGGCGAACAAGCGGCGCAAATAATGTTAGATTCAATAATCAGATTATTGCCCGGCGTGTTAGGAAATGAAGCATCTATAGAAGATGAGAGCTTTGAAAGCTGTTTATTGGAATATCCGCAATACACCCGTCCGATAGAATGGAAGGGGCGGAAAGTTCCGGAAATATTGCTATCTGGCCATCATCAAAAAATAGAAGAATGGCGAAGAGAACAAGCAGAACTCGCAACAAAAGCTAAACGGCCTGACCTGTTTAAGAAATATCTTGATTCTAAAAATAGTTAGGTGTATAAAGTTAAAAAATTTTATAAAAAGGTAAAACTGATGAATATTATAGAGAATATTGAACAAGAGCAAGTAGCCAAATTGACTGAAGGAAAGAATATTCCTGATTTCAAAGCTGGTGACACCCTTAAAGTTCACACCAAAGTAAAAGAAGGCGATCGTGAACGTATCCAAATTTACGAAGGTGTATGCATTGCCCGTAAGAATGATGGCTTAAATTCATCATTTACGGTTCGTAAGATTTCATTTGGTGAAGGTGTAGAACGTGTATTCCCGTTGTACTCTCCGAATGTAGCCAAAATTGAAGTTACCCGTGTTGGTAAAGTAAGAAGAGCAAAATTATACTTCTTGCGCGCATTGCGTGGTCGTTCTGCACGTATTGCAGACGATTTGTCCGCACAAAACAAAAAGAATGCAGACTAGGGCATAGCTCATAGGAAAATAAAACCCCGCTGTAATCAAGCGGGGTTTTTCATATAAAAAATCATTTCTGAAGAACTTGACGAATAGCCGTAGTTGAGCGCACAGGGAGTAACTCTTTAGGAAGACGGTGCCCCACGATATAGCGAATACCGAGAGCTTCAACAGCTTGTCTTTTTTCAATACTGTCACCATCAGAATTTACAAAAAAAATGTCAGGACGGATAGTTTGTAGCTCCTCTAAAAAATCAAGTTTTCCATGTCCTTGAGCAATGAAAGCGCAATGGACATATTTGAGCGCAGAGATGATATAAAGACGTTCGCGTTCATTATATAGGGTAGGCCGATGTTTTAACTCAAAAACCGTTTTATCCGAGCCGATAGAAACGTATAAATCTCCATATTGCGCTGCCTCTTCAAAAAAGCGCACATGCCCGCTGTGTAAAACATCAAAACAGCCGGAAACAAAAACTTTGACCATCAGCAAAACTCCTTAAGAGCTATATAATCAATAGTTTTGCTTTTTCACTATGGCTGCACAAAAAAAGTATAAAAAAACCGCTCCGAAGAGCGGTATAAAGATGGTCGGAACGGGTGGATTCGAACCACTGACCTCTGCGACCCGAACGCAGCGTTCTACCAGGCTGAACTACGTTCCGATGTTCAACGACAATATATCTACACAAAAAAAAATAAGATTACAAGCTTTTTTTGATATGTTCACAAAAAAAATTGACGATTTTTATAAAAGGGGCTAGCAATAGAAGAAATTAACCAACGAAAGAGGGAACAATGCTATATCTCGGATGTCATTTATCATCGGCCGGCGGCTTTGCAGCAATGGGAAAAACGGCTGTAAAAATACACGCAAACACGTTTCAATTCTTTTTGCGTAATCCGCGTGGAGGCGCCGCAAAGGATATAAAGCAAGAAGATATTGCGGAATATAAAAAGATAGCATCCGAAAACAAATTCGGCAAGATATTGGCTCATGCACCCTATACTCTAAACCCATGCTCAAAAGATGCTTCAATAAGGGAATTTGCGCAAAATGTTTTTGCAGATGATTTACAAAGAATGGAAAATATCCCGGGTAATTTATATAATTTTCACCCCGGCTCACATGTAGGGCAGGGCGTGGATGTTGCGATTCCTCAAATTGTAGAAATATTGGACGCTGTTATGCCGGAAGCTAAAAATACAACAGTCCTTTTGGAAACAATGTCAGGCAAAGGGAGCGAAGTTGGCTCACGTTTTGAAGAACTGGCCGAGATTATAAGCAAAACCAAAATCAACGATAAGAAGAAGCTGGGCGTATGCTTGGATACTTGCCATGTTTATTCGGCAGGATATGATATTGTAAACCGCTTGGATGACGTCTTGGAAGAATTTGATAAGGTGATCGGATTAGACCGCTTGCAGGCAATTCACTTAAACGACAGTATGACAGAATTCAATTCACATAAAGATCGTCATGAATGCTTAGGTAAAGGAAGTTTAGGAACAGAGGCGCTCATTCGCTTTATCAATCATCCGGCCTTAAGAGGAATACCTCTTAACTTGGAGACACCAAATGAGCTGGATGGGTACGCCAAAGAAATAGATTTATTGCGTCGCAATTATAAAGAGTAATTAAGCAAAAAGTTCGGCAATAATACCAAACCCGACACCCAAAACATATAACAGCGCGAGGATACGCAAATTCTCACGTTTATCGGGGTTAACACGATAAAGCACAAAATATCCTAATCCGGCATTGCTGAGAGTTCCAGCAATCATCGTCCCAAGTGAAATAGCATTATCCAAATAAAGCTGTGATAGCAAAACAGACGGATAACAACTAGGAATCAAGCCCACAGCTGCAGCAATAAATTTGCTGAAAATCGGGAAACCGACCAACATACTATGAATAGTTTCCCGCCCGCCTAATACAAACAGCGCATTGATGATAAGCGAAAAGAAAAAGATAAATAAGCTGATTTTTTCGGTATGTTTGAACGCCGAATGCCAAATATTGTCTTTATCTTCACATAAACAATTTTCACGTTTGCAAAAAGCTTCAATTTCCGGTTCGCGTTTATGCCGAATAAATTTTTGTGGTAGAAACATATCAATCAACACACCGCTGATAATCGCAAAAAAGACTTTTAAGCAAAGAATTTTAGTGATGATTTGAACACCGACACCACCGGAAACTAAAATCGGCAGCATTTCATCCGAGGTAGAAAGAAAAATCGCTAAAAGCGCACCGAGTGTAATAATTCCGGTTGTATAGAGGTTAGCTGCGGCAACAGAAAAACCACATTGTGGAATAAGGCCGAGAATACCGCCGATAATAGGACCATATTTGCCGGATTTACGGATGTAAGTCAGAGTTTTACGAGACATCTTATGTTCAAGAAATTCCAGCGCCAAATAAGTCAGAAACAGATACGGAAACAAGGCTAATGTTTCGTACAATGAATCCATCAATACATCCATACCGACCTTAAACATAGCAACCTCTTGGAAATAAAACAAACTAAAGACATATCTATCAAAACTAAGATATTTTTGCAACTAAAAAATAGAACACAGAGATAAATAAAAAAAGAGCTTATTCTCGTGATGAAAAGTAAGCTCTGGCAGAGATGAAAGCATGACCATTAGTTTGCATATAAGTTCTAATCATATCAACTGTGTCATCTTACAAAAATAAAAGACCGTTTGAGTTTTTTCAAACAGTCTTTTGCAATACATATCGTATTTTACCAAACATGACACCCAAAGTGATGTATCGGTTGCGTACTTCCAATAAAATGGACGCAAGCAATGGCTAAAATAGCGATAATAAAAAACAGCGAAAATGCCAGGATAATTTTCCCAACATGCTTCAATTCAGTCTTGTTCATAATAGTAAAATTTAGTCCTAGAATAATGTTTAATCGGCGAACATCATATTCGTAATAAATATTTTGTCAATAAAAAAGACGGTCACAACGAACCGTCTAAATAAAGAGGATAAAATAAGTCAGCACTATTATAAACAAGTTTTTCCTGCACCTTAGCTTCTAAGAAAATTTGAGAATCCTCAAGGGTAAAAGGTTTGGTAATAGTCGCTAATCAATGCACTAAAAGATAAGCTTTGACAGCGTATTACAAAGGTACTTGACGCTTACAAATAAAAAAATAAGCCCTCACTTGCGCAAGGGCTTAATTCTTCCTAGAGTGAAAGAATAGTAATTAAGCAGCTTTTTCGTCAAAATTATAGAGTTCTTCAACAGAAACTTTCTTTTCTTTTGTTTCAACATTAGAAAGAACATAATCAATAACTTTTTCTTCATAAACAGAAGTACGTAAGCGTTCAATAGCTTCTTTATTCTTCAAATAGAAATCAAAGATAGCTTTAGCTTGCATTGGGTAACGTTGAGCTTCACTCATAATAGCTTTGTTGATATCTTCTTGAGTAACTTCAACTTTAGCTTCATTTCCGACTTCAGCGAGCAACAAACCGAGTTTTACTCTGCGAACAGCAATGTCTTTATATTCTTTGAGTAAATCTTCTTCTTTCTTAGCTTTTTCTTCTTCATCAAGCTGATTATTCTTTTTAGCATTTTCATATTGTTTAACAATGGAATCATATTCCATATCAACCAATTTAGCCGGAACATCAAACTTATAAGCCTTATCCAAAGCATCCAACAAAGCGCGTTTCAATTTCATTTTAGAAGCCGCCTCGTAGTCTTGAGCGATTTTAGACTTAACAGTTTCTTTTAACTTATCCAAATTCTCTTCGCCCAAAGATTTAGCGAATTCATCGTTAATTTCAGCTTTTTTAATTTCTCTGATTTCTTTAATGGTTGTAACGAAAAGAGCTTCTTTACCAGCCAAATCTTTAGCATGATAATTTTCAGGAAAAGTAGCTTTAACATTAACAACTTCGCCAACTTTCTTTCCGATAAGTTGATCTTCGTATCCCGGAATAAAGGAATTAGAACCGATTTCCAACGGATAAGCTTCGCCTTTTCCGCCCGGAAATTCAACACCGTCAATAGAGCCGACAAAATCAATAACGGCAACATCACCTTTAACGGTTGCGCGGTCTTCTTCAACTTTGATTGTATCGCGACGGCTTTCTGCCATATAATTCAAAGCCTTTTCAACTTCTTCGGCAGGAACATCTGCAACAACTTTTTCAAGTTTAATGGAAGAGAAATCTTTCAATTCAATTTTAGGCATAACTTCCATAGAAACTTTGAATTCAATATCTTTACCTTCTTCAAACTTGCTCAATTCAACATCAGGAGTGAAAACCGGACGTAATTCTTTTTCTTTTAAGAGTTCGTTTACACCGTCACGAACCATATCGTCCAAAGCTTCGCTCATAGCGGTCGGTTGATACTTTTTCTGTACCATGGCAAAAGGAACTTTACCGGCACGAAAACCAGCCATACTAACATTTTTAGCAATTGAGTGTAATTTTTTTTCAACTTTAGCATTAAAATCAGCAGCACTGATTGTAACATTATATTCACGGCACAAACCGTCTGCTTTTAATTCTTTAATTTTCATTTTTTAATCTCTTCCAAAAAGACCACTTCAATAAAGAAATGGTGCGGGCGGAGAGACTCGAACTCTCACAGCAAAGCCACTAGATCCTAAGTCTAGCGTGTCTACCAATTTCACCACGCCCGCGGATTACAACCACAAATTTGCCACGAGTATATACAACATTTTTATATAATCAAGCAAAAAAACAATATAAACAAGATTTATTTAAGAATTGAGCTTCTCGCCTTCGGCAAAAACAAACCCTTTAAGCAACTCGGAAATAGCCATCGGCTGTTTACCTTCCCGCTGAATTTTTTCTATTTGCAAAGCTTTGCCGGAAGCAACGGCTACAACCAAATTATGGCACCCTTCAAGAATTTCTCCTGCTTCACCGACACCTGTCACAACACTTGCCAGATAAACCTTAAAACGCTCGCCATGATACATAAAATATGTTGCAGGGTAGGGGAAAAAGGCGCGAATTTTGCGACAAAGAACTTCCGCATCTTGATTAAAGTTAAGCAAACACTCAGATTTATCTAGCTTTTCGGCATAAGTTACCAGAGCTTCATCTTGTTTCATCGGAACAATGGTATCTAAATCCCGAAGCACCTGAATAAGCAAATCCGCCCCCACAACAGAAAGCTCGTCATGCAAATCGCCCCCGGTCATCGTGTCAGAAATAGGTACAATAGCTTGTCTCAAAACATCACCGGCATCAAGAGCTAACGCCATTTTCATGATAGAGATACCACTCTGCGCATCACCTGCCTCAATAGCGCGTTGGATAGGAGCCGCTCCCCGCCATCTTGGAAGCAAAGAAGCATGTACGTTAATACATCCTTTAGGAAAAGCATCCAAAACCGTCTGAGGCAATAATAAACCATACGCCGCCACAATAGCTATATCAGCATGAAAAGATTTAAGCACATCAAGCTCGTCATCGTTTCTCAAAGTCCGAGGCGTTCTCACTTCAAAGCCCAACTTTTCAGCCAACAGATGAACCGGCGTCTTGTTTATTTTTTTTCCACGACCGCTTTCCTTTGGAGCACGTGTATAAACAGCAACAACATCATGCTCCTTAGCAAGAGCTTCCAGTACCGGAACGGCAAAATCCGGTGTGCCCATAAAAACAATTTTCATTATTCAGAAAATCCCGCACGTTTATAGTCAACTTTGATTTTCATACCTTCAGCATAGGAATCCAAAGCACTTCTCATCATATCTGAAAGCATAAGCGTAGAAGCACGCTTTTTAACCTCGTCAAGGGAAGTAGAATTTAATTCATCGCTATAGTTAACGGTTTCAAAAGGTGTGGCAATAACAAAACTGTTGCCGTCATGCTCATAAATCTTAACTTCACCTTGTTGTGCCAAGAATAAGTCACTAATTTCCGCCGGTGTTAAATTTGCAAAAGTTTCGTTACGGCTAATCGGTTCAGAACGGAACATTTCCAAATTTCTGGCTTTAGCCGTGTCGCCCAACTGACTACCGTTTTCGGCATCTGCCATAATCCCGTCAGCGAGCTCTTTAGCCAAAGCATCTTTTTCTTGAACGGTCCACATTTCAATAATTTTATCTTTGACATCAGCAATTTCCGGCAGATGCGCATCGTTAATAGCCGTAATTTGAGCCACAACAATTCCTTCATCAAACTCTTCGGCAGAACTGATTTCATTGACGCCATAGGAGAATACCAATTCATTTAAGTCCAAGGTACTAGCCAAGGATTTTAAAGCTTCAGGCAAAGTTGTAACAGGGGATGTTTCCGGAATATTTTTCACTTCAACGGGAGCAATACCAAACATTTGCCCAACTTCTGCCAAAGATTTTCCGCCGTTAACGGCATCATCAATGTCTGCTCTGGCATCGCGTAAAGCATCATAAAGATTGTCATTGTTCAAAATTTCAATAATTTGCGGCTTAACTTCTTCAAAAGTCATTTTTTTCGCAGGAACAATTTGTTTGACGCTGACAACCTGCCATGTGTCGGCAACTTGCAAAAGTTTCGGTTGGTTAATGGGCATTTCAAAAGTATCATAAGCCAAATCTTCCGCCAATTCATCTTGTGCTACAAGTCCTAAAGTCGGCTCATCGGCATTTTCAGCATCAAGCTCTTTAGCAACTGTTTCAAACGCTTTACCGGCATTAACTTCGGCAAGAGCTTTTTCTGCCGTAGCCTTATCCATAAAGACCATTTGCAAAACTTCTCTCTTTTCCGGTTGGTCAAAGTCCTTTTCATTTTGTTTATAATAATCGGCAACCATCTCATCCGTTGCAGCATATTTTTTCAAAACAACATCATTAGGAATGAAAACAATTCGTGCATTTCTTGTTTCAGGCAACATAAAGTTTTCCGAAAAATCTTCAAAATATTGAGCAACTTCATCATCCGTAATTTGACGTTCAATCTTCACATCTTGAGGAGAAACCAAAACATATTTAAAAGATTTGCGTTGGTTATCCATTTTATGAATAGCATTACTCAAAACAGCCGGAACCGCAAAAGGCTGAACCAAATCTGTAACGAGCATTTTTTGTGCCATCAATCTTTTAATCATGTTAACATATTCAGCTTCGCTCAAACCGGCTGTAGACAGATAACGCTTAAAGATATCCGGATTAAACTGACCGTTAAGCGGGTTAGCAAATTCAGGTTGAGAAAAAATAACCTGTTGGATAAAGGCTTTCGGGAAATAAATATTATAAGAAAGCATCGTTTGGTCTAAAACGCTTTCATCAATAATTTGTTTAAGAACGCCCTCGGTAATGGCATTACGCATATCATCGGTTAATTCAAAATCATCGCTTGTCAGATTCTTTAAGGCATTTAATTCTTTTTGCAAGCGATAAGAAAATTCACTCTGAGTTGTTTTAATTCCGTCCACATCCACAACGGTTTGGTTTTGGCTGGCACTATTAATATAACCTGTCACGCCGAACAGAGAAACAAAGCTGACGGCAACCGCCGCAGAAATAAGTTTAAAAATCCAACTTTCGTGAGCTTTAGCTAATTTACTTATCATTTTTTCCATCCCAAAAATAGTGTGATTGCGGCTTATTATAAAGGTCAAAAAAATTTATGCAATCTGAAATATAAACATGTTCATACTTTTTTATATATGACGAACCCGATGATTTTTCTGTAAACAACTTTTTTTTTATGTGGAAAATAAAAAAAGGTGTGCTAAAAGAAGAAAAGTTAAATTCAATTTGATATTTTAATATAAGGATAATTAAGATGGTAAGGAAAACTTTAATTGCCGGCAACTGGAAAATGAATGGTCTTTTAGAAGATGGCGTTGCACTTGCCAAAGGCGTAGCGCAAGAAGTAAAAAAAGCGGGTAGAAAAGATTGTGAATTTTTGATATGTCCGCCGTTTACATTGTTAAGTTCGGCAAAAAAAGCAATTAAAGGTTCAAAAGTTATGCTTGGGGCACAAGATTGCCATTATGCTGAAAAGGGTGCACATACAGGGGACATCAGTCCGGTTATGTTAAAAGATTTAGGGTGCCAATATGTTATTGTTGGACACTCAGAACGCCGCACCAATCACTATGAATCAAATGAATTGATTAAGAAAAAAGCAGAAGCAGCCATCAATGCCGGCTTAAAAGTTATCATCTGCATTGGTGAAACGGAAGCAGAAAAAGATGCCGGCAAAACAATTGCTGTTTGCAGCGCACAAATAGAAGGCTCCGTTCCGGAAATTTCAAACGGACAAAATACGGTCATCGCGTATGAACCGGTATGGGCCATCGGTACGGGAAGAACCCCGACAACCGCGGAAGTTGAAGAAGTTCATGCCGCAATTCGTAAAGTTGTAGCTAAAAAGCTGGGCCGAGCCAATGCAAATAAAATGCGTATTTTGTATGGCGGCAGCATGAAACCGTCAAATGCTAAAGAGCTTTTGGCATTACCAGACGTAGATGGCGGTTTAATCGGCGGTGCAAGCTTAAAAGTAGCAGATTTCATGGCAATCGGCGAAGCAAGTAAACAATAAACAACAAGGAAACAAAAATGGGATCAGTATTGTTAGTAATTCATTTAATGGTAGCCCTGTTGCTGGTTATTTTGATATTAATGCAAAGAAATTCCGGCAATGCGTTGAGCGGTTTAGGCGGTGGCAACGGTGCAGACAGCTTTTTGTCAGCTCGTGGTAAAGGCAACTTAATGACACGCACAACAGCAATATTGGCTACAATATTCTTTATAACATCAATTTTATTATCTCTGTATTACAAAGGAGAGACAAGAAAGCCGGAATCAATTACGGATGTAGCTCCTTTGGTTCAAACAGAGCCGACAGTTCCGACTGTTCCGGACGCAGCCGCTAATACGGCAGAAACACCGGCTCCGACAACCCCAATGCCGACAACGCCTGCGGCAGATACAGCAGCAGCGCCAACAGTACCGACGGCGGAATAGAAGGATGGTTACAAAAAACAAAATAGAGGCACCTTTTCAAGGAGGTGCCTTTTTCACTGCAAAAAACTGAAATAAAGGAAGAAAAATGTCTAATTTAAATCCAAAAACAAAATTTATTTTTATCACGGGTGGTGTTGTTTCATCACTTGGAAAAGGTTTAGCTTCAGCCTCTTTAGCCTCCATTTTGCAATGTCGCGGGTTTAAGGTAAGATTAAGAAAATTAGATCCGTATTTAAATGTGGATCCAGGAACAATGAGCCCATTTCAACATGGTGAAGTTTTTGTAACCGATGATGGCACGGAAGCAGATTTGGATTTAGGACATTATGAAAGATTTTCCGGCGTTTCAGCCAAAAGGAGCGACAGCACCACAACCGGTAAAATTTATCAACGCGTTATAGATAAAGAACGCCACGGCGACTATTTAGGCTCAACCATACAAGTTATTCCGCACGTCACAAATGAAATCAAAAATTTCATCGTGAGCGATTTGGAAGATGAAGATTTTGTTTTATGCGAAATCGGTGGAACCGTAGGTGATATTGAAGGTCAACCATATCTGGAAGCGATTCGTCAACTAGCCTATGATTTAGGACGCGAGCGGACAATGTTTTTGCATCTGACCTTATTGCCCTATATTCCGACCGCCGGAGAGTTAAAGACCAAACCGACACAACATTCTGTGAAAAAGTTGCAAGAATATGGAATACAGCCGGATATGTTGCTCTGTCGTTCACAAATGCCGATTCCTGAAAATGAACGTAAAAAAATCGCCTTATTCTGCAATATTAAAGAGAGTAACGTTATTCAAGCTTTGGATGTAAGTAATATTTATCAAGTACCGCTGGCTTATTCCAAAGAGGGTATGGATAAGGCTGTATGCGATCACTTTAATTTGCATTGCCCGAAAGCCGATTTGAGCCGCTGGGAAAAAATTGTAGAAACAATAAAAGCTCCGGAAGGAGAAGTAAAAATAGCCGTTGTTGGTAAATATGTTAAATTATTAGAGGCATACAAGTCATTAGGAGAGGCTTTGACTCACGGTGGTATTGCGAATAAATACAAAGTTCGCATCAAGTGGATTGACGCCGAAGATTTAGAAAAAGGTGATGTCGATTCTATTTTATCCGATGTGAGCGGCATATTGGTACCTGGGGGATTTGGACTACGTGGAACAGCCGGAAAAATAGCCGCAGTAAAATATGCTCGTGAGCACAAAATACCATTTTTAGGTATTTGTTTCGGTATGCAGATGGCCGTTATTGAAACCATGCGTAATGTTTTGGGCGTCAAAAATGCAAATACGACAGAGCTGGATGAAAATTGCGAAGCTGTTGTCGGCTTAATGACAGAATGGGATAAAGACGGCGCCAAACAAATCCGTCATAAAGACGGAGATTTAGGTGGAACCATGCGTCTAGGTGCTTATGAAGCGGTCTTAAAGAAAGGTTCAAAAGCAGCCGAAGTTTATGGGTGTGAACACATTTCTGAACGTCACCGCCACCGGTATGAAGTTAATATAAAATACAAAGATGAGTTAGAGAAGGGTGGTATGATAATTTCCGGAACATCACCGGACGGAAAGTTGCCGGAAATTGTAGAACGTCCGGATCATCCGTGGTTTATAGGCGTTCAGTTCCATCCAGAATTAAAATCAAGACCATTTGCGCCGCATCCTCTGTTTGTAGAGTTTGTTAAAGCGGCGATTAAACAAAGCCGTTTGGTCTAGATTAAGCATAGTCCCCCTCTCTCTCATGGATATAAAAAGAGAGGGGGGTACATAAAAGAGTTGAAAATAAAAAAATTATTGCATAAACTTTTATAAGTTAATAGCAAAGGGAGAGATTTTATGGAAGATAAAGAAATAAAGATTACCAAAAAGCAAAAAATTGTAGCTGGCATCATTGTTGCCGTTGCAGTTATTTTGCTCATATCCGTATTTAGCGGAGAGAAAACCGAACCGACAAAACCAACGTCGGCTCCGATAAAAGTAGAAGAAAAATTACCTGAAGAAGCGGTAAAAGTGGTAGAACCCAAAACAGAAGAAAAGGTTGAGGAAAAGCCACAAGCTGTAGAGCCCGCAAAGGTAGAAGAGCCTCAAAAGGCTGTTGAAGAAAAAGAGTTACCTAAAGTAACTAAAGAAATCATAGAAGTAGAGCCAAAGAATTCTGTGTTAACTTTTGAAGCAACTTCAGAAAAACCGCTAAATTATCAAGTATTTTATACGGTAAAAAGAGAAGTATGGTACGATGCAAGCCACGTTGTGGAACATGCTGGAGAAGCGGGAACTCATAAATATAGCATTGTTATTCCATCAGATAAGGTCTACAGAGTACGTATAGATTTTGATTCTAACCCAGGCAAGGTAACGATTAAAAATATATACTTAGACGGTACTCAAAAAGCTGATTTGAATAACTTTGACGGTTATGCGTATAATCAGATTGATACAAAAACTAAAAATAAAGATGGAAGTTTAACCTTGACATCCGGTGAAGATGATCCGTATATGGAATATCTAACCCCGCTGTTACCGGAATAAATAACTTATCAAAATAGATAAAACAAAAAAGCAGTCTGTTAAAAGGCTGCTTTTTTATGAATAAAAAAGTTAAAAGAAAGAGTTATTCTTTTTCTAAAACATCTTGAAGTGCGACATTATATTCCAAATCATGCAGAATATGAGAAACAGAATTATTCTGAGTAGCTACAGAGAAAATACCTTTTTCAATATCTTGCACGGTTGTGTACCTATCAAAAGATTGCACGGAAGCAACAGATTGAAAGACC
Organism: uncultured Alphaproteobacteria bacterium; assembly: GCA_944392315.1. Taxonomy (GTDB): domain Bacteria; phylum Pseudomonadota; class Alphaproteobacteria; order RF32; family CAG-239; genus CAG-267. The sequence continues at coordinate 22,930 of CALXWH010000006.1, read as the reverse complement.
GGAGCTTCAGTCTGCACAAAAATATCTTTTTCAATTTCTTCAATTTGAATTTTAGGCATATGCGGTTGAGGTTCAGAAACCGCTTGCGGAATATCTATAGGTAAATCTCTGTTTCTGTAGTCAACATTATTATAGCCGAGATTATGTTGTTCTTCCACAAATTGAAGTTCATCCGCACTATCTTTTTCAGCAAAGAAATCAAGAGCTTTCCGATCAAGTTTAATTTCGTCAGGAAGATAAATAGAAACATCATCAACTTTAACATCTTGCAATTCAGCCAGTTGATTTCCGTCTTTAGAGATAACGATTTTATATGTCCCATAAGGAACCGCATCCAAGATAAAGAACCCCTCAATATCAGCAAAAGTAGAAGTGATTTCTTTATTGTCCGCATCAAGCGCAATGATTTGATATCCAAACATACGCGTATCGTCAATGTTTTCAATTTTACCTTCAACCGCTCCCCGGTGCGTAAACGGAATAGAAACAGTTCGGATAGTCCCCGGTCTTAAGACTAATTTTTTCTCATTATAAACCGGTTGCAGCGCAATATCCAACAATGTTTCCGTATCAACATTAAGCACCGTTTTTTCATAAGTTTGCAAATCGGTCAAAACCGCTACACCATTTTCATCCGTATAAATTTCTTTTTCCAAACCATTAGCGTTAAGGCCAATGCCCTCCAAAGGTTGACCGGACTCATCGGTTGCCTGAACATACATCGTACCGGTATTACTGAGTTTTGAGTTAGCCGAAGTAATTACATCCATAGAATTCGGCGCCTTAGCAAAGCTGATATTATAAGTCAGGTAAGAACTAATATTAAAGTCGCGATCAAATTCAAGGGTTGCCGTTAATCCGCCGAAAGGAAAGATTTGTCCCCCCGAAAAAGAGAGATAATCCATATCTTCAATTAAGTTGCGAGTATATTTTCCGGAAAGATAGGTATTTCGTCCGGTCCGCCAATCAAGACGTGTGGAAAATTCCGTAAAGCGGGATTGAGGAGAGGTTTCATACGTCAACCAAGTTTCAGAAGAAAAATCTCCCCACCATTTATAAGCGCCGAAGCGTACGGTATTATAAGCACCGCGAGAGCTGTTATAGTCGTAATAACTATCTTCTAAAGTCAAATTCAAGCTATTCATTAACTGCTTAGAAAGTCTGGCCGTAACATTATTAAAAGACGTTTCATCGCTTTCAAGAGTTCCTTGTTGCCAACCCCGGACCGGTGGTTGTTCGGTTTCCTTCTTCATCAACGGTAACATCTCCGGCATTATTTGTCACAATCGTCCCGAACCGTAAATCATTGGAAGATGTCGCCGCAACCGGAGCGACAATTTTGGCATAAATCTCACCGGTAGCAGAAAGTTCCGCACCATATTTTTGACGGGTTTTAACTTTGTCAACCGCTTTCGCATCAAAAAAAGAGACAACGGTCAAAGCTAAAACCAAAAAAGTTAATTGCTTATAAGAAACCATTGCCCCTCCAAATAACTTATTATTGTAAAAATACTACTCGGCGCTAATCATTTGGCATTGCTCTTTGACGGTGGTCTTAACCCGAGCAATACGCATATTGTCAACTTCCAGAACTTCATAGATGCAATAATCATCTTCAGCTTTGTCACCGACAACAGGTTCACGCCCCAAGAGGTTAAACACATATCCGCCCATGGTGCTTTCTTCATGTTCGCAATATGGCAAACCTAAGCACTCATACGCATCTTCTACCAAATACAATCCGTCAAATTCGCAAACTTTTTCATTAATTTTTTTAACCGGTGTATCGGTAATTTCATCATGTTCGTCCTGAATATCACCCACCAGCTCTTCCAAAATATCTTCCATAGACAGAAGACCGGCTGTTCCGCCATATTCATCAACCACAACGGCCAAATGGATTCTCTTTTTCATCATCTCATGCAAAATTTCAGAGATTGATTTATTTTCCGGTACAAACAAAATATTGCGAACAATCTTGCTTAAAATATCTTTGTGCGGAGAGTTTTTGCACTCTAACAAATCACGAATATGAATCATCCCGATAATTTGGTCTTTATCACCGTTACAGAGCGGAAAACGAGTATGCTTGTGTTGTTTAACAAATTCCATAATCTCGTTATAGCTGCTGTTTTGATAAATGCATTTCATCTCTTGACGAGGAATCATAATTTCATGTGCGGAAATTTCCGAAAAGCAAATAGCATTTTGAATAATCTCACTTTCCGTATCGTCAATCACGCCGCCTTTCTGAGAAGCATCAATAATCAATTTGATTTCTTCTTCAGAGTGAGCATCTTCATTTTCATCTGTTTGCTTAACACCCATCAATTTCAAAATCCACATCGTAACATGGTCAAACACCCAAATAAACGGTGCAAAAATTTTATTAAACGTATAAAGAGGCCGTGCAATAATCATGGCATAGCGTTCTGTATCCTGAATGGCCATAGACTTTGGCACCAATTCACCAAACACAACGTGTAAAAGGGTAATAAACGTAAAGGCGATACCAAAGCTCAACGAGTGCAACAAAATTTTATTATCGGCAAAAAATCCCGAGAATAAATCTTCTAATAAGCGGGAAACGGCCGGTTCACCAAGCCAACCTAAGCCCAATGAAGCCAACGTAATCCCAAGCTGAATAGCACTTAAATAAGTATTCATATGCTCATTGATTTTGAGCGCTATTTTAGCCGATTTATTACCGGCGTGAGACAACTCTTCAAGCTTTGTGCGACGAATTTTAACAATAGCAAATTCAGAAACAACGAAAAAAGCATTACAAAAAACTAAAACTAAAACTAAAAATAAATTAAAGACATAGCCATAAACGGGACTCATGTGATTATTTTTGAACTACCTCAAATACATTAAACATACCCTATAGCATATAATAAGGATTTGCAGATGTCAATAGCTCTTTTAGCGTATAACAAAAATTTATAACGTGTTATCAAAGGCATCACAAGTCATGTCTAAAAAACGGCTCTTTTGCGGCATAATAAGCGAGGAAACAGGAATTTTCTCTAATTGCAATAGCTTAGATTTAAAACTTAAACCACCGGCATACCCAACGAGATTATTGTTTTTTCCGATAACCCGATGACAGGGAACAATAATGGCAATAGGGTTTGCCCCCACAGCGCCGCCGACCGCTTGAGCAGACATAGATTTTAAGCCGCGTTCTTGCGCAATTTGGCTTGCAAGTTCACCATAAGTAACGAGTTTACCATAAGGAATTTGCAAGAGTAACTTCCAAACCTCCTTTTGAAAATCCGTACCGGATAAAGCAAGCGGTGGAACAAAGGAAGGATTTTTTCCTGAAAAATAAATATCTAGCCACTCTTTGGTTTTTTGGATGCAAAAGAGGTTTTGATCGTCAGAAGCCGAAACGTTCGTATGCTTAATTTGTTGTTGAGCAAAGCCGTTTTTAAGACCAGTCAAAACCTGCCCGTCGCTTTCTAAAAAAAGCCTTCCCAGCGGTGAAATATATGTAGAAGAATAGAGCATCATCAAGCCTTTCGTTGCCGTAAAATCAAAATAACAGAGAAACAAAAATAATCAAGCCAAGAAATCAAAAGAAATTACTTGACTTAGAGCAAACTCTAAGAGTTACACTAAAACAAGAATCGATAAAAAGGGAGAGAAACGATGATAGAAAAACAAATTTTTTACTACAAATTCAACAAGATAAATGCTTGGTTGATTTTAAATTTAGCTCTGACCATAACGTTAGGTTATTGGAGCATTAAGTGTGTATACCTGCTCTATTGGATACAAACACAAATTTTAATAGGTTTATGCATATTATCTTGGCTCGGCTGGATATGGAAATATGTCCTCAAACATCAGGCCGTCGTTGTGGATGATGAAGGTATCAAACTGGATATGAGCAATAAACTAAAGTGGAAAGATATTGCAGGAATTGAAGAAAAAGAAGTTCATTGCTGCCTTCAAAAATATAAAGTTCTGATTTTGCACCCACGTGAAAATATAGAGTATCACTATAACTTTTTGCAAAAGCATAATGGCGAATTTACCTCATTTGCCGTACCGTTGTATGGAATACTTTCCAAAGAAGATGAAAAAACGATTGTAGAGATTATCAAACACAAAGTCGGAGGAAAGAATGCATCAAAGTAAAATATTTTTAAGAGCGCTATTAAGTATCATGATATTGTTTTCCATTTCCACGACAACATTTGCGCAAACTAATGGAGAAAAAGATATGACCAGAACAGAAATATGTAAAAGAAATTATCGTATTTTATTTAAAGGCGAGGCCTTAACCGATATAGGAACCGATCCGGAGATGATGCAAATTCTACAAAAATACATTTTTGGAGAAGTCTTTACCATAGGCGATTTACCGATAAAAACCAGAGAAATGCTAACCGTTGTGTCGTTAAGTACGCAACAGACCTTGCCCCAGTTAAAGGCTCACGCCCAAGCTGCATTAAATGCCGGCGTAACCCCGTTGGAGCTGCGTGAGGCAGTTTATCAATGCGCACCGTTTATAGGCTTTCCGAAAACCCTAAATGCGCTGAATACCATCAATGAAGTCTTCATAGAAAATAATATAAAGTTGCCTTTAGAGAACCAAAATAAAGTGACCGAAGAAAATCGTCACGAAAAAGGTCTGGCCATACAGCAACCTTTATATGGAACAGAAATCAAAGATGCGTTGTCCGGATTACCCGAAGATATGGGCAAAGAGGCCGCACGCCTGTTGACGGAAGTGTATTTTGGCGATATCTGCACTCGTGGCGTTTTAGATATGAAAACCAGAGAGCTTTTAACCATAAGTATCCTCGTAACCGCAGGTAATTGGGACACATTGTCAAGCCACATCAAAGGAAGCCTAAAGGCAGGCAACACGCCGGCAGAAATAACGGCAGCCATAATCCAATGTATGCCTTATGTCGGTTTTCCCAATGGCCTAAAAGCCCTCCGAATATTAAAAGCGGAATTAAAGTAAAAAGAAACACCTCCCCAAACGGAGGTGTTTTTTATAATCGTTAGGGTAATGTTACAAAGGTAAGATTTCAGCCATTTGCTTGCGCTTGAACGAAGAATTGCAAACCAACTTTTGCACGCGTTGAACCAAAGACAAATCAAAACCTTGATGACAAATTTCTTCCGCAGATTTGTTTTCATCTACCATCAATTTGAGTATAGCATCCAAAACCCCATAAGGCGGAAGTGTATTTTCATCTTTTTGCCCTTCAGCCAATTCGGCAGACGGCGCGCGCGAAATAACCTCTTCGGGAAGGACAATATTTTGCTTGTTACGCCATTTCGCCAGTTCAAAAATCGTACTTTTATACAAATTCCCGATAGGCATTAAACCGCCGCAAGTATCACCATAAAGCGTGCAATATCCGGTTAAAGCTTCAGATTTATTGCCGCAAGCCAAAACCAAGCCACCTTGTTGGTTAGAATAAGCCATGAGAATTTGCCCGCGAATTCGTGCTTGCAAGTTTTCTAAAGTAAGTCCATTAACATTTTCATGAAACGCATTTTTAAGAAAATTAGTATGCTCTTGCACCAGCGGTTCAATATCAAGTTCTTGAAAATGAAGATGATTGAGTTCGGCTATACGTTTTGCAATATTAAGGCTTAAATCAGAAGTATAGCGCGTCTTCATCATAAGCGCCGTTACATTTTGCCCGCCCAAAGCATCTGCCGCCAAAACGGCCGTAATAGCTGAATCAAGTCCGCCCGAAAGGCCTAAAATAACTTGTTGAAATCTATATTTTTGACAATAATCAATCAAACCTTGCTGAAGTTTTTTCCAAATCTTTTCCATCATTAAATCTCCTAAAAGTGACGCGGAGCATGGCTCCTAAAAGGTGAATAAACAGGCTCTTTTTTATTTTTCAAAAGTGCTACGGATAAACCGATGCTGCATTTTCTTTTCTAAAAGGGAAGAACGAAAGAACTGCGCGGTGGTAATCGTTTTCAACTTTCCTTGTTTAATAAAAGGAACATAAACATCATCTTGCAGAATATCTTTAATTTGTTTGTCTTTACCCAAACATAAATCTTCAATGACAGTAACATTAGCCCCTTTTTTAAGCAATCCGTTCATGGCTTGTTGCACACAAATATCGCTTAAAACCCCGCAAAGATAAACGTTTTTATCCCTCCAATCTTGCGCCAAATCTTGATAAGAGCGAACCTCGTTCCAAATATTCGTTGTTGATTTATACATCTTAACCACATTAAGCTCAGGCTTAAACGGAGCCGCCTGCTGCCATCCCCAAGACCCGAAAACACAATGCAGAGGAAAGCTTTGTGCCTCAATGGTATGCGGATAAGTTTCGGCAAAATGCGTATCATAAGTATCAATAATTTTATCAAAACTATCCAAGAACAGATTATCGGCAAATTTCTGATGTTTCTCAATCAATTCCGGTGCATTGACCGTAAGCGCACCGTGTGAATGAACGAAATCGTTTTGAAAATCAATTCGCATTAAAATACGGTTATTCATAAGAAAAAATCCCTTCAGGCTTATTTGGGTTAAACCATCTGTCTTCTATAAGCCCTTCAGAAGACGCAGATGATAGGCTAAAAAAATTAAATAATACCTTTTTTCTTGTTAAAGTATTCTTCAATGATATGGTGATTTTCGGGAGCGACAAAGTTTTTCCATCGTCCATCGCCAAATTTAATCATATCGCGTATCATCGTACCGGTAACAAACGGAAAACTAGGATCCGTACGATCAACCAATTCAATATTTTGAAAACACTCTCTAAACCAATGCGCATCATAAGAAGACCCCGCATAATAAACATCGGGTTTCGGGAGGTTAGGGAAGCTCTCTTGAATAAAATCAAGGACATATTCGCCCCATTCTGCCGGATTGTTAATATCAAAAATACCAACGATTTTCAACCTGTCATATTCAGGTTTTGCCCGATAGATATTTTGAATCATCTTTTTGCGTGTGGTATAGTTAAGAGGATTTCTGGCTGTTCCCTGTTCTTGGATAGAACCGAGAACAATAGTAACATGTTCGCATTCCTTAAGCATCTTATCAATCAATTTTTGATGACCGATATGAAAAGGTTGCGCCCGCATAATGCTCAAACCATGTTTGTATTTATATTCAGTCATAAAAAAAACTCCTTATCAGGAGCCGCCAATGAAACTCATAAAGAGTACTCAAATCAAATCTCATTAAACCGGCTCAGTTTACCAAAGTTCCGTGCTTATAAGCCCTGCAAGCACCAAGAACAATTATAAGATACAGGAAAAGATAAAAAAGTCAAGCCATAAAAACAGATTGCAAAAAATAAAGTATTCTGTACAATATACTAAACACAAGAGAGGACTAATGAAAAGAATATTAATACCGCTAGGGCTGATGACGATTGCGGCAGAAGTTTCAGAAGCAAAAGATTGGACTCTGTCACAGTCAGGCATTGCCGGCATATACTACGGTGTAATGGAAACAAAAGAAGATAATAATTTGGATAATATGGCCAATCGCCTCGTTTTTCGGGCAGATGGCAAAATAAGCGGATACTATCCGTTCTCACAACAAACAAAAATAGGGTTAAATGCAGATTATACCATCGTCATGCGTCAACATGATAAGGACTATGAGCAAGGGGATTGGCGGTTTTACCCCTACGCACACGTTTTTGATGAAAAAAAAGGGCAGTTGACGGTAGGTTATACTTATAATGCCGCAAGAATTATGCACGTTGGTGCACAAGACATCACCTGGGTTGGCATACAAGATAGTAATATTTCATACTTTTTAAGCAGCGCAAACTGGTCCAACGGCCAGAAAAAAACAAAATTTGCCACACCCAAATCAACAACCATTTTAGATGATGGACGTGCTTTCAAGTTAAGTTACTTTACGCCGGAAATGGGCAATACCATATTAGGTTTCAGTTATACGCCGGATAACGCCTCCAGACGCGGTATGACGAGCCGTTATACCAATTATGAAACAACACAAGACGGATATACCGCCTCTATGCAAAATCATTGGAATTTGCCGTATGGAGAATTATACACGTCAACAGGCTATGGGCTGTATAATCGCACCGATAACGTATGGTCCGGCGGCATGCGTTGGATTTATAAAGGCTTAAAGATATCCGGTGGCTATAAAAAATCGTGGATAGACAGTCATAAAAATCCGATATCAACAACAGCTCAAAACGAGCATCTGCCGGCATATTTTGATAATTATAGAGAAGGTCATGCGTGGGATTTCAGTATCGGCTACGATTTTGGAAAGTTTGAGAGCAATTTAGCGTATTTGCATACGGAAGCAGAAAATACGCGTCATCGGGATGATATATGGGTACAGTCCAATAAGTATCAGCTAAATAAATATGTAGAATTGTATTGGGTAAATGCCTATCGCAATTCAAAAGGTTATGCACGAGCAAGCAATAACAATAATAAAGGCTACGCCATCATTACCGGCATAGCCCTTAAATATTAAATTTCCTCTTTTGCCTGAATGGTAACGGCAAAGCCTTCATCCGTGTTGGCAAACACTAATTGACAATGGTAGAGTTCGGCAATCCTTTCCGTAATAGCCAACCCCAATCCGCTGCCGGTTTCTTTTTGCCCGGCCGGACGGAAGAAACGCTCAGTCAGTCTTTGTAAAATATTTTCATTAACTACGGTATCGGAATTGGTGACCGTAAATTTCCCATCAGCAATTTTAAGAGTGATACGTGCGTTTTCAGGACTATATTTAACGGCATTATCCAAAAGATTGCGAATAAGCAAAGCCGTCAAAATATGGTTTCCGGTGCTAAAGGGCGGCTGAGCTTTATCATCAGCTTCAAGGATAATGGTCTTATTTTTGACCATCAATCTATATTCATCAATCAAGTGCGAGCAGATTTCATTCCAGTTCAATATCTCAACATTATCATAGTGCCCGTTGTCCGCTTCCAAACGAGAAAGCGCCAAGAGTTGCTCAACCAAACGTTCGGCACGCTCAATACCCTTTTGCAGTTTATCCAAAGCCTGCTGACGCATGGCTGCATCGTCATCGGCCATTTGCGCAATTTCAAGTTGTATTTTAAGCGCGGTCAAAGGTGTGCGGAGTTCATGAGCAGAATCAGAAATAAAGCTGCGTTCACGTTTAAGCAGATTTGTAATTTTCTGAAACATATGGTTCATAGCGCCAATAAGCGGTTTCACTTCAATCGGCGCGTTATCCATATTAACCGGAGCCAAATCATCTGCCGAACGATTATTGATAGAGGCCGCCAACTTTTTAAGCGGTCTAAATTCAAAATAAGTCAGTCCGGCAATAGAAAGTAACAAAAAGATAAAGCCAAAGAGCCACGGAGTCAAAAACTCCTCAACAATATCCATAGCTAAGTCTTCACGATACTCCAGTTCTTGCCCGACGGTAATAATATAACGTCCGTCTGCCGAATATAAACGAAGCAACCGCCATTTATCTCCTTCACGCTCCAAACGTTCATTAACAAATGTACCGAAAGCGGTGGTATTGAGCGGAAAATATTTGCCATTTTCATCGTCATGAAAAATCATTTTGCCGTCACGCGTAAAAATAGCAAACCCGATAGCATCATCATCGTCATCGGCATTTTCAACATTTTTAATCAGTTTATCCGTCACATCTTGCGTATTTTGCGAAACAGCGCTCCAGTCTGCCGCCGCTAACTGACGGCTGAGTGCAAGTTGATAGGTATCAAAAAACTCATCAATACTTTCTCTAGTTTCCTTATAAGAAATATAGCCGGCAATTCCCCACACAATGGCAGATATCACCACAAAAAAGAACATGAGCCGAAAACACAAACTGAATTTCAGCTTTTTGATATCAATTTTTTTGCAAAAATCAGCAAGATATGGGACAACCTTAAGCATATATCAATCCTCCAAAGTATATCCGATTTTGTTGATGGTTTTGACAATATCTTTGCCAAGTTTTTTACGCAAATGGTGGACATGAACTTCAACAGCGTTGCTCGCCACATCATCATCCCAAGAATAAAGTTTATTTTCAATCGTCTCCTTAGATAAAACTTTATTCTTATTGAGCAACAGGAGTTCTAACAAAGCCACCTCACGTGGGGCTAAAGTAACTTTTTCCCCATTAAGTGTAACGGTCTTGGTATCTGGGGCAAAAGTAATATTTTTGAAATGGATAAGCGGTTTTGTAACGCCGTTACGCCGCCGAATAAGGGCATTAAGCCGTGCTTGTACTTCTCTAAGCGCAAAAGGCTTGCCGAGATAATCATCGGCACCGGAATTTAAGCCTTTAATGCGCTCATCCACATCACCTCTGGCAGTCAAAATGAGAACCGGCGTATCAATTCCGGCGTTACGCCATGCTTTCAAGATATCCAAACCTTCAATGGTAGGCAGTCCCAGGTCTAAGATAACGGCGTCATAAGGCGTTTGCAATAAAGCCTCTTTGCCATCAGCCCCATCATCAAACCAATCTACGGTAAAGCCGAGCTTAGAAAGCCCGACTTTAATTCCGTCCCCGATAAGACTGTCATCTTCAATTAAAAGCACTCTCATCGCCAATCCTTTCAAGAGGATTATTTCAAGATAATGGAGTCAACGTCAACTTCAGGTGTGCCGAGCAATTCTTTGTCAATTTCACCTCTGATTTCAACGGTGTTTTCCGGTTTAACAACTTGGCCTCTCCAGTCTTCATCATCAATTTCAACAACGATTGTACCTGTTTTATCAGCAAATTGATATTTTTCATTACCCAAATTCTTTTGAATGTTACCAACCAAAACAACCGGAGTGTCATCATTCATCTTAAGAGCATCAGCAACAGTAGTAGAAGCGATAGTCGGTCCTTGGAAACCACCACCCATATTCATTTGAGCTTGAGCATTAGAAGCAACAGCGAAAGTTAAAACAAGAGCAGAAACAGCTAAAATTTTATTCATAATTTTTCTCCTAAATAAAAGTTGTAAATAAAGTTTGTTTATCAGAACAACTCTAATTGTGCATTGTAAACTTAAGAAACGCTTAAGGCAAAATAATTTTTTGATTTTTTTTTGAGAAGAAGGAAAATTAAGAAATAAAGATTAGTAAAATCAACAAGTTAGTTTTAAATAAAATTTATCAAAATTAAGAAATATTTTTTTCAAGATGAACAATACGCTGCGGATATGGGAGAGAAATTCCCTCTTTTCTGAACGTATCAATAATTTTTTCGCGAAGCCGAAACGCCATTCCCGCACTTAAAGTAATATTAGAAGTAAAACAGCTGAGAACAAAATTAAGTTGCCCGTCGCCAAAGTCCAGAAAAGCCAGAGTAGGGGCCGGAAAAGCCAAAACTTCCGCATCATCTTGAGCGATTCGTAATAAAATCTGCTTAAGTTTTTGTATATCACAGTTATAGTCCACTCCAACCCGAATATCCACGCGCGTCATTCTGTTTTCATAAGTCTTATTAACCACACATCCGGAGATGATAAGAGCATTGGGAATAATAACATTAGATTTATCAGAAGTTTCAAGCGTTGTAGCTCTCATACTGATTTTAGAAACGATTCCCTCAAAACCGTTAATAACGACCGTATCCCCGACTTTTATGGGACGTTCAAACAAAATAGTCAATCCGGAAGCGAGATTGCTGACCATATTTTGCAAGCCAAATCCGGCTCCAAAAGAAATAGCTCCGGCAATAATGGCCAAGCTGCGAAAACTCCCTCCGGCTACGGCGATTCCCAAAATAACCGCAAAGATAAAGCCGAAAAATCCGATTCCCGAAATCAAAGAGCTTTTCATCCCCTCATCTAAATCAAGTTTATTAAGATTGCCGGATATCAAACTGTTTTTGAGTAATTTTACAAGCAGCATCCCGATGCCAAAAGCCAATCCTCCCAAGCAAATAGAAGAGATAGACACATAAACACCGCCGATATGAAAACCGGTTAAAAAGCCTTTTGTGCGTGCCAAAAGAATATCCACCGAAATGCCCCAAGAGGCTAAAAGAAAGAGTAACGCCAAACAATAAATAATCGGCGTCAGTAGAATATTAAACCAAATCTCACTCTTAAGTAATGTCCTCGGGCGGATGCGAAAGGCAGAAATCCAAAATCGTCTATGTACAAACCAATGGTACAAAAAAAGCAGCAATCTTTTAATGACATAGATAAGAGTAATTACAGCCACCGAAAGGATAAAATGATTTATTAAATACGAAGATAATTGAAGATATCCAAATAACGAACACCCGAAACTAAGCCCCATAAACAAGGCAATCGCCAACGCCGCCTGCGAGGAAAAAGAAAGTTGTTGAAAATCGTCATTATTTGCATCTTCATCAGAAAGTTCTTGTGCGCGGTAAAGGATTCGGAGTACAACCCACATAATAACAAACGCTTTAACGGCATTATTTAGGAGCTGAAAAGAATACACCATATCGTTTTGCATCGGAAAAAGGGTAATGACGCGTTGCAAAAAGGCAATAAGCATAATAGGCACTAAAGCAATCATGAGCGTTTGATAAATGCGTTTGGCAAATTTATCATCAAGATTTTCAAATAATGACCATTCCGGAAAATCCGGCGCAATCACAGCATAGATTAAAACTTTGATGAGGATAAAATGGCAAAGATATAGTAAGGCATTGGCAACCAAAACCTCAAAAAGAGAGGAGCTCTGGAAAAGCAGTTGTTCAATGGCAATTTTTAAAACATATAAAAAGATGACAGGCAACAGAGTACGTATTATAAAAATATAGAGGACATTTTTTATTTTTTGCAGATAGTTAGGGCGTATAAGATGAGTATAGAAAGAAACATAGCTCCTTAAGATTATTTTTTGCAAAAAAATCAGCACGAGAAGCAAAACGCCCATGAGCATTAGTAGTTTAAATCCTTGATAAGCAATTTGTTCTTTTTGACGAGCCGTTAATTTTGCATACCAAACACGAGGAGAAGATAAAACTTCTGAGAAGAAGTGCTGGAATTCATGAAGAGAGGCGACAAATTGTTGCGATTCAAAAAGAGCGCTTTGTTTAGTGAGCAGATTAGAGAGCAGTTCTTGATTGCGCGAAGCAAAAATCAAAGCATTAGCCTCATCAATTTTGGTAAGAATAAAAGCGCTTTGAGCTAATTTTTCTTTATAAAGAGAGAGCTCGGCGTTGAGATTTTTCCTTTCTTTAGAAACTTCCGGTAAATCTTTACCGCTTCCGAGAGAAAGTTCATCAAGAGCCGTTATTTTTTGCTTTAGCGATTGAGACATAACATTGTCGCTCTTTTGCTGAGATAATATTTGTGATTGAAGCTGGTTTAAGACTTGTAAAACACCATAACTGTCATCATGGGAGATGTTTTGCTCTTTGAGCCTTTTTAAGATGGCGTCAAGAGTTTTGTTTGCCTCGCTAAATTTAATTTCCTGCTCAGTTTGCGAATAGGTTGTATCAGCCCAACCCAAATGATATGGGATAAAGCACAGCCAAAACAAAAGAACAAATTTCAAAAACTTGAGCATAGCCCAAAAAATCCATTTTATTTTCAAATATTGCTTAATATAATCACCAATACAAGGGAAACAATATACAAAGGGAGAAAATGATGAGTAAAGAAGCGATTTATGAAGAAATTATTCAAAAATAGATGAAAGCTCTTGCGGAATATGATTTAGAAGGACTATGTAATTTATTTACACCGGAAGTAAAAGTTTATTCCCCATTATTGGGGTGGTTAGAACCAAGAGTGTTCTTTGAAAAAATGTGTGTACTGTCAGATGTCAAAAAATCATGGCAAAAACCGCATAACACTTTAATCAGCACGGAAGGAAAACCGGTTATGATTAAACATTTTACCTATCACTGGGCTGTAAAAGACGGAAGAAATACCACTTTTGAGGCATGCGATGTGTTTGAATTTAATGAAAACAACCAAATCTGCAAAGAAACCATAATTTACGACACCCACCAATTAAGAATAGATATGGGGGGCAATCCGCTTGATTTCTAAGCAAGAGAATGCGCCGTAAGGCGCATTTTTTGATAAAAGAGCAGGTGTTATTAAGCAGACTGTGCATTAAAAAAGAAGGGAAGTATAATGAAAATAGTAATTTTAGGTTCCGGATCGGCTTATGGTTGCCCGATGATTTTTAATCAATGGAATTTATTAGACACGAAAAATCCCAAGAATATCCGTAACCGTGCTTCTTTATATTTAGAAATAGACAACAAAAAATTTGTGATAGATACAGGGCCTGAGCTTCGTCTTGAGATAAATGAGAACAATATAACCGACATAGATTCGGTGTTTCTAACGCATGGACATTATGACCATATAGCAAGCGTTCCGGAATTATCGCGAGCCAGTTCCAGCAAAGGACATGCCATAGAAATATGGTCTAGCGCAGAAACAGAAAAAGAATTACGCCAAACTTATGGTTTTATGTTTAATGGAAGAGAACATGAAAGTGCAGGATTAAAATGGTGCAGACTGCCGGATTTAGGAACATTTACCAGTCAGGGGATTGAATTTCAAACTTTTCAGGTTCCGCATCATCAGTTTCATTGTTCGGCTTTTCGTTATCAAGATTTTGCTTATGTAACCGATTGGGAAACAATACCCCAGCAGGGACTTAATATGTTAAAGGGCATAAAGTTGCTGATAATAGAATGTAACAATGGCCTATATCCGGAAAAGAACGGACATAGCGATTTAGAAAATGTAAAAAAGGTGATAGAGAAAATTTGTCCTTTAAGAGTTATTTTAACGCATTTATCCTGCCGTATAGATTATAATGCAATGCAAACATCTCTACCTCAAAATGTGGAATTAGCCTATGATGGCATGACCATAGAGCTATAAAAGAGCAACAAAAAGAGCTCCGCCAAAATCAAACGGAGCTCTAAAAAAGACTAAAAACTTAAAAACCTTCCTCACGATAAGGTCTAGACATCAGCTCGGCCATAGCATCTTTAAGAGCCATATCGTTAAAGAGCACCCGATTAACCATTTCGCAGATAGGCATTTCAATATTAAGCTCTCTTGCGCGTTGCATAACCGCCTTAGCTGTATAAATTCCTTCCACGGTACGTCTATTTTCTTCAATTAACTTTTTAGCATGCCCCTGAACACCGATTTCATAGCCAAAACTAAAGTTACGTGATTGAGAACAGCTGGCCGTTAAAACCAAATCCCCCAAGCCGCTCATCCCCATCATCGTCGTAAGAGAACCGCCTAAAGCATCGGCAAAGCGCGCCATTTCATGGAAACCGCGTGTAATCAAGGCAGCTCTGGCGCCATCACCCAAAGCCGCACCTTCCACAACACCGGAAGCAATAGCAATCACATTCTTGACGCTGCCGCCAACTTGCGGAGAAATCATATCCGTTGTGGTATAAGGGCGGAAATAGGGGGTGCCAAGCATATTAGCAAGTTGTAAAGCAACACCGTCTTTAGCGCAAGCAATCGTAACGGAAGCCAATTTGCGTTGCGCCACATCAATAGCAAACCCCGGACCGGAGAGAATAGCAATCGTAGCACCGGGAATTTCCTCATCAACAATTTCTGAAAGCATTTTGCCCGTATCAACTTCAATTCCTTTAGCGCAAAGAACGATAATTGTGGAAGGTTTAACAAACGGCTTCATCAATTTAAGGGTAGTCCGCGTCCATTGTGCGGAAGCCGTAAGCAAAACAACATCAGCAAAATCAAAAACGTCAGCAATATTGTTTGTTGCCCGAATAGCATCCGGCAGAGGAATATCCGGCAAAAACACCTTATTGACATGAGATTGATTGATGGCTTCCACAACTTCAGGCTCTCTTGCCCAGCAAAGAACCTGATTACCAGCTCTGGCCGCAGTTAAAGCCAAAGCAGTTCCCCAAATACCGGTACCAACGACAGCTATTTTTTTCATAAAAAGTTCCTTTATAGCAACATAATTAAATCCATATGAAAACGATATTATACACCACAACACGAAATACAAGCAAAATTAAGAGTTAGTCAGAAAAAAATACAGAGCAGACAAGGATGATGTGAGTATAAAAAAAGGCTTCGGGATATTTCCCAAAGCCCTTTGGCGTGACAAACAACAATTAAAATTATTCGCGTTCAGAAGAAAGCAAAGCCGCCAATCCGGCCAGACCACCTTTTAGCGTTGTAGCTTGCTTAGATTTTTGTCCTTTTGCCGTCATATCCTTTTTAGCTGCGGCTTTAGCAGATTTAAGTTGCTGCTTACGCGCTTCTTTTTCTTCAGGTGTTAATTCAACCGGGTTATCCTCCGGCTCTGCCTCATTATAGGCAGAATAGTAAGATGAAGACGGGTTAACAATATAATCATTAACGTCAACATACTCATTATCGTCGTCATGTTCATGAGTAGCTTGACGATTTTCCTCAAACGTACGAACCTTGCTAAACAGCTCCATAAAATCCTTATGTTCAGGATGTGAATAGTCAGAAACTTCATCAAAAGAGCCATGTATCAAATTCAAGCGTTTACCGGTAGCATACGCAATACTGTAATAACCGTTTATACGTCTGTTTTTACCAACAGAGGAGAAGAAATAAGCCCCGTGCGAGCCTGAGCGAAGCGGATCATGGAAAAATCTCTCAAATTCTTCATTAACGACTTTATCAAAATTCTTAGCCGCTTTTTCTTTAATAATTCGTTGTTCCTCCCGATGTTGAATTTCTTTTTGCCCAGCTTCAAGCACAGTTTGTATATAAGCGCTATCGGCAAAATTTTCTTTAATATATTGCTCAACAGCCGGAGCTTCCACCTTTTTGCCGTCTTGCTCGGCGTTGTCAAGAAAACGCCGTACAGCATCATTCATCTGCCGTATTTCTTCTTGTTTTTGAGCCTCCCTTCGTTTAATATCATTATCACGAGCATCACGAAATTCATCACGGATTTTATTAAGCTCCTCAACAGTCGGAGTAACCGCTATAGCCTCTTTATTTTGTTGTAAATAGTTGGCAATACCTTCATCTATTTGTTGATTATTTTGATCAACCAAATTCTTGCCGAAATAATCATAAAGCCGCATTTTTAAGCTGAAAAGGTTATTTTGACGCCGTTCAGCTTCTTGTTTTTGGCGATATTCCTGATGAGATTTAACTTTTTCGGTAGCTGTATTTATAATATTTTCGCGTTCTTGAGATGAAAGCCATCCAGAAGCCCCCACAATCTCATTGATTTGCTCCATCGGATTTTTCGTTTCATCATTATAGATGATATGCGAAATTTTGTCGTCTAACTCACGGAGCTGATCACGTTTCTTTTCAGCAGGATCTTGTTCAACCTTAAAAAATTTATTATATTTTTTGCCAAATTCCTTAATTTTGCTTCCGCCTTTACCGATAATAAGCCCAATCATATCTTTGGGAACATATAAAGTAATTTGGCGTCTTTTATCTTTTAGCATAGTTTCATCATGAACAAACAAAACATCATAAGTATGCGTAAATCCCCGACGGTGATCTTGTGTACAAGCAGTTCTTACATCGGCAATTTTAGAATATCCTTGCGGAACATTAACATTATCTTCTGTACCGCCAATAGATACAACCGCATATGTTTTATTGGGATCAGGTGAATTTTCAGCAAATTGACGTACAAAATTATCTTCTTTTCGTTTTTCTTTTTCCGCTCTAACCTCAGAAATAGCTTGATTAATAACCGCTAAAGCATCGTCGTCCAGAACGCCCTCTTTCGTTTTTATCTTAAAAGAATTTCTGTTAGCAAAACCGCTGCGCCCCACATGCTCCACCACAAATCCTCTACCTCTTAATTGTTCAGCCAAATCAGTTTCTCGTCCGTTGATAGCCGGCCAAGACAAGCTGCACAAATGCTTTATGCGCGCCAATTCTTCAGGGTTATCAATATCAATATCTGTTTTGGGTGCATTTTTATTATAAAAACCATTCATGATATAATAAGTATCCGGAGCCGCCGATGAAATTTTCAAGTCAATATGATTGAGAAAGGCACATGACTCCAATTGAGATATTGTTGAAGAAAAATAAAACCCTTTATCTTCAACCGTAGAAAGGACATTTTCACCTAAATTGATGGTTTGATGAGAGTAAGAAAATTGTTTAAGTCTGTTTTTATCCGCGTAAAAGTACAAATCTTTCTGACGGTCCTGAGCAATTAATTTATATTGTTCCTCATCAAGAGAATGCGGAACAATTGCAAAAATCTTATTTTTATCAACGGCATAATTGTCAAAATCTGCGTTTTCTGTTTGATTAGTATCGTCTTCCATAAAATATCTCCTCCAAATCTGCTATTGACTAAGAATACCACAAATTTCACAAAGTGTAAATAGCGAAAAAATTGGAAAAGAACTCAAAAGTTACCATAAAGGTATAAAAAAAAGAGCCAACAACGAGGCTCTTAGGATTTTTTAAGGTAAAGAAACAAGTTATTTGCGCTCATACAAACCGGTTAAGGTTGCTTGAGCCAAAGCGTGCTGTTTAACCATTTTTTCCACTTCGGTTGGTGCCGTTTGCGCCGAAACATCAAGTTTTTCCGTATTCAAGGCATACACCGTAAAATTATAACGATGAACCCCATGCCCAACCGGAGGGCAAGCCCCGCCATAAGCATTTTCCTTAAAATCTGTCACCGTAGAGAGGGCGCCAGGGATATTGCCGCCGGTTTTAATTTCAGACACGTGAGAGGGAATATTGACAACCAGCCAATGATACCATCCATGCTCACGCGGCGCATCCGGATCATGACAGATAATCGCAAAACTTTTTGTGCCGGTTGGAGCATTACTCCAAGATAATTCAGGAGAAATATTTTGTCCGCTGCATCCGTGCGCATTATAAACTTGAGCTGGACTAAGCATTGCATTCGGCTGAATGTCCGTACTTGTAACCTGAAAAGCATCATCTTGTGACTTCATCATCAAAACTCCCCAAACAATAAGTAAAACCGCCAACAGAAGGACAATAATTAAGACCATGCGTTTTTTCATAACTCATCTCCTCAATAGATATAGTATGTTTTAAGATGCAATTATAGTCCCAAAGTTTCCATCTTTTGTTTTAAAAGTTCAACAGCTTTTTTCGGATTATCCGTATGCGCAACGGTTTCTTCCATCGGGCAGAGTCCATTTTTGTGGCGATTTAAGATTTGCGGCACCAATTTCCCATAGGTCGCAGGAATATGATTCTTTTGGAGCAAATCAAAGGCTTCTTGGCTCATCAATTCGCCATAAACCGTCCGCGCTTTTCCATCAATGGCAATAAAAGCCGCCGCTCTTCCGATAACTTTATCAATTAAGGAAGCATCTTCTAAAAGTTCCGGCCACTTATCATGAAGATCCATCAATGGTCTAATGCCTTTTCCGTGCCCTTGTGCCACCATAAGATTATCCTTAACTAAAACGGCGGAAGCATCGTCATTTTTAATTTTTTGAAGAGCTTGCTCATAACCGGAAGGGGAAGAATCAAGGTTAATCAACACATAGTCGCGAGTTCCCAAGCCCATTTGTTCGGCATAATCCAGTTGATGTAATCCTTCACGGCTTAAAATACGCTCTTTGATGTCATGCAGTTCGGTTTCAGGCTGTTTCATTAATAAATCAATAGAAGCCTGATCCAAGGCCACGATATCGGTAGAGGCCAAAATCCCCAAATCACGGATTTTAACTTTAGCGGCGGCCGTCCCCATACAGTCGCAATCAACGGACATATTTCTTAACACATTGATATAGGTAATTTTCGGACCAAAATGATCCAGAGTAGCCTTTGCCGATTCAACCATATTCTCCATAAGCAGAGATTGTGTTGCGTTCCAAAGACTAAATTTATTAGCCCCATGCACCATAGCCTTACCGATTTTGCCGTCCGCATTGCCGATGGCGATATTTTTAATAGAACCGCCGAAACCACCCATCGGATGTCCCTTAAAATGAGTAAGCACCACCATGGAATCATAATCTAAAATACTTTTTCCCATAGACATTTCCTTAAAGTGCTTTCCGCCTTTAACCGGCAACATCACCGTTCCGAATTCATCCATGATATCCACTTTACAAAAATCCCAACCGTTAATCTTCAAGGTTTCACGGTGTTTTTCGGTCGTATGGCGTCCCCCTTCATAAAGTGTATTTGTTTCCACCAAATTACTGTTCGGTATAGATTCTTGCAAGATTTTCACCATAGGGATAGGGAGAATATTCGGTCCGTGCGGTTCGCCGGAGTGCCATTTAATCGCGACTTTACCCGAGATATCTTGGTTAACTTTTTTGTAGATGTTGACCAAAGCTTCCGGTGTCAATTCAGAGGTAAAATAGACCTTAGCCTTAGGTTTTTGGTGGTCAGAAGTAGCTGAAGTTTTGTTTTCAGCCGCAGAATTTCCTGCTTTCAACGTCAAAACCGCAATTTCGGCCGGTGCCAAAAAGCGCATTTGCGGTCCCCATTGTCCGGCTCCTCGCGAAACATAAAGTTTAGCCGTCTCGTTTAAGTCATACCAGCCGGCAACATAAGGAGCATGCGCATAAATAAAAAAGACAAACGGAAAGATTTGTCCACCGTGTGTATGACCGGAAACTTCCAAATCAAAAGGCGTTTTTTCAAAATTAGCCGGTGTGTGAGACATTAAAATTTTATATTGCTGAGGCAAAGCCTTTGCAAAAGTTTTATCCAAATCCGGCTTTTTATGACTTAAAGATTGAGAGTGAATATCGGGGATACCTCCCAAATACAAATCTTCTGCAATCTTCACGCCGTCATTTTCTAAAAGTTTAAAACCTAAGTTTTGAAGTGCCTGAGAGGTTTTGTTAAAATCGTGATAAAATTCATGGTTTCCGGAAACAAAATAAACGCCGTATTTAGCTTTTAGACCTTCTAAAATTTTCAATTGTTCCGAAACCCGAGAAATATCATCATCAATCATATCTCCGATAAGCAAAATAACATCCGGATTTTGCGCATTGGTTTGCGCCACAATTCCCTGAAGTTTAGCCGGCATCAAGGCGCGGTGCAGATGTAAATCCGGTAACAAAACAATTTTTTTATCTTGTAAAATTTTAGGATCGCTAACATTGATATATTTTGTAGCGGGAACTTTCATGCCGTCATAAAGAGAAAAACCGCCGATAACAAAAGCCAAAAAAATCGTAATAACGTTAATGACATTTAAATGAGGTGAGGCAAGGGGCTTAAATTCGGCAGAAAAGATTCTCAAAACACCCCAAATAATATCGCGAACAACCGTCAAACTAAACAATATCACCATGGTGATAAATAGGAAATAAAGCACATAGCGATAGGCAACATAATATTTGCCTAAATATTCTTCAAAGTTATATTCCGCCAACATCGGCAAGCAAGCAATCAACATAAATAAGATAAAGAAAGTTATTTTCCACCCCATACCGACAGAAGCAAACGCGCAATATCTGCAAAAGAGCAATAAAGCGGCAAGACTTCCTAAGAAAGAAGTGGTAACGGCGCATCCGAACATATTTTCAACTCCTTAAAAATCAATTTTCAGCTTATCGTAACCTTTAGAGTGTACTCTAAGTCAAGGATTTATTTAAAAAATTAGCAAATATTTTTGATACAGCAAGATAATTTTATAGCTAAATGGAAATTTTGGAATAAAGAGAGACGGCTCTGGAATTAGGATAAAATTAAAGAATATGTGGTAATCTTCATATAAATTATTAAAGAAAAGAGGCTAAAATGCAATTTGTATCCGATAAACTGTTTTGGATAAGAGAACCGCAACAATACACTATTTCTGACCAGAAAATAGAAATAACCACACTTCCGCATACGGATTTATGGCAAAGAACATATTACAATTTTCAAAATGATAATGCGCCAGTTTTGCAACAAGAAACGGACGAGAAATTTTTTTCTTTTGTGGTGAAGACCGAATTTGCGAGCAAACATCGCTTTGACCAGTGCGGAGTAGTTGTTTACTTAGATAGTGAAAATTGGCTAAAAGCCTCCATAGAATATGAAAATGAGCAAATGCAGCATTTAGGCAGTGTAGTAACCAATGGCGGATACTCAGATTGGGCCACAACCGAGATTGCAGTCGGAATTAAATCCATGTGGTATCGCTTAAGCCGAAGAAATAATGATTTTTGCATTGAGAACTCGTCGGATGGAAAAAACTTCAAACAAATGAGAATTTGCCATTTGCATAAGGCAACCGATAAGATTTCATTTGGAATTTATGCCTGCAGTCCGGAAGAATCATCATTTACGGCAACATTTACAAATATGGAAATACAACCGTGCCAATGGAAAGCGCATGATGGACAACAACCGGATAATAAAGATAATCTTTAAGTGCAGATAAAAAGCTGCGATTATTTTCTGTTTAGATATACAGCGTTATGGTATCCTAGCGATTATAATTTGTCTTTGAGCTGAAGTTTACAAGTCAAGAAATTGATATTGCACGATTTTATTGCGTTAAAACACAAAAGGCAGCTGTGTCTTCTCAAAGTGCCTCACAAGAGGTCTATTGCCATAAACAGAACTTTTTAAATCCCTAAAAAAACGAAAAAATATCATGTTTACTAAAGAATGTAAATAAAAAACATTTATCTTGAAAATATAAAAATTATTGCTATGATACCACTACTTAATGTAAAAACTAGAACAAGGTTTATAAACAAAACTATTAAGTGGCTCGGGTAGAATATGCAAAGCAGTTATATTCAAAATATTATAAATAAAATAAGCCGTTATAAGGATAATCTGCATAAAACAGCAAGGTTGCAACACGTTTTGGTGGGTACTTTGTATAAAAATAATATAGCTAAAAATTTATCATATTTAAGGCTAATTATAATTAAATTTAAATATATATTTATAGATTCTATCTTAAAGATCCTAATAGGTAAGGAGAGACATCTTGCCTAAAGTCAGTGTTATAATGCCTGTATATAATACAAAGGACGAGTATTTAAGGCAAGCCC
>CALXWH010000005.1 GCA_944392315.1 uncultured Alphaproteobacteria bacterium | reverse complement strand
GGGATGGATTCGAACCATCGTAGACGAAAGTCGACGGATTTACAGTCCGTTGCATTTGACCGCTCTGCCACCCCTCCGCTAAAATCGCTTCGCGAGGGAAAAAGAACAAGGTCTTTTAACCTGACAAGTGGAATAAGAACGTATTTTTACGATAAAGTCAACACTTTTTTTCATTAAATCTTAAAGTTTTGTTGATAGTCTAAATTTATTAAGTCAAAATAGGAAGATACCATGCAAAAAAATATCTTAACAGAGCGCAGCAATCCCAGCACGCGCAACATAGATTTGATGACAACCCAAGAGATTATTCAAAGCATCAACAAAGAAGATAAAAAGGTAGCCGCAGCTGTTGCCAAAGCAGAACCGGAGATTATTAAGGCAGCAGACCTCATCACACAAACCATTTTGCACAAGGGCAGAATAGCCTATTTCGGCGCCGGTACAAGCGGACGTTTAGGTGTTTTAGATGCATCCGAGCTACTACCGACATATTCGCTTCCGGAACACATCATACAAGCCTACATTGCAGGCGGCGACAAAGCACTGCGTCACGCGGCCGAACACGCCGAGGACAATCCGCGCTTTGCCCTAAAAGATATAAACACTTTTAACCCCACCTCAAACGATGTTGTCGTTGGCATTTCTGCCTGTGGTAACCCAACCTATATATTAACAGTACTGGCGGAGGCTCAAAAAAGAGGTGCACAAACCATCGGCATTACCTGTAATCCGGAAGCTAAATTAAAACAATTCAGCAGCATCTGTATAACTGCCGTCGTCGGACCGGAAGTCATTACCGGCTCCAGCCGTATGAAAGCCGGCACCGCACAAAAGATGATATTAAATATGCTCTCCACCACAGCAATGATAAAAATCGGCAAGACTTATGGAAATTTCATGATTGACGTTACCCCAACCTGCAACAAATTAATTGACCGCAGCAATCACATTATCTCAAATATTTGCAAAATTTCTATTGCCAAAGCCGATGAATATCGTATAAAAGCAGACAATAAAGTAAAAATAGCTTGCGTGATGTATAAAAAACAATGTACCAAAGAAGAAGCAGAACGCCTCTTACAACAACAAAACGGGATTTTACGAAAGGTCATCTGAAATGAAAAAATTCCACAAACAAAGCACTTCTGCACTGGAACCCAAAAATCAACAACTGATAATCTATGGTCGCCATGCCGTTTTAAGTGCCCTTAAGAACCCCAAAAGGAAAATCCAAAAATTACTGATTTCTGCAGAAAACAAATCTGAAATAGAAAAAGCCGCACCCTCAATTCCTTTCACAATTATAGATAAAAAAGATTTTGCAAAATTTCTCCCAGAAGACGCCGTTCACCAAGGTTTCGCCCTATACTGCTCGCGTCTGATAAGTTATGATGTTATGGATTTGATTGAAATGGCTGAAAACAAAAACCGCTGTTGCATTTTAATTTTAGACCAAGTTACCGATCCACAAAACATTGGCGCCATTATCCGTTCGTGCGCTGCCTTTGAGGCTTTAGGCTTAATTGTACAAGATAAAAACTCTCCTCTTGAATCCGGAGCCATGGATAAAGCCGCCGCCGGCACCATAGAATTTGTTCCGATAGCACGTGTAACCAATTTAAGCCGTGCCATTGAAACATTAAAAGAAAACGGTTTCTGGGTAATGGGGATGGATGGATACGCCGAAACAACCATTGATAAAATAAACAAAGACGGAAAAATTGCGATAGTTATGGGTTCTGAAGGCAAAGGAATGCGCCGCTTGGTTCAAGAAAATTGCGATTCTTCCGTCAAGTTACCGATTTCTCCAAACGTTGAGAGTCTAAACGTTTCAACCGCTGCAGCAATTACACTTTATGAATTGAGCAAAAAATAAGCACAAACCATCAAAAAAGGCTGCCTAACAACAAGCAGCCTTTTCTAATTATTGAGAAATCACTATCAGCGACTACCTCTGCTCTTTTCCTGAACAACATGGTGGATTACCGCATTAACCTCATCTAGATTCATGGTCTTATCCTGCTCTTTTTGTTTACGAAGAGCCTCTTCAGCCTGAGGAACTTCTCTATTCTGTGAACGAATATCATAACGAAGATTTTGTGCTTCTGCAACTCTGTTTTTAATAGAGGTTGTACCACGTTCAACACTCTTCTTATATTCTTCCTCTTGCCGTTTCATAATTTCCGTCATTTTATCGCGGCTAATTTCTTCAAGAACCTGCTGTTCAGAAGCATCAAGTGGCGTTTTTCCCATCAATTGTTCCCAACTAAAATTAAAAGTTTGATGAGGATGTTCACGCTGATAGACATATGCCTTTTCAAGAGTACTGGCTTTACCCTCAGCAATTCTACGTTTCATCTCTTTACCCGCCTGAATATTAACATACGAGGTAATATATGAGTTTTGGCGACTATAACCATCCTTAGGACGCTCATTGGGATGCGCATTAAAATAATTTTCAGCATCCCTGTATATCTTATCATATGCTCTATCCCGACGCTCGGCACTCGCATCATCATATACATCTACATCCGGCCCATTGTTAATAGGATAGACAGTATAACCTTCAAATTTACCACCGGAATTAATTCCAGGCTCACCCTCTCCCCATTGCTGTGTCTGCAAATCAAATCTTAGCCGATTTCCATTTTCATCAATAAAGCTCATCGGCTGTTCCATATATTTATCATGTTCGTCAATTTTTATCAAATTACCATGCTCATCAACATGATTTTCTCTTGTTTTAGACATATCTCATCTCCCAAAATTTCCCACACAATCAATTATACCACAAAAAAAGGAATATAACAACCTATAAACTTAGAAATTATAGCGTACACCAACCCCGCCTTCTATACTACTTTCTTTCTCAGCATTATGAGAAACTTGCGCAGCAACCGCAATATCACCATCTTTATAAATAGCTTCAGCCGTTGTCTTTAAGCGGTTTTTATCTTCATCATAAGCCTCAATACCAAAATCAACCGGAGAACCTTCAGCTCCAACTCGTAAGTCTTTATACGGATCTAAAAATTCGTGATAATATTTCGTTCCGATTGCCAACATCAATGAACGGTTTTTAGCCAACTGAATACGTTTCCGAAGTTTTAATCCAACACCCGCCTCCATTGATAAAGAATCATTAGCTTCCAGATTAAAGCCATCATCTTCTTCAGCTTTGCTCATAGAGCTTCCTTGCAAATTAAGTTCAGCTTCAGCCACCAATTCAGCAACTTTCATATCAATACTATATTCAGCATGGTTATATAACCCATAGTAAAAATCTAGCGTATCAGCCTCATATGTACCGGATAAAGCATGGCGTTTGTATGTACCATAACCGGCACCGATGCTTGGCATTGTCAAAAATTGAAAACCGTCATTTTGATATAAGATTGGCAAAAACGCCATTAAAATTTTATTATCTCTAGAAGAAGATGCTTCATCATATTCCGCATCAGCATAAGCTGCTCTCAATGTTCCACCGATATGCCAATTATGATTTAATTTTTCACCAAAGCCGATATACGGACTATAAACATTATCAGCATATCCGCTCAAACCATTTTGAGCATCTTTACCCGTTCTATAAAAATCCATACCAAAATACGAACCGCTCAAGCCATCTTCTAAGATACGATTTTGTTCTTGTTCATTTAATCCGCGCAAAACAGCCATATTTTCTCTTGGCAAATTAGCATAAAACTGTTTACCTGTTTCAATTTCAACCGTTTCATCAAATGTACTCTTATCGCCCGCCCCTTTAAGTGCATCAAAAACTTTCTCGTTATTTTGCAATTCATAATTTGTTTCAAAGAAATTAGCAATTTCTTTATCATCAATAATTTCTTCAAATTCTTTACGATTAAGTTCCACATCCGTTACATCATCTTTTGTTGTTGTGGAGGCATTAAACATATATGAACCAGACGTAACATTAATCCCTTCATTTTTACCGACAAAAGAATCTTTATTGACATAGGTATCATCAAAACCACCCATAACAATATCACTACCAGCCACAACATTTCCCTTAAAGCTATCAGCCTTATAAGAACCACCATCAGCAATAATATAAGAACCGAATTCATCTGCCTTCATATCATCAAAATCAACCACAGTTCCAATCATATCCACAACACCGGAATTAACAAATGAACCATTTTCTCCAATAAAGATTGCATTGCTGGAAGCAGAAGTTGTTTGCGCCGCTATATCAGTACAGCTCCCTGTTCCACTGACAGAGCCACCCTCAGAACAATGTCCTTGTGCGCCACTATTGTATGTAATAGAACCATTATTTATAAAAGTGCCGCTATCAATTTTAACTCCAAATCCCTGACCGGAAACAGTAATACTTCCCGTATTACTACCCGTACCATCCTTAATATAAACCCCATTACCATTGCCTACTGTAATATCACCGATATTACTAAACATACCACCATCCGTAACAACGGCACCATCACCATTGTTAATAGTAATTGATCCCGTATTGGTACCATTACCATAAATACCTGTACCGCTAGTAATAGTAATACTACCGCTATTTGTAATTCCGACACCACCAACACCTGAGGCACCCTCAATAACGCTGTTATTAGTACCACCTTTCATACCATAGCTTTCAGCACTATAGAGAGTAATTGTTCCTGAATTTTGACCATTTTCCATCCCATAAGCATTGCTACCAGAAACTTTAATGGTACCGGTATTTTCTCCGTTTAACATACCAATACTATTGTTTCCAACAGAAATTTCCCCTGATTGTGTAATACTATTTATCTCAGAAGAGCTATAAATTCCGTAAGCATATTCCGTTCCCGGTTCGCAATCCGGACAAGAAACGTTAATCGTTCCAGAATTACTAAAAGAAGCCCCATTAACAATTTTAACACCAGCACTACCAGGTCCCGTAACAGAAATTATACCGGAATTAGCACCTGTCGTGCTTGTCCCATCGCGTGTATCTGTCAGATACATTCCATTACCAGAAGTAACTGTAATATTTCCATAATTATTAGCCGTAGAATATTGACTGGCATACATACCGGTACCACTATCAACAACAATATTTCCCGTGTTACTATTCTGAATGATTGTTCCTTCTCCAAATCCTTTTAAGCCGGTACCATCGCCATTTTGAACATATATTGCACCTGAATTTACAGCTGTTGCATTGTCAGATACAACAATAGGATTAGCTCCAGCCGTTGAATATACAGTACCATAGTTAGTCACCTGTGAACCGGAATTTGTTCCCACCATCAGATAAGCATTTTCCCCTTTAGCATAAACCGTAGAATCTCCGGACAAAGAGAGGATACCTCCTTTCGTTGCCTTTCCAACAGTAAAGCCTTCCACCTCCAATCCATCCGGATAATTTAACTCATAATTTGCGCCGTTATTAACCCAAAAATATGTAATACCGCTATACTGAGGATCGTGATAAATATTCCCCATAATTTCTATATGTGCCGAAGGATCATCCATAAAAAATCCTGTAGCACCATTCGCTTGCAGATAAATCGTACCATAGTTATAAGCTGTACCACTCCTAAGAAATATCGCCGTAGAATTTTCTCCAGTTACATAAATAGAGTTAACGCTGTCAGCCGGAGAATCATATCTCCCATTAAACAAAACACCACCTGCATTTGTCACAGCCATACCATAACCATACAAACCATTAACATAAATACTGCCAAAATTCGTTGCAGCCGCTCCATCTGCTGAATCATTTCTCATACCGATAGAGTTAGTTGCATTAACGACAATATTACCATAGTTATTGGCATAAGCCTCGGCCGTTGTCGTAGAATCCAACCACATCCCGACATTAAACTGAGAAAAATCTCTATCAAACATTTCAAGTGTAATATTTTGATTATTAACAGCCGCGCCTTGTTTAGAAACTTGAACACCGGCCGTACCATAAGTACCACCATAATCTACATTTTTATCAAATTGATCACCAACTTTAAGACTGCCATCATTTGTAAACAGTTGTTTTGTAGAAGTATCATCACCAGAAACTACGACACCTGCAGCCACAACCCCTGCATCAACATTAAGTCCAACAGTATCACGAGTACCATCTGGCTTAGAGAAACTGTCGCTATTTCCAACTTTATAAACAATAGAGCCGTTATTATAGGCAGACGAAAAGTTTCCGCCAAAAACTGTTGAATTCGTCGCTTTATTAGAAATATAAATACTTCCGTCATTAACCATTTCAACCGAACCGGCAAAAGCATTATAAATAGCTGTAGACTGTTCGGAATAAACGTTAATAATACCTTCATTTCTCAGTAAACCCTCATCAGTTTTATCTTCACCGGCCGCATATAAACCATAGTTATTATTATAGCGAGACTGACCATTTTCTACCCCCAAATTGATAACACCATAGTTAATAACATCGCCCCCTGCAAAAGAAGCCATACCATAGCCGTTACTGGTTTGCATATCAATCAGACCATAGTTAGAAAGTATTGGAGCTTTCCAATCATACACTCTCGTTTGCGAACCTTCACCTTTTGCTGCCAACATTCCATATGAAACACCGCCGGAATTAGCCTCGTTAATAATCCGAATAGTACCACCCGTATTAGAGCCAAGACCATTATAAGCATCATCAGCATTACCATTGGTCAACTCTGCTCCATGCACAGACAACATACCGGCCGCCACATCTGTTCCTGCACTCATAGTTGTAGAGGTTAAATCAACTGTAATATTCCCTTGATTTAAGGCTTCCGTTGATGCATCGGCTCGCATTCCGATTAAACCACCTTTCCCAAGTTTTAAGGCTTCATCGGCTAACTGATAACTTCCCTGATAAGATAGTTTAATATTACCATAGTTATTAAGCGCCATTTTTTCAGCTAAAGCAGGATTGTTATTTCCATCCAAAAACTTATCATCAATATAACTTCCCATACCGATCAGACTAACAGCCACATCCGTTGCACTATTATAACCAGCACTAAGCTCAATATTGCCGTAATTATCCGCCGTAACAGTACTTCCGCTTAAGTTTGTACCGGTATATAAGTCAAACAAGACCATACCAAGCAACGTTCCGGAATTATTTTCTAAAGGCTCCTCTTCTACTTCGCCTTCTGTTTCCTCTGTACTATCAGGATTAGTTACCTCTGAGCTTCCACTACCGGTATCCGTTTGCGTATCCTCATCCGTCTGTGAAGAACCGGTATTATCCACCACAGTTGTCCCAGTAATATCTCCATAGTTTATAATTTTTGCACCTGTGTCACCATACATTCCGATAACTGCATGATTATCGCTATTTCCCTTAAAAGAAATATCAATTTTTCCGTTAACGCCATCGCTATCGCCTTCCGGTGCATTAATAACCTGTCCGCTGTTGCTGGCAACCAAACCAATCGCACCATTCGTTGCATCAATTTTTATATAACCATTATTAAGAGCCTTAGAACCCTCACCATATACAGAAGCGCCCACAGTTGCATCGCTAAGCTCTAAGGAACCTCCAAACAGATTATTAAAATACGCCCCATCTGTAACTGAAACATAGGAAAGCAAATAATCGGAATTAGACAAGACATTTGGCAACAACTGAATTTTATCCAAATAAGAAGATGCGTTAGAATTTTGAATAATTCTTCCGATATTATTTTCCAACCCGCCCGTGTTAATCAGCTGCTTATAGTTTGTAATCTTAGTTGCCAAACCATCATTTGGAACAATTGGAGCAATCGTATCATCCGGTGC
The DNA here is from genome assembly GCA_944392315.1 of uncultured Alphaproteobacteria bacterium. Taxonomy (GTDB): domain Bacteria; phylum Pseudomonadota; class Alphaproteobacteria; order RF32; family CAG-239; genus CAG-267. The sequence goes on along the minus strand of CALXWH010000005.1, from coordinate 87,772 downwards.
AACATAATCACTACCGCCGCCACCGCCACTAAAAGCTAATATACCGCCCGCCAGAGCAGCACCGCCTAAAATCCATGGCCACCAGCTGCTTTCCTCTTCATTATAGTATAAAGATTCCTCATTTCCCACAATTTTATCGGTTCTTGCGGCTTTTCCTTCTTGCAAAAATTCCCGATATTCTCGCATGATTTCATACGTGCACCCATGACGTGGGTTAGCGCCACTCATCCGAAAGGTATTATAAGCTATATGGTCTTTACGTTTAATTGCAATACAAAGCCCTGTATCCCCATTAGGGTTAACGGCATCAATATTAAGTCCGCGATTAACCGCTTCTCTTAAGATTCCGACCTTACCCTGAGAGGCCAAATAATACATTTTATTAAAATCGCGCGGAGACAAGCGCCCACCGACAGCATACGCGCTATCGGACACAAAAAGTGCAGTTAAGACAACCGCAAACGAATAAAAAGAGGCGCCAAATTTCATCTCATAGACCATAAAAAAACAATTGCTTTTAAGCGATTCTAAAATAATGTTTCTTAACAAAGAGTATATTTTCACAAAATTATAACCAATTATTGATTTTTACGAGACAAATAAAAAAGCAAGGCTCTTAATCTCAAACCTTGCCATACAATCAACTCAAAAAACGCTTATCCATTTAATATGAATAGTCTGTATTTTCCCGATGATTACCCTGAGATTGATAAGCATTCGGAACAACACTGTTCTTCCCTTCCACCTCCAAATGCGGATTAACATAAGCGGTTGCACCCTTTTCATAAAAATAAAAATCACGTCTTAATCTCGTCTGATCACGAATAGAAAGCGAATTCCACTCCTGCTCTGTCAGGCCATAAGGATATTCAACTTTAGCCGAAGAACACGCCGCCAACAAAAACAGCAATAAAACAAGACCTGTTTTTTTCATCATCAATCTCCAAAAATCACAACATAAAAGCTCTTATAGGTCATAATAAATTGTTTTTCAAGCAAATATTTCACCTATAAGAGCCCCGAGCATAACTTAAATTTTAAGCAACTGAGTAACAAAAGCCTCTACATAATCTTTCCGACGATTTTGATAATCAAGATAATAAGCGTGTTCCCACACATCCACGTTTAAGAGAGGTTTAAACCCTAAAACCAGAGGTGTATCACCGTTTCTCGTTGCCAAAACAGAGAGTTTTCCGCCCACGCCTTCAACCAACCAAACCCAACCGCTGCCAAAGAGTTTAACAGCTTCATCAATAATTTTCTGACGAAGAGCTTCTCTTGTTTCAAAATGCTCTTTAATTTTAGCATCCAAATCTGCGTCAATTCGTTCTCCAAAACCGATAGAATTCCAATAAAAATTATGGTTAAACACTTGTCCGGCATTATTATACAGTGCCTGATATTCAGGTTTATCATAAGTCCTTTCAATAATTTCCTCCAAAGACATATCCTGAAATTCGGTTCCGGCAATCAATTCATTAACCTTATCTACATAAGCCTGATGATGTTTTGCATAGTGAAACCCAATCGTTTCCGCCGAAACAACCGGTGCTAATGCATTATCTTTAAAAGGCAATTTCATCAATTCAAACATATTTTCCTCCAAAAAGCAAAACTATCCCTTTTATAATATCACCTAAATATTTATTTTAAATAGGTGTTTTAGTTTTGTTAATAATTATTAACAGGGTATAAACAAAGATTCACAAATAAAATTTATGTATTATGATGAAATCAAACAATAAACAAAACGGAGAGGAAAAATGAGAGTTTTACTAATAGAAGACGACTATGCAGTTTCCCAAAGCGTTGAAACAATCCTCAAAAAAGAAGGCATGGTCGTAGACACAACAGATGACGGAGAAGATGGTTTAGACTGTGGCAAATTATATGACTACGACATTATCATCTTAGACTTAAATTTACCGGGCATGAACGGTTACGAAGTACTAAAGAGCCTCCGCAACGCCAAAATTAACACTCCGGTATTAATTTTATCAGGTTTATATGAGCCGGATAAAAAAGTAAAAGGCCTTGGCTATGGTGCAGACGATTATTTGACTAAACCGTTTGATAAAAATGAATTATTAGCACGTATACAAGCAATTGTTCGTCGTTCTAAAGGCCACTCAAACTCCATCATCCAAACCGGACTTGTTGAAGTAAACCTAGACACACAAACCGTAAGTGTTGCCGGCAAAGACTTACACCTAACCGGAAAAGAATACGGCATTATGGAATTGCTCTCATTACGTAAAGGTTCAACACTAAACAAAGAACAATTCTTAAACCACTTATATGGTGGCATTGATGAACCTGAATTAAAGATTATTGACGTATTTATCTGTAAGTTGCGTAAAAAGCTGGAAAAAGCATCCGGCGGCAAGAACTATATTGAAACCGTTTGGGGCAGAGGTTATATATTAAAAGACCCTGATGAACACAAATAGTTTCAATAAAAAGGATTAAGAGGCGGTTGCTCCCACTTTAGACCGCCTCTTAATTTTTTATACCAATCACAAATAAAAAAAGCAAGTTTAAAAACAAATAACCGATTTAGATTAGTACGAATATCTATACCCTCGGCGAGCATTTGTTGCTCTATTCATTTGACGCCCTGTATTACATTTATAAACAATTGATTTCGTTTCTGTAATTCCAAACAACAAAAACCACATATGAGATAAATCATATACAGAAACTGTATCACCTCCCAGCGATGCCGCCTGTTTTTTAACATCATACAACACACTTTGATCATCCACAAAAAACAGAGGCCAAAAACTTGAATCTCTTGTAAGCGCAATCTGTTTTGCCGCGGGACAAGATAAATTGTAATCTAAATCTTTATCAAAAGACCCCATATCTTCACGCAATTTCAAAACAACATCATTTGGATTTGTCGGACTATACGGATCATTTATATAGAGCGGACTATAGCACCCACATAAAAGCAAACACAAAAACAAAACTTTTTTCATGATACAACTCCCTTAACAAATAGCTACAACAAAAAAACCACCTGATTAAGGCGGTCGGAGAGTTCATCAATCATATCTAGTTAAATGATTCCTTTAACCTTTAAAGTCAAAAAACTTCTGAACATACGCTAAAAGCTCCCCGACCTTTGACAGTCGGGGATATATCTATTGAATCCGTAAATTACAGATGCAATATAACGATGTTATACCCTAACACCGAACTAGATAAAGAGCCGATGAAAGCCCGCACCACCTCTGGTGCTGACAGATAAAATCTGCTAATTAAAACATTAATAAAATCTGATTAAAAAAGAGTAAACTTTAAAAATTAATCTTCACGCCAAGGCTAAATTCTTCATCATCATGATATTTGGAATTAAACATTTTATATCCGGCATAAAGCATCACATCGCGTGTTAAACCATAAGCCCCCTCAACCTGATAAGTCTGCCCACGCGCCGTATCGCTTGTTGTAAAATTCTGCATAGCATTCAGGTTAAGACGTATTTTATCAAAATTATAATAAACACCACCCTTAAATCCGATACCTAAATAGCCATTATCACGCAAACCGCCACCATATGCCACGTTCGGCACACTCATCGCATATAACAAGGTATTTTTCGTTAATGCATAACTTTGCCCCACACCTGTTTCTAACACAACCGCCCCTCTGTCATCGCCGGTCTTAGCATCAAACAATTCCCGATAACCAAACTTAATATCATACGACAACGGCGCAAACATGGCATCCGCTCCGGCCAGCGATTTAATGCTCAAAAGATTAAACTCACTTATTTCCCATTTATTCCGAGAATCATAGTGGCGGATTTTTCCTTCCAACAAATTGATTTCCGCCCCTTTCAACAATCCATAACTATCATCTAGCAAAGAGGTATAAACTGGTTTGAAACCAATTTCCTGAAACCCATCACCGTTTCTATACCCAAAAATCGCCCCAACTTGCTTAGCTTTGTGCGCTTCAACCGGATTTTCTCCCTCCTTCAGCTCATCAAAATATTGCCGTTGATTAACAATTTTACTCCGCGCCATAAGGAGCTTCAAACTTTTTTTGCGATAATCGGCCAATTCCAAATCACCGTCCACATATTTATACTGAACATATTGATATGCTGTTTCCAAAACATCCGCTTGCTCTTCCTCATTAAGAGAAGATAAATCAATTTTGTTATCATGAATAATCTCAATAAACGTACCATACTGCCGAGAGTTCATCTGCTCGGCACGATATTTCAATTTAGATTGACGTGATGGACGATAATTAGAGTTTTTAACCAATCCTGGAACTTCATCAACAGCTTTAAGCGTTGCTAACGGAACGGTATAGCCTTCAAATTTCTGACTAATCCGCAATTCCGGCCTTACGGCATCAAGCATCAGCAATAAGACATACGAACAGTTGCGTGACAAAAAATAATATCTGATTTTGGCCCGCTGCATTTCCCACATATGCGCGGTAAAAAGTTCCAACTCCGCATCAGACAAATTGAGTTCATATTCCCAAATATCACGATTCTCAATATTGTTGTAGAGATTTATCACGTCATAATATGGTTTAATACCGAATGTTCCGTAATATCCGCCCCATAAACCTTTAAGCGCATAGAGGACGCCGGTTTCATCACCAGTATCCGCTCCAAAATTTGCCCCGTGCGCCAAAAGTTGCGTTCCTTTGCGCTTCGTATCAATACGAAACAGAGTGTGCCCAAACAAAGAAGACGGATTACTCATATAAGCATTAGTAAAAAGCATGGTAACAGCTTTAGGCTGAACGTCTGCCAAAAATTTCTGATAATCTTTGCAATCGCGCAGATTTCCCTGAACCAAACCTTTTCTTTGCAAATATAAAAAGCGCGCCGGAAATGCACATTTTTCCTGATTGTTCTTTTGATTAAAAATCTGCACGGACGATAAAAATTCTCCTTGTGGATTTGCTCTTCCCCCATCATTCAAAAAAAACTCTTCATTTTCCACAAAAGAAAGATAGCCATCTCCTCTTTTCTGATAATGGAGCAAGCTCAGCCACCCCTCATCAAAAGCCTCTGTTTTGCTTATTTCATCAAGATTATCCATACAAACACCGCTTGGCATACCGCCAAACAGTCCCAAACCAACCAATAAGAAAAAGAGATAGCCACGCATCAACAAAACCTAATCAAAATCAGATACAAAAAAGGCGCGAAAGGTCATCTCTCTTCCGCGCCCTCAAAAATAAAATTAAGCCTGAGCTAATTCCATAATTTTAAGTGTCAAATCAACAGCTTCAACATTTTCATCTGTAAACAGATAAGCGAAGTTCTTTTGAGCTTTAGCACCCAATTCTGCGCTATCCACATCAAGCAAGCCTGCGATTGTATCAATTGTTTCGCCTTTACCTGCAGAAGCATCCATAGCAAACTGTTCCATATTATTTTCAATCACAGCCAAAACCAATTTGCCCGTACCGCCGGTAACACGACCGTTTGGATCACATCCGGAAGTACCCAAAGTAACACCGATAGTATTTAAGAAAATACCGTTTGTTGTCATCGCCAAAACTTGAGGAATAATACCGGACTGACCTCTCCAAGCCATAGAGCCCAAACCGCAACCACCGGTAGAGTCAATAGCTTTTGCCGGAGCGCCTGCCAACAAAGCAACTGCAAAAACAGCGCTTAATAACAAATTCTTTTTCATCAAACATTCTCCTTATTTGAATAATACATAAAGAGTTTACCACGCCCAAAGTGGTTGTATAGCACAAAGTTTAACTAATCAACACCCAAAACACAACCTTATGCCACCTAATTCTCCCTAAAGTGCCTAAATTTATAAAGTAAAAACAAGTTGTTGAAAACAAGCTCCTAAACATTTTCACACACCCGATAAAAAATTTCACTTGATTTATTATTAAAGTCGTGCTATATAGATAGAACATAAAAGCAAAGAATGTCGGCTGGCACCACAAAGGTGGCAGTCAAATTTTTTCAAACTTTTCAATTAACCACTCATCCGCCCAATAAAGGCGGAGAGGATATTTTTAGGAGAAACAAGATGGATAAATTTCCACTGACCAAAAAAGGATTTTTACGGTTAGAGCAAGAACTCAAAACCTTAAAAGGTGTTGAGCGGCCAAATGTAATTGCCGCCATCGCCGAGGCACGTTCCCATGGTGATTTATCAGAAAATGCGGAATATTCTGCTGCAAAAGAAAAACAAGGCTTTATTGAAGGAAGAATTCAAGAATTGGAAGCCGTCATCAGTCGTGCACAAGTTATTGACCCAACCGAAATGGGCGGAAACGTTATCCGTTTCGGCGCCACCGTTTCAGTTGTAGATGTAGACACCGATGCTGAAAACAGCTATCAAATTGTCGGTGATTATGAAGCAGATATAAACGAAAATAAAATATCTTTATCTTCTCCGTTAGCCAAAGCCCTCATCGGCAAAGAAGTCGGGGATGAAGTCGTTTATATGGCACCTGGCGGCAAAAAAACTTTTGAAGTATTAGAAGTTTCGTATATCTAAAAAAAGCCAGAAATAAACTTATATAAAAAGCCGGAAAACATTTTCCGGTTTTTTTAATATAAGGAGAAAGAGATGAAAATAGCCCCCGCTGCCACCAAATATCATTACAACTACAAAAACAAGTGTGACTGTGCCGACGATGATAATTGCGGCTGCACCTATCCCAACAATATGGCGCACAATTTTAGCCCTTCTGATGATTTTGCAACAGAAACATATATAAAAGCCCAAATCGGCACCAAAGCACCGAACTTTACAGCTCCGGCCATACTTGCGGATAACACTTTGCAAGAAGATTTTAATCTTTATAATGAAACAAGAGAACGAGCCGCCGTATTGTTTTTTTATCCGGAAGATTTCAGTTTCACCTGCCCGTCCGAACTTTTAATGCTGAACAAAGAAATAAACGCCTTTCAAAGGCGAGAAGCCATAGTCATCGGCATTTCAACAGATTCCATCGGTTCACACTACACATGGAAGGAACTTCCACCCGAAAAAGATGGGATTTCAGACCTAATGTTTCCACTCGTTTCAGATTTAGAAAAAAGCATCAGCCAAAGCTATGGAGTTTTGAACAAAAAACAAACCGCCATGCGCGCAACCGTTATCATAGATAAAAACAGAATTATCCGCCACATTAGTCTTAATGATAATAAGATATGGCGTTCGCCGGAAGAGACTTTAAGAATTTTAGACATCATAAACGCCACCACAGATAGCATGACTTCTTGCCCCTTAGGATGGAAACAGAACTTTTTCTTTGAGCGCCCGGAACAAGAAACCTTAGCAGAAATGTTCGCCCACCGCAGCGAATGTTAAAAAAGTAGCACATATTGACCAAAAATTAACCCTCCGATAAGTATAACAAACAAAAAATAAACTTATTGGAGTAACAACAATGCGACAATTTTATCCGATAATTCTTCTAACCATATCCAATATTTTTATGACATTTGCCTGGTACGGCCACTTAAAATTTAAATCCACGGCACTTTGGATGGTTATTTTGGCAAGCTGGGGAATAGCCTTTTTTTGAATACTGCTTTCAGGTTCCGGCCAACCGCATCGGACACGATTATTTTAGCGCTACCCAATTAAAAATTATGCAAGAAGCCATAACCATCATAATTTTCTGTTTTTTTTCGGTTTTATACCTCAAAGAAGAGCTAAAGTAGAATTATCTCGTAGGTTTCGCGCTGATTTTACTGGCGGTTTTCTTCGTTTTCAAAAAATGGGATTAAAAATACACCTAACTTATTTTAGTCATAAGATATACTCTTACGCCTAATATTTGCCGGCCATGGCCTTATAGACATAGTTCTCATACTTGATAGTCTGATATTTCTGCTGAATCAAATCCTTATAGAGCGCATTTTCACTATAAATTGCCTCTAAGTAATCTTTAAATTCAGCCTTTCCGTTATCATACCGGCTTTGATAATATTGCGTAATCAGCTTTGAATTTTTGTAATTTTTTTCGGTATTTTGCAAAATCTGATTAGCATTGCCATAAGCAAAATAGTAGTAGACCACTTCGTTTACCGCTTGATTGAGTGTATCCTGAAAATCTATCAATGTAATCTGATAATCTGCTTCTGAAAGCTTAATATTCTCTCTCACTCTGTTCCAATCCAAGAAAGGCAAATCAACCGCTACACTTCCCAAGATATAAGGAAAATCAAACGTTGTACGCGCCTTGTCGGAAGAAGTTCCGAGCAACCCTTGTAAAGAAACACTTGGATACCAATTTTTATTTTCAGCCTCTAAATTTCTAAAAGCCTTTTCCAAACGATACTGACTAGCCAACAAATCCGGACGATTAGCTAATACCGCCACCGGAACATCTAAACTAACCCCCAAATTCTCTTGGTCTAAAATATCCGTATACTTAATTCCCAAACTATCCTCTTGTCGGATATTTAAGATATTTTTCAAGCTCGTTTCCATTTCCTTAAATTGCGTCTGCGCATTCAAGAGCTTATTTTGTTCCGACAACAAACTTTGCTTTGCCTGCAAATATTCCAAATTATCAACTTTACCGTTTTTGTATTTAACCTCTGAAATATTCAAAAGATTTTGATAGGTTTTGACATTTTTTTCAGAGATATCAATGGTGTTTTGCAAATACTCCAAGTTAAAATACAAATCAACCACGCTATAAATCAAGCTCAAACGAGCGCTTTCTTTATCCATCACCGTCGCTTGATATTCAAAGGCCTGCGCATCGTACAAATCTCTGATTTTGCCATATAAATCAGCTTCATAACTTAAACCTGTCTCCCCCGAAAAATTACTGGAAAAATTATCTCCGGTATGAATTTGCCGTTGAGAAGAAGCATTCACCCCGCCAGAAAGCGTCGGAAACAGATCGTATTTACTCAAATTAAGATTATAAAGTTCTTTGCTGATATTGATAGCCGCTTTCAAATAATCCGGATTATTAGCCAAAGCCAAATCCACCAAGCGATTTAATTCAGCATTATTATATTGCTTCCACCACTCGGCATTAGCCTTATATTTTTCTTTCATCTCGGCCGTATAATTCAATTCTTCCGCCACATTAGAAGGATACTTTTCCGTCAGCGTGCATCCTGCAAACAAGAAGAAACAACTCAATAAAGATAAATATGTCAGTTTCAATTTCATTTTCATACTACTCACTCGCCAAAGCATCAATAGGGTTAAGATTAGAAGCATTTTTCGCCGGCATATATCCGAAAATAATACCGATAGCCGAAGAGCAAACCAAAGCCAAAACAATAGAGGCCGTAGAAAAGATCATACCGAAATCTTCCGAAAACGTATTAAATCCGACCCCGATAAGCATAGATAAAGTAACGCCCAAGAACCCTCCGACCAAACAAATCAATATCGCCTCTATTAAAAATTGCTGCAAAATATCCGCCTGCTTTGCACCAATAGCCATACGAATACCGATTTCCTTTGTTCTTTCCGTAACCGATACAAGCATAATATTCATAACGCCGATTCCCCCGACAATCAAAGAAATAACGGCAATACTGGCAATCAACAATTTCATCGTATTGGTAGTACTTTCAATCGTCTGCTTAATGCTATCGCTGTTACGTGTAAAGAAATCCTTTTTACCGTGTAAAGAGGTCAAAATATGCTCAATACTGGCCTCTGCCACTTGAGAATTAACTCTATCAGAAATTTTAACGGTAATGGAATTAATGTCGGTGCTGCCGTTAATCTTATACATAGCCGTTGTGTACGGAACCCAAATATTCATAGAATCAGACATAGGACCCGGGCTATTATCTTCCTCAGTCACGCCAATAACTTTAAGCGGTTTTTTGTTAAAAATAATGATTTGCCCGATAGGATCAGGTCTATCCGAAAATATTTCCTCGTATGTATTATGGTCAATCACCACCACCGACGCAATACTATTAACCTCATCTTGCGTAAAGACGCGGCCCAAAGCAATTTTATTTCCCTTAACATCAAAGTAAGAAGCCCCGACCCCACGAAGTTGCGCCGTGAGCGAATAATTTTCATAAACCAACGTTCCACTGGCAGAAACACTCGGGGTAGAACTATCAATAAAACTTTGCTTCCCCAGATAATCCGAGTCACTAACCTTAAGCGTCTTAACTTTACCGGAGCGCATATCTCCAAAGCTCGTACCTGGCATAATATCAATCGTATTCGTCCCCATAGAGCTAATCCGCTCCAATATCTTAGCTTGTGAAGCATTACCGAGCGCAACCACCGATACCACTGAAGCAATACCGATAATAATTCCGAGCATTGTCAACAAAGAACGCATTTTATTGGCTAAAATAGCATGTAGCGACATTTTCATAGATTCGGCAAAACTATATTTGAACGCATCAATTTTACTGCGTTTCACATCTTTAATACTGTCTTTCAGCTCAAAGAATTCCGAAACTTTGCGTTCATCAGCAACAATTTCACCATCTTTTATTTCAATAATTCGGCTAGCCTGAGCTGCAATATGGCTGTCGTGCGTCACCAAAATAATCGTATGCCCCTGTTTATGAAGATTTTTAATAATCTCCATCACCATTTCACCGCTTTTAGAATCCAACGCACCGGTAGGCTCATCTGCTAAAATAATTTCGCCCCCGTTCATCAACGCTCTGGCAATACTAACGCGTTGCTGCTGTCCACCGGAAAGCTCATTAGGCTTATTCCTTAATTTTGCCCCTAAATCTAATTTTTCAAGCAAATCAACAGAACGAGAATTTCTTTCTTCGGCATTTAACCCCAAATAAATCGCCGGCAACGCAGCATTTTCCGTCGCATTAAGGCTTGAAAGCAAATTATATCTTTGAAAAATAAAGCCAAACGTTTTACAGCGCAAATCAGCCAATTGGTCTTTGAGCATTTGCCCCACTTCAACACCGTTGATTTTATAAGAGCCAGAGGTTGGCACATCCAAACAGCCGATAATATTCATCAGAGTAGACTTTCCGGAACCAGATTGCCCGATAATGGCAACAAAATCCCCTTTTTCCACTTCCAAATTTATCCCTTTGAGCACATGAACGCGGTTACCGTTAGACCCAAAATATTTATGAATATTTTTTAGCTCAAGAATATTCATGCTTAAAACCCTCTTCTGCCTCTCATATTAGAAAGTTTTGAAGATATTTCCGATGATGACATATAAGCCAAAACAACTTCATCACCTTCCGACACACCTTCTTTAATTTCAACCCTCAAACCATCTGACACACCGGTAATAACAGTCCGTTTTTTAACCCCCTCTGCTGTAAGCACATCCACATATTTTTGAGTACCATCGGTTTTCAAGGCTGTAACCGGAATAGTCAAAACATTATCAGCATTTTCAACATAAATCACATTTTGAGTTGTCATACCAATTCTTAATTTTCTCTCATCATTCGGAACAACCAATCTCCCGTAATAATAAATCGCTTCACTGGATTCTACCACTTCGGTATATTCATTGTTTGTTAAAAGAGTTAATCCCGGATCAATAGATTTGAGCGTTGTTTCATGCACATCATTCAAATCCGCCAAAATAGAATATGTAACTTTAACCCCCGGTTTAATATTACTGATATCGCCTTCAGATATTTCTATTAAAATTTCCATTTGAGACAAATCTGCAATTTGAACAATAGCCGGTGTATCCATCGCCGCATTAATGGTTTGTCCCTCTTTGACGGGAATAGAAACAATCGTACCATCCAGTGGCGCCGTAATTTTGGTATAGCCCAAATTTGTCTCTGCCGTACTTAACGAAATTTCCGTCTCTTTAATAGAAGATTGCAACTCCGTCACTTTAGATTTAGCTGTTTCAAAAGTATCCTGAGCATTTTCCAAATCTTCATCAGACGCCGCTTTTTTAGCTTTCAATGTCTGCGTACGTTTATATTGTTTATCAGCTATTTTTAAAGAAACCTCTGCCGCATTCAACTGAGCCTTATAACTTTCTAATCTGGCCTTATTGATATCCACTTCATTTTGTTGCGTGGTAGAATCAATTTCTGCGATTAAATCACCTTTTTTAACATTTTGTCCCATTGAAACATAGAGTTTTTCAATTTTACCGGAAACCTGAGCACCAACTGTAACCAATTCAATTGCTCTCACTTCACCGGTTGCATTAACCACCTTTTGCACATTTTGCCTTTTAACCGGCTCCGTGATATAAGAAATTTCATCATCTCCCGCATGTATCCAATAATATCCAACAACACCGACAAATATGATTGCCAATAAAAACAATTTCTTACGATTTTGAATAAACTTTGCAAATGTTTTCATTTTTCCAACCTAAATAAACAATATCTCTACCACGTATTCTTAAATCTAAAAACTTAAAATCTGTTAAAACCCACATAACTATAAACGAAGATTTTTGATAAAAGTTCAGAAAATTTTCATAAAAAAAATAACTTTTTCTTCTCTTAACGAAAAAAGACGCTATTTTCAAGCGTCTTTTAAATCAAAATGGCGGACAGAGTGGGATTCGAACCCACGGTACCCTTTGGGGGTACACACGATTTCCAATCGTGCACCTTCGGCCTCTCGGTCATCTGTCCGTGTCGGGATATGTATAACGTTTTTTAAGATTTTGCAAGAACTTTTTTTATTTTTATCAAAACCGCCCGACACCTCAATATCAACTAACCTTTTGGATAACCGATAACCTGATTCATAATCACAAATTCATCTCTGTTAAGATGTAATTTATCCTTCAACTCATCTTTATCAATATACGCACGCACAATAGTATTTAAGCCCTTGCTTGTGGCATACAAATAAACATTTTGCGCAGCCGCTCCGGCATGAAATGAAGAATAATTTTTATCACTACCGGTATAAATCAAATTAAGCGGAGCGTCTTTTACAAAATCCTGCTTAGCAATATATTTGCTGATTTCTTCATCGCTAACCTTCACCAATGAATTGGCCTTAGCATCGTATGACCAAATAGAATTTTGATATACCACAAATACTTTCAAATTCTGTTCATTCATTGCCGTTGGAACCGTTCTTGTTCCTTTTTTATTGATACCAAATGAGGCCCACAACAAATCGCTCAAGGTCTGTTCACTGATATCCTTATTGGAATATTCTCTGGATGAATGACGATTATCAATCAACTGCATCAATTCCGAGCTTTTGTCCGGTTGTGGTAACTGTTTAATTTCAGCCCCCTGCACACTGAGCGGAGCACTAACCGAAAACAACATCAAAAAAAGTTTACGCCACATCGCACATCTCCCATAAAATAGCATATGCATATTTATAGGTTTTATATGCTTTAAATTCCGTTAAAATTTATAAAGAACTACTCGCGGCTTCCCCGTCCGAGATTAACGTTAATCGGAACATATTTTTCATTAGAATTTGCTTTTTCGCGTCCCTGCTGCTGTTCTTCAAGCATTTTTTGTTTACGTTCTTCAATATTTTTGCGCTGTTCTTCATTATAAGCCTTACGCTCTTCCTCAAGGCGCTGTGCATGAAATTCTTTAGCCTTTTCAAAAATCACTTCGTCTTTTTCTTCGGGTTTCTTGGCAATAACATTTTTCATCTTCAAAAAAGCCTTAACCAGCTGATCGGTACTAATGCTATTTTTTGTTAAATCAATCCACCCCGTAAAATGTCCGTTACTTAAAAATTCCGTAAAATCTATATAAAAACGTTTAGCTTTCTTTCTATTTTTAGGGGCTAAAATTTTCTTCAATTCATCCGCACTGGGCACACGTCCCAAAGCCTGAGCAATTTGTTGAGGTGTAATAATACACTCACTCAAATCCAGCTCCATAATATTAACGCCCGTAAAATCAAGCCCCGTAAAATCAACGCCGCGCAAATTAACTTGCCGCAAGTCAATTCTTGTCAAATCAAGCAACGATAGATTGATGCGCCGTAAATTCAGCTTATGCGGATAATAAATTGCCAAATACTCCACCAAAGCCTGCAATTCCTCAATAGCCAACTCATCCATACGGATATCAATTAAGATGGCATCTTCAATATCGGCATCCCGAAGGATAACACCTTCCATGTTAGCACCGGTAAAGTTAGTACCTCTTAACTTAGCTCCGGCAAAAATAGAGTCGCTTAAATCGGCTCCGGATAAATCGGCTCCGGATAAATCGGCTCCGGTAAAGTCTGTACCGGATAAAGTTGCGCCTTTAAAGTTGGCATCTTGCAAATTTGCCGCAGAAAAATCGGCATGAGACAAATCCTGACCAGAAAAATCCATTCCAACCATATTTTGGCCCACATGATATTCTCCGTCGGCCAAATTTTTCCGCCGACCGTTTAAATCATCATATTTACTGATTTCATCTGCAATAGAGTGCCACGAGTGGCTAAATTCATAGAGTTTTGCCTCAACTTCACCTTCAACCACGTGCCCGGAAAGAGTTGCTTCCAACTCTTGCTCCATCATTTCGCGCACCTGACCTAATTGAGCATAATAGGCACGCAACTTTTCCATACGTGGAGAAACAGGCTTTTCTTTTACTTCAGAAACAACTGGCTTAACTTCAGCATTCTGAACATCAACAACAGCAGAAGAAACATCGGATGTTTCATCCTCTGCAGACAATTTTGCCACACTCCCCGGACGAACTCCGCTAAAGTTTTCGGTATCTATATCGTCAGAATGCTCCATAAAGTTCCAATCCTCATTAAAAAACTGAAACTATGATACACTAATTTATCCAAAAACTCAAGCCCCAATTAAATAAGCAGGCTTTTTCCGATATAAGAACCAACAAAAAACAGCCCCGGGAAGTGTCAACAAGGCACTAACCACAAAAAATTCCGGCCAAGACGTTTGGTCTAAGACCCACCCGGAAGTAGAAGCAAAAATATCACGAGCAAACCCCGGCAAAGATGACAATAGAGCATATTGCGTTGCCGTATGTCCTTTATGACATAAGACCGACATAAAGGCAATAATCGCCGTTGTCGCCATACCGGAAGAAAGATTTTCAAGAGAAATCGTCAACATCAAAAACCACACATCGTGCCCGATATAATAAAGCGGAATATAAAGCGCCGTTGTCAGACCTTGCACAAAAGCAAAGATTAACAAACCTCTCAACAATCCGACCTTTGTTAAGAAATATCCTCCGAGCAAACCGCCGATAATCGTTGCCCCCATGCCGTATAACTTAGAAATATAAGCAATTTCAGCCTTTGTGAAACCCAAATCATCATAAAACGGATACGCCATCGGTGCAAAGTACGAATCACTCAAACGATAGCAAAAAACAACCACCAAAGCGGCCAACCAATAAGGCCTTTCCATAAACAACCGAAGAGGTTCTATCACCGCATATGTAAAAACATTTTTTTCGCGCTTTACTTCTTTAGTTTCAACCGTTTGAGGCTCCTTCGCCCATAACACGGCAGCCATGCCTATCAACAAAATCAAAGCGTTAATAAAATAAACTTCATTCCAAGTCAAAACAGCAGCTAAGCCTATAGCCCCGGCACCCGAGATAACATTTCCGATTCGGTAGCCCAAAACATACATCGTTGCCCCGTCAATTTCTTTTTCTTGATTTTGTTGAAACAACTCAACACGAAACGCATCCAAAACAATATCCTGCGTTGCAGAAAACAAGCTCACGCAAAACGCCGCCATGGCCATCATCAAAATACTCTCATGAGGAGATAAGAAAGACAGCCAAACAATCGCAAAAAACAACCCTAACTGTGAAAAAATCGCCCAACTTCTTCTCTTTCCCAAGCGCGAGAGTATAGGAATTTTAACTGTCTCCACCAACGGCGCCCACAACCATTTAAAAGAATAAGGCAACCTCAGCAAAGAAAAAGCGCCAATTGTCCGATATGCAATATGATAATCTTTAAGCCACAAAGAGAGTGTTCCAAAAACCAAAGCCAAGGGCAACCCACTGGATAAACCAAAAGCAATGGTAATCATCATTTTTCGTGAAAAAAAGGATAGGAACTTATTTTTTGTCATTGCTGATATTGACCTCTTTTTCCACAATATAAAGCGGCCGATGTTTAACTTCAATGAAAATTCTACCGATATATTCTCCGAGAATACCCAAAATAATCATCTGCACACCGCCAACCAACAAAATAAAGACCAACAGCGAAGCATACCCCGGTACATCCGCGCCATAAGTTATTGTCCGAATAATAATGTATAAAGCATAAAGCAACCCTAAAAATGACAGCATAGAACCCAAATATGTCCATATGCGCAGCGGCAAAGTTGTGGATGCGGTAATTCCATCAAGCGCAAAGTTCCACAATTTCCAATAATTCCATTTACTGACACCGGCCACTCTTTTTTGCCGAACATATTTAATCCCGCAAGACTTAAAACCGGTCCAACCGAAAATGCCCTTCATAAAAATATTACGCTCCGGCAATTCCAAAATTGTATCAATAATTTTGCGGTCAATCAGTCTATAATCACCGGCATTATAAGGAATAGGCGAACGCGTCATCAAATTATATGTTTTATAAAAGAGCTTAGCCGTCCACCGTTTAAGCCATGTATCACTGGCGCGATCATTACGGATTCCATACACCATATCATAGCCTTCTTCCCATTTTTCAATAAATTGCAAAATCAACTCCGGCGGATCTTGCAAATCCACATCTATCGGAACCGCCGCTCTTCCGGAACAATATTTAAGCCCGGCCATAAGTCCGTATTCTTTACCAAAATTGCGAGAGAATTTAATCACCTTAATTCTAAAATCTTCTTGAGCATATTTCTGGAGCAACGAAAATGTATCATCTGTTGAACCATCATCAACGCAAATAATTTCGTAATGATATTCTGTTTTTTGCTCCATCGTCTGACGAATGGTTTTAAAGAAAATATCCAAACTGTCCTCTTCATTATACACCGAAACGATGATAGAAATATCCGGTTTTTCAACAGCTTTGGTCAACACTTTATTCATCTTCAAACTCCAGTTTCACAAAAGACAACCTGTTGTTTTTACAAAAAACAGCAAAGTCTTTTAAATCCTCAAGGAAAAAATCCTCTCTAAACACAGCTTTTATTTGCCCTTTATTAACAGATTTAAAGTTAAACTCTCCTTAAGAAACGAAACTTTTTTAACAGGAACCCACACAAATGTCATTTATTAAATCAATAGCAACATTCGGCGGATTTACCATGGTAAGCCGTTTAACCGGTTTTTTACGAGATATGGTTATCGCGAGTTTTCTGGGAGCCGGCATGGTATCCGATGCTTTTTTGGTTGCCTTCAAATTACCAAATTTATTCCGAAGCCTATTCGCAGAAGGCGCCTTCACATCTGCTTTTGTGCCCCTATTTTCTTCAAAACTTGTTGCCTCCGGACGCGATAAATCTGTAGAATTTGCCGCCAAGGCTATTTCTTTGCTGACTTTTTTCCTCATTCTTTTTACCATTATCTTTGAACTATGCATGCCCTGGGTTGTAACGATTCTGGCACCTGGTTTTATGGAAAATCCGGAAAAAGTTGCCCTAACCATAGACTTATGCCGTATCACTTTTCCTTTTTTACTGTTTATATCCATTGTATCGTTTCAAGCAGGAATACTAAATTCCTTTGACCGCTTTGCAGCCCCTGCCGCCGCCCCGATAATCTTAAACGTCGGGATGATAATAGCCGGACTTGCCTCTATTGTGCTTTTGGATATGCCCGTATACGGAATGGCTTGGAGCATCACAATAACCGGAATGATAGAAGTTCTCTGGCTCAAATATTTCTTAAACAAAGACAGCGTCAAAATTAAACCTGATTTTCACATCATCACCTTATTAAAAGATAAAGAAATCCGCACGCTGTTTAAACGGATTGCCCCCGGTGTGGTCGGCGCCGGAATTTATCAAATCAACATGGTTGTAGATACGATTCTCGTATCCCTAGTTTCAGGCGGAGCTGTTTCGTGGTTATACTATGCTAACCGCCTGCAACAACTTCCTTTAGGCGTTATCGGCGCAGCCATAAGCGTGGCTTTGTTGCCATTATTATCCAAAAAATTAAAAGCCGGCGAAACAAGCGAAGCCGCCAACGTTCAAGACAAAGCCATCATTTATGGGTTAATCATGTCTTTACCAGCCGCCGTGCTATTCGTTTGCCTAGCCGATTCAATCATAGAATTGCTGTTTGAACACGGACGTTTTACCGCTTCAGATACATATAAGACCGCTCTTGCACTAAAAGCATATGCCGTAGGTTTACCTTGTTACGTCATGGTAAAAGCTCTGATGCCGAACTTCTTTGCTCGTGGAGATACCACCACCCCCGTCAAATATAGCGTTGTCGTTTTCATCACCAACCTGATTTTAAATCTGGCCTTGATGAAACCTTTTGGCCACATCGGCATTGCCACCGCCACATCTGCTGCAGCATTTGTTTCATTGTATCAATATATACACGGTCTAAAAAAGAGAGGATACTGGTCTTTTTCACAAGAGCTCAAGAAAAAGATTTTAGACATTATCTTGTGTACCGCGATTATGGGAATATTCGTCTACGCAACCCAATACCTATTAAACACCCTCTATCCGGAGCATAACATATGGATGCTGATACTTAAACTGGGAATTATTGGCATAATAGGACTTGCAACTTTTTTAACCGGCGCTAAAATAAGAGGTATCTTGGATATAACGACAATTATCCAAAATCTGATTTCAAGGAGAAAAAAAGCATGACAGGAGCGCTTTTAACCAAATTAAAAATCCAGTTAAAACGATTAGTTGGTAAATGCGTCTACATTTATGTATACCTAAAAAACTCCATCATTACCATTCACAAAAAAAACAAAGATCCCAAAGAAAAGAACAAACGTAAACACAAAAACACTATTTTAAACTTTTTAGCAATATTTAGCGAAAGATGGCGTACCTTTACTTTTGGAATTTTGGGCTTTTTAATGATTTACTATGGTCTCGGAGCCACAGTCAGCTCCACTATCAACAACCAACTAGATTATACACTACAGACGACACAAGAATCTCCTCGCCACACCACAGAAGCCTTAAGCCATATTCTGAAATCACAAATTGATGACACACCCTGGACACCGGCTCTGCCGATAATTTTCCCTGCGGCTGTTTTGGATAATCTGCCTAATTTTCAACTAGGCGCAAAAGAAAGTGCCAAATATTTAATCAAACGCCTTGCCGGCTATCACACTGACAATAACCTCAAAGAAGCAGGGGAGCTTTTAGATTATCCCGCCGACATCTGGTTATTTTCACAAACAGCCGACGACAAATTAGCTCCGGGTTCTGCCAAACAATACCGCAAAGCCATCGCCAAATTATCTGACTTTGCCACCTCTGAAAACAACAACAAAGCCACCGGAATTCATGAGTTTCTATACATTTTAAGCGGTACTGAAAATTTGATTGACCGTCGCCTGAATGCTCTGCATCAACACGTTTTGGAGCATAATTCAGAGATATTAGATTTCAGAGCGGACGATGTATTTTACCAAACCGAAGGGTACATCTACACCATCTATTATATTCTGGAAGGATTAGCCAAAGATTATCAGGATATTATCGTAGAAACCGGACAATACGAAAACTTAACATCTGCTTTAAGCTTTTTAAGAGCTGCCTCAGAATTAAATCCTCTCTCTGTCAAAAATGCTTCACCCCAAGACACCTTTGAAGCCAATCATTTATTATATTTAGGGTATTATCTGTCTCGTGCGCAAAACTACCTCAAGACCATTCATAACAACATAGAACTTTATAGTCGGAAATAATCATGCTAATAGAACAAAAAAAAATTAGTCCGAACGAGTTGGCTCTCTTCTTCCCTCAACGTTTTCCCATCAGAGGAACGATTTATTACGAAGCAGCTCAAAACACTCAACCAACCAATTATCAGCTTATTGATAATATAGTAGAAGGTGGCAATATAGAGTGTCTACTGCTAACCGAGAATTTTCTTTACCTCAAAAGTAGCAATGCCGATGCTCTTGACGACATTGAGGCGCTTGCCTTAGCAGAAATTTCGGAATATAACTTTAGCACACCAAAAATAGAGGCAGAAGCTCCAGAAAACACAACCAATAAAATAAAATTAATCCTAAAGATTATCGTTGCTCCGTTCCTCCAAAAAGACGGCGGAGACATTGAATTGATATCCTTTGATAACGGAACAGCTACGGTGCGTTTCCTCGGAAAATGTCATGGTTGTCCCTATGCCCAAAGAACCTTAAAAGAAAGAGTTGAAAAAAATCTCATCTACTATTTACCGGAAGTAAGAGAGGTTACCTTACAATGAAACATCTCCGCCTATTTTTCCTATCCGTATTATCATTTATATGCAGCATCACAGATCTATATGCGAACGATTCAAAGTTAAAGATCACCGATTTTGGCGGAACATTATATGTAGAAAACGCCACCGTCCAAGAGTTGGAAGATTTATATAAAAAAAACAAATACCAACGCGCAAGAGCTTTAGATAATGATGAATATCCGGCAATTTTCATCAAAGAATTACCCCTTGACTATCAAGAGATTAAATCTCAAAAGTACCGTAACGAACTTTTTATCAGGATGCTGGCACCAATGGCCATAAAAGTAAATGAAGAAATTTCAAATGAACGAAACACTTTATTGCGCCTTGAACGCCGCTATAAACAAAATAAGACTTTAACTCCTACAGAAACCGAGAAATTAGAAAAACTAGCCACTAAGTATGATTATTTTACACGCCAAAAAGGAAATGAGCGTATTGAATCACAAATTTTTAATCTAAAAAGACGCATAGACAGTGTCCCGCCTTCAATACTGATAGCTGCTGCCGCCATGGAAAGCAACTGGGGATTTTCTCGCGTAGCAAAAGAAGCAAACTCATTATATAAAGAAAAAGTCTGGTTTACGACAGAAGGTCTGGAACCTCTTGAAAACAAAGAAGACGGTTATAGGTTTAAGATATTTGACAGTTTATTGGAATGTATGAGAAGTTTCGCCCTAACCTTTAATTCCAACATAAACTATAGCAACGTATGGCAAGCACGAGAAGGGTTGACCGAAAGACACGGCGTCATCATCGGAGAAAGCATAGCTTATTCTCTGTCTCAATCATCAAACCTACCTAATTTTGCAGGCATCTTAGATTATACTACTGCATACTATGACTTATTAGCCGTAGATTTAGGACACCTTAAAAGAGGATTAAATAAATGACACATCAAATAATTCCTATTTTATGTAACGAAAAACATATGGCAAACTACGCCTATTTGATAACAGCCGATAACTCACCAAACACCATCATCATTGACGCAGCAGAGGCAAACCCAATTTTAGCTGAACTGGAGCAAAGACATCTAACCCCCACACACATATTAACCACCCATCACCACTTTGACCATGTAGAGGGAAATATTGCTCTAAAAGAAAAATATAACTGTGAAATAATCGCCCCAGAAAAAGAATTTAATAAAATCCCCGGCGCAACCCTTGCCGTTAAAGAAGGCGATATACTAAACATCAACGGTCTTGAAATAGAAGTAATAGAAGCCCCGGGCCACACTTTAGGCCATGTTCTTTACTATTTACCCAAAGAACTAAAACTATTCACCGGTGATGTTTTATTTAATTTATGCGTCGGCGGTTTATTTGAAGGCACGCCAAGCCAAATGTTCACGAGCCTTCAAAAAATAAAGTCCCTACCGGACACAACAGAAATATTCCCCGGCCACGAATACACGCGGTCTTGTCTTCCTAAAGATTTTGCGACCACCCCTCAAGCAAAAGCTTATATAAACAAGATGTTAGCACGTGAACAAGGCCTTTTTGCGCCGGCAACGCTTCAGGAAGAAAAAGAATTTAACCCATATCTAAAAGCAAACACATTGTCAGAATTTATAGAGCAGGAATAACCCGATGTTTTTTAGCTTAAGCAAAAAGATACTTCTCACCATTTTAGCCTTTTTAGGACTAAGTGCCTTTTTATTCGTCATTTTCTTTGACAACGTCATCGGCAAAAAAATACGCAATGAACAAAGCAACCTCATCACCAGAAACCAATACGTTATTGAACTCTTAAACGAAAATATATCCTTACGCCAAAAAATTGGGAAGTTACAATCACAAACAACCACAGATGCAAGCCTCACCCAAAAGAAAGAAGAATTAAGCCGCGAAAAAAAATTAAACGAAGAGCTCACCCAAAACTATGATGAAAGCTATGCAACCATACAAGAAAGTCTACGCATTTTAGGATTAAGTGCCACCCTAACATTTCTAGCACTATTTATTTTGTGGATTCTGTTAAAACGCTGGGTAATTTCACCGGTTGACAAGCTGACAGAATTATCCATTGACGTAGCAAACGGCAACTTTAATAAGCGTCTAAAAATCAATAAAGGCAACTACACAGATGAGTTTAACACCTTGATGCAAACCATCAACTTTATGTTAAACAATATTGAAAACAACATCAATGAGATTAAAGAAAAAGAAGTTTTTTTACAGAGTTTAATAGACACATTACCGGATGCCATCCGCGTCATTGATGAAAACTATAACATCATTTTATACAACAAAGCCTATGCCGAATACATCAAAAAACAATATCTATTTTCATCACCCAA
Source organism: uncultured Alphaproteobacteria bacterium (assembly GCA_944392315.1). Lineage (GTDB taxonomy): Bacteria > Pseudomonadota > Alphaproteobacteria > RF32 > CAG-239 > CAG-267. The sequence continues at coordinate 65,171 of CALXWH010000005.1, read as the reverse complement.
ATGCTACGGGGCCTACTCCAAAGACAATCAGTGCCCATGCAATGCCACACAATACATCTGCCCCTTAAAAGAATTAAAAGCAAAAAATAAAAACACCTTAAAAATCATACATAGCATAAACAACCGTCCTTTATCCATAAACTCGGCCCGAATACACCTAAATGGCCAATATGGCATTGTAGAATCAATTCGTGACTTAAGTGACAACGTCAACTACTCGCACCAACAAAAAATTTCGTCTCTTGGTTTTCTGGCAACCTCTCTTGCACACGAAATGAAGAACAATCTTGGTGCCATAAATATGATATTGGACGGTATCTTGCAAAAATACTACACCAATACTAACAACAATGAAGAAAAGCAATATCTGGAGATGATATCCAATCAGATAAAAGATTGCATAAAGGTGCCGGAACGTTTACTAAAACTCTCGCGCAACACCGAACAAACGAACACCGCTTTTAATGTCACAACAGAAATCAGTGATATTTTATCTTTGCTTGATTATGAAATTAAGAGCAAAGGAATTGTTCTCACCAAGAACTTCTCCAATAGCAAAGAAAAGATTTACGGAAACGAAACAGATTTCAAAATGATTATTTTGAATTTAGTGCAAAACGCCATTCACGCCATGCCCAATGGGGGCAATCTTGAGATAAAGACCAATACCAACAAAGAAAATCTTATCATAAGTATCAAAGACAGCGGGTGTGGCATTCCTGCATCTGCAATAAAGCACATATTTGAGCCTTTCTTTTCAGCATCTTCAACTGGAGAGAAGAAAGGAACAGGCTTAGGCTTAGCCATTGTCAAAGATTTGGTGGTAAAATTAAAGGCTCAAATTAACGTAACCAGCCAAGAAAATGTTGGTACCTGCTTTGAAATTACCATACCAAGACACAAACCGCAAAAAACACTTGTAAAATAAGATAATACGGTATATATAGCAGAAAAAAAGAATTGATAAGGATATAAAATGAGTAAAGAAGAACTGCTAGAATTTACAGGAGAAGTTATAGAAAAGCTTCCCAATGCCATGTTTAGAGTAAGGTTAGAGAACGGCGTTGAAATTTTAGCGCACACCGCAGGAAAAATGCGCAAATTCCGCATCCGCGTAATGGTTGGCGATAAAGTTGATATAGAAATGACGCCTTATGACTTAACCAAAGGACGCATTACATTCCGTCACAAAGATTAAAAACAAAATTCTCTAATTTCAAAAGGACATACAAAAAAGTATGTCCTTTTTGATAAAAGGTATTTTAATTTTCTAAAGTTAAAGATTTCACCTCTATTTTTTGACTGGTTAGATCTTTATCAACTTTACCGGTAATAAGAATTTTATCCTTTGGCGTAACAGTTTGTCCCATCCATCTTTTGGCACCAATTTCTACTGTTATATTATTCACGCCATCCGTAAAATTATATTCATCATCACTAAGCCGCTTAGTAATATAACCCGATAAAGTAACATATGCATCATCCGGAAGTTTCTGCACTTCAGCCACAGTCATCGGCTTGACGGAAGCATCAACAAATCCGCCTTTATTTTTCATCATTTTATGCTCCATCTGAGAGCAACATTCACGACAATCACAATCATGCTTTGCGTACACATTTCCGGCAAGACACGTTGTAACCGCTAACAAAAACAACAATTTTTTCATATTAACCTCCTTCATAAACGAACACATCTCATATATGAAAGAGACTGATTTTTTCAATTACATCAAAGGATTAAAATAAATTTCATCCCCCACCGAAAGATTATATTTCTGAGCACTTCCGCCCAACAACTCCACCACATAACAAAAATCTTTAGATGACGAAATCTTCTTTAACGAAAGAGGTTCTGCCTGAGCATAAATATCAACTACTCTAAAAGCACAATCAACAAACAACATATCCAAAGGAACATATGTATTTTTCATCCACATACTAGCCTTTGGGAACGCCCGCAAATCAAAAATCATTCCCCGATTCTCTGGCAACGTTTTAACAAACATCAACCCTTTTTGCAATTCCTCAGGTTTCTGTGCCAATTCCACATCAAAAACGGCTTTATCGGCAATTTTCAAAGGCTCAGCATAAGAAAAACCACTATAAATACAAAAAATTATCAAAAAAACATATCGCATAAAAACCTCTTAAAATTTACTATAAATTATACATTTAGCGATTAACCTGTCAACAGAGAAACAAAAACGACAACAAACAATGCTTGAGCTAAAACAATACATAAACAATATAAAGTCAGAGTGGTGCCTATGGGTAACAGCTTTTCTTGTTTTGTGCTTAAGTTTTTCTCCCTTGCTATTTAATTTCATCTGGGGCAATCATGACTGGCTGCCGCTCATCCAAGATAATCGCTTATCATCTGGTTTAATAGAAGGACGCTTTTCGCAATATTTATTATTGAACCTCATTTTAAGTGGAAAAATACTCCCTATCTTCAACATCATTTTTGGTTTCCTGCTATACACGCTCGCTTTATATGGACTAAGCCGTTACTACTTTTGCTACAAAAACTCCAAATTGACTGCCGCAACGTTTATCTGTACCGCCGCAAGCATGCCATATATAACAGAAATCATGTACTTTCACTTTATAACATTGAGCTTACTTTCCTGGCCTTTATTCATCACCCTCTCGCTTATAGCCACACAAAAGAGCACCGAAAAACATTTTTTATTGTGGGAATTATGCGGATTCGGACTTTTATTTTTAAGTTTGGGAGGCTATCCGGGATGCATCAATCTGTACGTAACAGCTGCCATCTGCCGTTTAATCCAAATACAAACCTCACACAAACCAACCTTCACGCAACTGCTAAAAAAAGCTCTTCCCTATGCCCTAAATATCATATTAGCGCTAGGCTCATTAAAAATTACCTTTAGCTATCTCCAACAAAACCACCTCATGATGAGTTTATATAACAGTCAAGGCGCCACACCGCTTGAATTATTACAAAAGCTCCCCGCGATTATCCAAGCCAGCCTAATAAGTTTTACGGAAACACAACCTTTTATTTCTCTCACCTTTAAAATACTTTTAAGCCTAATCTTTACATTGTTTATCGTTACTTTGTGCTTTTCCTCAACCTCGCACAAAAAAACACTTTCAAGCACACTCGTTTTAACAGGTTTAATATTATGCCTCCTCGTTTGCCTAAAATTTTCAGCATGGCTCGTATCAGAGCAAGCAGACAATCCTTTTGCAACGCTTGACCCTGCAACATCAATGCTGCGTACAGATTTTTATAGCTACCCGATTCTAACGCTATTTTGTTTATTTTTCATACATCAGCAAAAACCAATTCTCTTAAAAAACCTAAGTTTCATAATGGGCTTAATTCTCCTCATCACCAACATAAATAACAACCTCATTTTTAGCAAAACACATTTACTGGGTTTTAGCGCAGAAAACAAACTCTTAGAGCGTATAATCAGCCGCATACAAGAAAATCCGGAATATCAAACCCATAATTTATACACCGTCATACAAGCCGGAGAACTACCGCTCCGTTCTAAATTTTATACGAAAAAAGCTCATGAAAAATATGGATATTACACCCTAAACACCCCATATTCTCGTCATTGGATTGCCTTTGAATATTACAATTTCTACGCTCCACAATATTTTGTACAAGAAGGAACTTCCATCACTCCTAATGACATAACCCCTCAGATGGTAAATTACCTTTCCAAACAAATGCACTCATGGCCGCATCCGAATGCTGTCTATGTTGATAAAAATTATACTATCATTGCCCTAACCCCCGAGGGAAAAGACCTTTTAAGCCAACAATTCAGATTATTGCACCTCCCTCTTTCTAATCAGGAGACAAAATGAAAGAATTTCTAAAAAAGCTCAATCTTCTCCCAGACAAAACTGACCTCAAAGCATGGCTAATCAGCTTTTATATCATCAACTTTGCTTTTTTGTACCATACCCTAAATTTTATGTGGGGAAACCATGATGTTAAATTCATCAAAGAAGAATTACTCCTTTCTTCCGGACTTTTTGAAGGCCGTTTTACACAATTTATCCCCTACCGGCTCCTAACCTCCGGACAAATTCTCCCCATCTTAAACAACCTTATCGGTTTTGCCTTTCTGACAATAGGATTATGGATTCTTGCCAAATACTGGAACATTCAAAAATCTCTAATCGGATACATTTTATTCATCACCTTTGCCGCCACTCAGCCCTATACACTCTCGTGGATGTACTTTACCTTTATCACCATCAGTTGTCTGCTATGGGTATTTCTGGCAGCCTTAGGATTGTATTTATCTGAACACATACATAACGCCTCACATAAATGGATACTAAGTTTTATCTCCGTTTTATGCTTTTATTTAACTTTAGGAGGATACCCCCCTATCATCAATATGTTCTTTGTCTGCTTAGGTGGAAAATTGATAATAAGCTACACTTTTGAGCAAAAATCCCTCAAACAATTATGGCAGATACATAAATACACGCTTATAAACATCATATTTGCAGCAATTTTATTCAAAATCAGCCTAATTATTCTAACCCCAAACGATGTTTATAATCTAAAAACAGAAAGCCTAACCAACCTCCCTTACAAATTTTTGCAAACCTTAGCCATTGCGTTCAAACAATTTTTCATCACTGTTCCTTTTATGGAGAGAGGATATAAAATTTGTTTAGCCGTAATGTCTTTGCTTGCCATCATCGGAACTTTATTTTATCCCTCAACACCAAGAAGAAAATGTCTCTCCTTATTCTTCTTAGTAGGAACAATTTGGGCAACCTCCTTAACCACCTTTCTCGTTATTCCGCATACAGAATACGTGTCACGCATAGACTTTTACGGCTTTGGCTTCTTATATGCACTAATGGCCGGCATCTTATTGACACTAACCCCAAAAATTTATCAGAGCCTTGGTATCATCATCATCACGCTCTTATTATGCATAAATATTCTAAACGATTATCAAGCCCTAAAAATCTGGAAACAAGGTCATGAAGCCGAGTTTCAAATTTTAGATAACATCACGGAGCGCATAGAAAATCACCCTCTATTCAACGCTCATCACCAATATCGTTTTTATCAAGTCGGGGACCTGTCTTTACGCCCAAATTACTACAACGGCTCATATGATTTTAATGATGTTTTTCTGCTCACCATCCCCTATTTGGCCATGTGGCAAGGGAGCAATCTATTAGAGTTTTACACCCCCACCGCCTACATCAATCATAATCTCCCTTTACTGCCGGAAGACATCACGCCAGAAGTATATGATTTCTTTATGCAAAAAGCAGAACCTTGGCCCTCTCCAAATGCCGTATATGTCAACAAAGACATCATCATCATTGTCTACAACCAAGCAGGACTAAACGATTTCAAAAACACCCTACGCACGCTTAAGCCTAAAGAATAAATAAGAATATTAATAAAAAACTTACGGTTTTATGTTAAAAGAAATCAAAAGTGTTTTAACAAAATCATTAGGTACCCCTCATGAAAAAAGCTGCAAAACTTGCCTTAATCATTCCCTGCTACAATGAAGAAGACGTTCTTCCCTCAAGCATCAAAAAGCTGTCTAAGTTATTTGAAAATCTGCAAAAAGATGGCACTGTTTCCGAAACCAGTCAAATTGTTTTTATAAATGACGGCTCAAAAGACAAAACCTGGCAAATTATAGAAAATGCCCACAAAAAAGCCAACTACATCAAAGGGATTTGCTTATCGCGCAACTTTGGCCATCAAGAAGCCCTGCTCGCGGGATTATATAATACCGATGCAGAAATATACATCACCATAGACGCCGATCTTCAAGATGACATTGCCGCCATCAAACCGATGATAAAAAAATATCAAGAAGGCTGCGAAATTGTTTATGGCGTCAGAAACAAACGTGACACCGACAGCATATTCAAAAGAAGTTCTGCCGTTTTATTTTACAAACTAATGAAACTATTGGGGGTTGAGTTAGTTGCCAATCATGCAGACTTCCGCCTGCTAAGTCGCCGCGCCGTAGAAGCGATGTCAGAATTCAAAGAAAAGAACCTCTTTTTACGAGCTATCGTACCGCTTGTTGGGTTCAAATCAGATTGCGTATATTATGAACGCAAAAAAAGAGAAGCCGGACAAACCAAATATCCTCTAAAAAAGATGATTTTATTCGCCTTAAAAGGGATTTCCAGTTTCTCCGCCATGCCCTTACACTTAATCACCCTATGCGGTGCTTTAATATCAGCCCTAAGTTTCCTTTTAATGATATGGACAGTATATGGTTACTGCACCGGCTCCACCATAGTCGGTTGGGCATCACTCATGTCTGCCATAACCTTTTTCAGCGGCATCACCATTTTATTTATGGGAATTATCGGCGAATATGTTGCAAGTATTTTTGTTGAGGTCAAAAATCGCCCCACTTATATTATAGATAAAAAGCTGGATTAAACATGGTCAATAGCACCTCCACATTAACCGCAAAAAAAGAAACGTCATTTGATATAAATAACGTTATTAAGCTTTATTTGATAAGTTTAATAGCCTACCTGCCGTTTCTGTTTACCTTTATGTGGGGAAATCACGATTGGGAATGGATAAAAACAGGAACTCCACTAGATAGTGGCTTATTTGAGGGGCGTTTTTCCCAATTCATCTTGCAAAATTTACTGTTTGAAGGACAAATTTTACCCCTTTTAACTATTGCTGCAGGACTAGCCTTTTTCTGCATCGGGACAATTTTACTTCTTCGCCTGTGGGAACTTCCCCAAGATACAAAATTATACATTCTTGTCGGAGCTTTGACCATCACAACGCCCTACACATTATCGTGGTTTTATTTTGTTTTTATCACCTTAAGCTGCCTCTCTTGGGGATGCGTTGTAATATTAGCTTACTATTTACTGGAAAAGAAAAGCATCTTTCGCTTTTTAGTCGCTATTTCATTACTGACACTGGCTTTAGGCGGATACCCTCCCGTCATTAACCTTATCGGCGTTCTTTTATTTACGCTTATCTTAAAAGACCTCTGCTTAAAAAAGCTCACAGCCACAAGCCTTATTCACAAATACGCTTTTCACATAGCTACCGTCATTTTGAGCGGAATCATATTTATAGCCGTCCAACACATCCTTAAATTCTACCACCTACAATACGAAACCTACAACACCGATGAACTGAATATCTCCCAAATCCCCGCAAAAATTGCCTTTTGCATAAAAGTGATGTTCCAACAGTTTTTCATAACCACTAGTTTTATAGATAAATTTTACAAATATTGCGGTTTTTGCTTATTTTTGCTAAGCACAATAACCTTGTGGAACAATCTACCAAAAAAATTCTCCGCCATTATCCTCTTTATCGTATGTCTGTTTGGTCTGTTATTTTCAAGCGTATTAACGGTTTTCTTAACGCCAAACACAGCTCACGTTTTGTTTGAACCACGCATAGATTTCTTTGGACTAATGTACATTTATACGTTTGCAATGAGCACCCTATTATATAGCTCAAACAATTTTATCCGCAACTTTTGCTATCTCATCGGACTTTTCCTCATATTCATCAACATCAACACCCATGCTTTTGCCGCCAAAGTGTGGAGCCTAGGCTTTCAATCAGAAATGAAATTAGCCGACCGAATTATAAAAGATATAGAGCAAAATCAACACTTTAATCCAACCGAAAAATATGCCTTCATCCAAAGTGGCACGACGGATTTTCGCAGCCATTTTTACACACCTAATTCAAATAACAAAAAAGACGGCTACACTCTAACAGCTCCATACATTCCATGGCATTTGCCGTCCAAAGCCTACCAATTTTACTATCCGCAAGAATTTGTATCGGCAGACTTTGACGTCTACTGGAGTTATGTTGATAAAAATCAAATTTCCCTCACCCCTTCGCTTATCAAATATTTAAACAAGCGCGCTGAACCTTGGCCTGCCCGCCAAAGTATCTATCTTTCACCGGAACTTATCCTCATCACCTTAAGCTACGATGGCAAAATCCGCGGACAAAATTGGCTCAATAAACAAAAGCCGCAATCCACCACCTCAACATGGCCTAAATAAAATTATCCTCACACCAAAGAATTTTATTGTCAATCAGCAGAAGCTCGCATAAAATCCGACCCATAAGGGATAAAAAATGAATACAACTGAAACTCAAGAACTCTCCATTGGAGGCAATATCTGGAACATAGCCGACACAGACGAACGTGAAACCGAACAAATGTGCCGCCAGCTTGGCTTATCGCCAAATTTAAGTAAGTTGCTGCTTTTACGCGGAATAAACACAAACACTGCCCCCTATTTTCTAAATCCGAAACTTTCCACTTCAATGCCCAATCCTAGCGTTTTGAAAGATATGGATAAAGCAGCCGAGCGCATTGCAAATGCCATCATCTCGCACCAAAAAATCGGCATCATCGGCGATTATGATGTAGACGGTGCAACTTCAACATCTGTCTTGCGACTGTTTTTAACCTATAACAATGTAGAAACCGCTGTCCATATTCCGGAGCGAGAAGAAGGCTATGGCCCAAGCGATTTAGCTTTTCAAGAATTTGCGGATTTTGGTGCAGATTTAGTTATTACCGTAGATTGCGGCACAACAGCATTTGATGTCTTAGAGAGAGGTGCCGAAAAATTTGAAATTATCGTTCTTGACCACCACGAGGCAGAAACCAAACTCCCTAAAATATATGCCGTTGTTAACCCCAAACGCCTAGACCAGAGCGATGACCACCCGGATTTAGGCTACATGGCAGCCGTTGGCGTTGTATTTATGACGATTGTAGCCGTCAATCGTATATTAAGAGAAAAAAATTTTTACACCCCCGAACATCCCGAACCGAACCTAATGCAGTGGCTTGATTTAGTCGCCTTAGGCACCGTATGCGATGTTGTGACATTATTGGGAATAAATAGAGCTTATGTTACCCAAGGCTTAAAGATTATGTCCAACCGCCAAAATTTAGGCTTAAAGACTTTAGCCGATTTATCCGGTATCAATGAAAAACCGGACGCTTACCATTTAGGCTTTGTGCTTGGTCCCCGAATAAACGCCGGCGGCCGGGTTGGAAAAGCAAGCGTTGGCAGCAGACTGCTCTGCTCAACAAACCCTCTTGAAGCGCAAAAGCTGGCCGAAGAACTCAATACATTCAACCAAGAACGAAAAGATATTGAAGGACTTGTATTAGCTCAATCCATTGAGATATTGGAAGGGACGCCGCAAAACTGGCCTATGGCTTTTGTATACAATAAAGGCTGGCATCAAGGCGTTATCGGAATTGTTGCCGGAAAATTAAAAGAGCGTTACAATTTGCCTGCTTTTGTAATGAGCATAGAAGATGATGAAGTCAAAGGCTCAGCACGCTCCATCCCCGGGGTAGATTTGGGAGCTCTTATCATTGCCGCCAAAGAAAAAGGGGTTATTACCAAAGGCGGCGGACACACAATGGCGGCAGGTTTTTCCCTAACCGAAGAACAAATACCTTTGTTTGAGCAATTCGCCGGAGAATATATATCTAAAAGCCTAAACAACACCGAACCACACCCGATATTAAACATAGATTTAAGTTTAAATCTGACCGCCGCAAATAATAACTTATGCGAAGAACTTGAGAGATTAAAACCCTTCGGTACCGGCAATCCGGAACCCTTGATTTTAATTCGCAATGTTTATATAGAAAAACCTTACATAATCGGCAGTGGACACATCAAATGTGAATTAAGCACGCTAACCAAAGAACGCTTATCCGCCATCGCTTTTAAGGTAGCGGATACAGAAATCGGCAAAGAAATTTTAAGCCGACGTCACGATTGCTATGACGTAGTCGGAAATTTGCGGTTTAATCATTGGAACAACCGCACAACGCTTCAATTTATGATGACAGATATTAAGAGGGCAAGATGAAAAAATCTCAAATCAAAAAATTACGCAAAACCATAAAAGAAAGTCAAAAAAAACCAAGTTTTTTCGGCTATGTTGTTTCTAAGCTGAAAACATACTTATTCACCGGTATTTTAGTAACTGCACCCGTAACCATAACCTTTTACATGGCCTATGAATTGTTTATCTGGATGGATAAATGGACCCGTGCTTTAATTCCGCCGCAAGTTGTCGCTCATGAACTCATTCCGTACATTCCGGGAATTGGTGTTATTATTTTAATCGCCGTTTTAATTTTAATCGGCATGTTCACGACCGGGTTCATTGGTGGATTCTTTGTTCGTTTAGGCGATTATATCGTTTCAAAGATGCCTTTGATTTCAAGCATTTACTCATTATTAAAGCAACTCTTTGAAACCATTTTTTCCCAAAAATCCAAATCGTTCAAAGAGGCAGTTCTCATAGAATACCCACGCAAAGGCATCTGGATAATTGGTTTTTTAGCCGGAGACACAACCGGAGAATTGGCACATAAATTACACAACAAAAAGATGCTCAGCATTTTCGTCCCCACCACACCAAACCCGACATCCGGATTTTTGGTTATTGTTCCGGCAGAAGATGTGATAAAACTAAAGATGAGCGTTGAAGATGCGCTAAAATACGTTGTTTCGTGCGGCATCGTCGTACCGGAAGAAGAAAAAGACACATTTGCACGTAAAGCCCTTGACAAACATCATCAATAGGTTTCTAATCATTCCGAAAGCGGAAAACAACCGCTTTGTGTGGATTTAACCTAACTTGTCCGACACCTGATAGGACTAAACAAGGAGAACTAAGATGAACAGGACTGCCGAATATGTGTCATTAGGACACCCGGATAAAATTGCCGATTTTCTTTCCAGCTATCTTTTAGACGAATGCCTCAAACAAGATAAAAAAGTACGTTACGCCGTAGAGGTTATGGTCAAAAATAACAACATCATTTTTGGCGGAGAAATCAGTGGCAAAGTCAAAATTGGTAATTTGAAAAATATCGCCAAACAAGCCTTGCGAGAAATCGGCTACGACGAAGAATATAACCAAATCTGGCAAGAAAACGCCATAGACATAAACAAAATAAAAGTCACCAACCTCATTAGTGCCCAATCAGAAGAAATCAGTCAAGGGATTGATGCCAACGGCTGGGGCGATCAAGGTGTATTTGTGGGCTATGCAGAAAAGAGCCAAGGTCTAATCAATCAAGAACTATATTTAGCCAAAAAATTAAACCAAGCCCTTTATGAAAAGGCCCTCTCTTCAAACAATTTAGGCTTGGACATCAAAACACAGATAACCTTAGATGAACACGGAAAAATAGTCACAGCCATCGCTGCTGTTCCAATGTTAGAACCGGAAGATTTAAGCAAATTTATCACAGATATACTGGAACAAAAACCACAAAATTTAATCATCAACGGCACAGGAAGCTATCGCTGCCACTCATCTATTGCCGATTGCGGTATTACCGGCCGAAAATTAGCCTGTGATTTTTACTCAACAGCTTGCCCTGTTGGTGGTGGTTCACCATGGACGAAAGATCCAAGCAAGGCCGATTTAACCTTAAATTTATATGCGCGCAAATTAGCCATTCAATATCTTGAAGACAATGACGCATGCTATGTTTATTTATCTTCTTGCATTGGCAAATCACAACTTCCGAGTGCTGTTATCAAAACAATAAAGAACGGAAAAGTTAAGATTGCAGACATCTGCCCCAATTGCGCCCCACAAACTGTGATTGAAGAGTTGAAACTAGCCCGCCCGATATATAAAGAATTATGTCGTAAAGGTTTAATGAGCTATTTTGATAATCAAGGAAATCCAACCCTTTAAAATAGGCATACCTTTTAAGTGAACTAATCAACACTAAGTCTTTTAAAAATTTTAAAAAAAATGCATTTTTTATCCTTTCAACTATTGCTTAGCGAAAAACTGCTCCCTATATAAGGTAACAGAAAGATTTTATAAACGTAACAGAGGATTTAAGAAATGAGCAATAAAGTATTAGGTATTGACTTAGGTACAACAAACTCCTGCTTTGCCATTATGGAAGGCGGCGAGCCAAAAGTACTGGAAAATTCCGAAGGTGCAAGAACCACACCGTCTATGGTTGCTTTTACAGATACAGAGACCTTGGTTGGTTACCCTGCAAAACGTCAGGCTGTAACAAACCCGGAAAACACCTTGTTTGCTATTAAGCGTTTAATTGGTCGTCGTTATGACTCACCGGAAGTTGCAAAAGATAAACAACTTGTTCCGTTCAAGATCATTGAAGGCGACAATGGAGACGCTTGGGTTGAAGTTAAAGGTAAGAAATATGCTCCTTCACAAATTTCAGCTATCGTATTGCAAAAGATTAAGGAATACGCTGAAAGTTATCTTGGCGAAAAGATAGAAAAAGCCGTTATTACCGTACCGGCATATTTTAACGACTCACAACGTCAAGCCACAAAGGATGCCGGTAAGATTGCCGGACTTGATGTATTGCGTATCATTAACGAACCGACAGCTGCTGCTTTAGCCTATGGTATGGATAAAAAAGCATCTGGCACAATCGCAGTATACGACCTCGGTGGTGGTACATTTGATATTTCAATTTTGGAAATCGGTGACGGCGTATTTGAAGTTAAATCAACAAACGGTGATACGTTCTTGGGTGGTGAAGACTTTGACCAACGTTTGGTAAACTACTTAGCTGATGAATTCAAGAAAGAAAACAACATTGACTTAAAGGCAGACCGTCTGGCTTTACAACGTTTGAAAGAAGCTGCTGAAAAAGCAAAAATTGAATTGTCTTCAACAACTCAAACAGAAATCAACTTACCATTTATCACAGCTGATATGAGCACTGGTACACCAATTCCGAAGCACTTAAATATGAAATTGACTCGTGCCAAATTAGAATCAATTGTTGAAGATTTGATTGAAAGAACAGTTGAACCTTGTAAAAAAGCTATGGCAGATGCCGGCGTAACACCATCAGACATTAGCGAAGTTATCTTGGTTGGTGGTATGACACGTATGCCGAAAGTCCAAGAGAAGGTTAAAGAGATATTTGGTAAAGAACCACACAAAGGCGTTAACCCTGATGAAGTTGTTGCCGTTGGTGCTGCAATTCAAGGTGGCGTTTTGATGGGTGATGTCAAAGACGTATTGTTGTTGGATGTAACTCCGTTGTCTTTGGGTATTGAAACCTTAGGTGGCGTATTTACACGTTTGATTGATAGAAACACAACCATTCCGACACGTAAGTCACAAGTATTCTCCACAGCCGAAGATGGTCAAACAGCTGTTACAATTCGTGTCTTCCAAGGTGAACGTGAAATGGCAGCCGACAACAAATTGCTTGGTCAATTTGATTTGGTAGGAATTCCGCCTGCACCGCGTGGTATGCCGCAAATTGAAGTAACATTTGATATTGATGCTAACGGTATCGTAAATGTTTCAGCAAAAGATAAGGCAACCAACAAAGAGCAAGCTATTCGTATTCAAGCATCCGGGGGATTATCTGATGCCGACATTGAAAAGATGGTAAAAGATGCAGAAGCCAACGCTGAAGCCGATAAGAAGAAAAAGGAATTGATTGAAGCTAAGAACCAAGCTGAAGGTCTAATTCACACCACAGAAAAAACCTTGAAAGAAAACTCTGACAAGATTTCATCTGCTGATAAAGAAGCCATTGAATCTGCTATTACCGCATTAAAAGGCGTAATGGAAGGTGATAATGTTGCTGCCATCAAAGAAAAATCAGATGCTTTGATGCAAGCTTCTTTGAAACTCGGTGAAGCTATGTACAAAGCTCAAGGCGCCGCTGCTGGTGCCGCCGGAGCTCAAGAAAACGCCCAAGGAGCACCGGAAGCTGAAACAAAGAAAGATGATAACGTTGTTGATGCAGACTTTGAAGAAGTCAAATAATCAACCTAAGCTACCAAAAAACGCAGGCTTAAAAACCTGCGTTTTTTATTATGCTCACTGATAAAATAAGCAAAAAAGACAATATGTTTCTAAGATTCATTCAACTTAGCAAATTCTTTCTTTTGCTCATCGGTTAAGATATTCCAAAACTCCTCAAAATAGTGTTTTTCAATTTCCATAATCCGATTGCGTCCGCTTTCAACTTCTTCCCAAATCGGCTGAACTTCTGCATTAAGATTTTCCTTTAGTTCAATCAGCTTTTTATTTTGTGCTTCGGTCAATTTTAACTTATCCGCCGTGATTTCAGCAGCAGACACACTTGATACCGCCAAAAATAGCACCATCGCCACCATATATCCTAATTTTTTCAACTCTATTCTCCTTGAACCAAACAACTTTAAACATATATAAAAAAAGTTCCCGTCCACACAAGAGTAGTATAAAGTAATGTCAAAAAACTTCAATGGATATTTACTAGCCCTGTTTGCAATTTTTTTCTGGAGTTTCAATGTCATATACTCCAAATTTTTATCAAACACATTTACTCCTTTTGAAATATCTTTCATACGTTGGCTAATTCCAAGCGTCACATTTCTCCCCTTCGTATACAAAACCATCTGGGCAAACCGTCACATATACCGAAAGTTTGCTCTGTATATTTTAATCATTTCGCTCACAGGATTAGGCTTCCAAAACACATTCGTATACTTTGCCGGCCACACCTCAAACGCCATAGATATGGCTTTAATCGGGACAATTGGTCCGATTATACTACTCATATTCTCAGCCCTATTTTTACATAAAAAAATACATATCCATCAAGTATTAGGAATTTTATGCGCCGTAGGAGGCGTAACACTTGTCATATTAAATGGCAACCTCACTAACATAAACAATATAACCCTAACCATAGGTGATTTATGGATGTTATGCGCAGCATTTTCATTTGCCATTTATTCCATTGCCCGCAAAAAGCTGCCGCAAGACCTGCCGGCAATTCCGACTTTTACATTAAACATTTGCATTTCAACCATCATTTTTTTACCGCTAGCCGCATACGATTTTAAAACAGAGCCACATACCATAATCACCAAAACAGACGTTTTAATCTTAATCATTTTAGCCATATTTAATTCGGGAGTAGCTTATTTATCGTGGAATAAAGCACTCACACTCATCGGCACCGTCAAATCAGGAACACTCTATTATCTGATGCCGATATTATCTACAATAGAAGCTCATTTTTTCTTAAAAGAAGAAATATATACCAACCAAATCTATGGTGCACTATTCGTATTGCTTGGCATATTTATCAGCAACATTAACTTATCATCTCAAAAAAATCCGCCTCAACATCAACCAAATAAGTAACCATTTAAACGTTATAAACACCTAAGTTTTAATACTTGAAAAAGTCATATGATTAGCTAACATAGCCCTATCAAAAACTTAGGAGATTTATAATGAAAATTACAGTTATCGGAACAGGATATGTTGGTCTTCCAACCGGTGTCGGACTTGCAGAATTAGGCAATGATGTCATCTGCTTAGACATTGATGAAAAGAAAATCAATATGTTGAAATCCGGCAAAGTTACCATTTTTGAAGAAGGACTTGAAGATTTATTTCAAAAAAACACTGCAAACGGTAAAGTAAAATTTTCCACTTCTTTTGCGGAGAGCATCCCGGATGCTGATTTAGTCATCTTGGCTGTGGGCACACCACCCAACCCGATAACCAAAGAAGCTGATATGAAATACATCAAAGCAGCCGCAGAGGAATTATCTAAATATTTAACTGGATACACGGTTGTTGCCATCAAATCAACCGTACCGGTTAATACGGGAGACGCCGTAGAAGACATTATCCGCAGAAACAATCCAACCGCAGATTTTGATGTTATATCTTTGCCGGAGTTTTTGCGCGAAGGTTTTGCCGTTCATGACTTTTTCAATCCGGACAGAATTATTGTCGGCGCAAATTCAGAACGAGCCAAAGATGTTATTCGCACATTGTATGAACCGTTTAAAGATAAATGCACAATTTTATATGTTTCCCGCCAATCATCAGAAACCATAAA
This sequence comes from uncultured Alphaproteobacteria bacterium, assembly GCA_944392315.1. Taxonomy (GTDB): domain Bacteria; phylum Pseudomonadota; class Alphaproteobacteria; order RF32; family CAG-239; genus CAG-267. The sequence goes on along the minus strand of CALXWH010000005.1, from coordinate 49,251 downwards.
ATATGCATCAAATGCCTTTTTAGCCATGAAGATTCAGTATATAAACGAAATGGCAGATTTTTGTGAAACATCCGGAGCAGATATCTATGAAGTAGCCAAAGGTATGGGCTTAGACACTCGTATCGGTTCAAAGTTTTTAGTTCCCGGTCCGGGATACGGCGGGTTCTGCTTCCCAAAAGACACTAATGCTATGGCTTATATGGGCAAATTTAACGGAGTTGATTTATCTTTGATAGAAACAACCATCAAAAGCAACGAACGCCGCAAAATCAATATGGCAAAACGTATTTTAGATATGGTTTCTGACAAGAAAAATCCAACCATTGCCGTATTAGGTAGCGCTTTCAAAGGCGGAACGGACGACTGTCGTGAATCACCTGCTTTACAAATCATTGAAATAATGCTGGCGCATGATGTCAACATCCGCTTGTATGACCCGCAAGCCATGCCAAACACAAAAGCCATTTTAGGTGATATGATTACTTATTGCAATTCTGCCTATGAAGCAATGGGTGGGGCTGATGCTTTAGCGGTTTTAACCGATTGGGCTGAGTTTAAAGATTTGGATTTAGAAAAAATCAAAATGCTCTTAACCAAACCGCAAATTGCCGATTACCGCAATGTATTTGATTGCAAAAAAGCCAAAGATTTAGGATTTGAAATCAAGAGCCTTGGCAGAAAGTTATAAAACCCAAAAAGATAAAAGGCCTCAGAAATGAGGCCTTATTATTTTGCTTAAAAACCACTTAGCTAATACGCTTCGTTGATGAGTTTCAATTCTTCATCAGACATCAACACCGGATCCTTACCATGATTTAAGCTATATCCCTTAATCGCCTCGTCCTTATTAAACAAAACTTTGGCCATCAAAGTGCCATCTTGGTTATAAGCATCCAACATACCATGTTTTTTGCCTTTTTCATAAGAAACTTCGCCCATCAACTCACCAGTTGGATAATAGCGTTTAACTTTACCTTCCTTGCGATTCTTCACATAAGGGATTTCATAAGATAAATTTCCTTCTTCATCATAAACCAGCGTTAAACCTTCCAAAATTCCATTTGTATAATTTGCCGCAGATTTTATTTTACCGGAATCATAAAATTCCTTATATTCGCCATTCATAACATCATTAGCAAAATTACTTTCAGAAATTACTTTACCACTTTCATCATAATTTTTCTGCAAACCGTCTTTTTTACCGTCTTTATAATTAGCTTCTACCGATAATTTGCCATTTTCATCATAAAATTTAGCCACACCGTTAGCAACCGCGTTAACATAAGTCATTTCCATCTTTAGGCCAGATGTTTCATAATATTCACGCCCGATACCATTGACAACACCGTCCACATAAGGCATTTCGGTTTTTATTTTACCGTCTTCAAAATATTCTGTTTCCACACCATTTTTCAAATCATTTTTATATTCTACCGCTAATTTTATTGAACCATTTGGATAATAAGCCCTAGCCAAACCATCGCGTACATTATTTTTATAATGAACCGTCAAACTAAGCCTACCGTCCTCAGTGTAAAACGAACCCTCTCCATCAATCACATCATCTTTATAAGGAACAACCGCAGCCAACACCCCATTCTCAAAATAATTATGCATATTGCCGTTCTTTTTACCAAACTCATAGCTCATACGTGATTTAACCCGACCGCTTTTATAATAAACGGTTCGTTCACCAACAATAACATCACCGCTATAATTTAGCTTTTCCGCAACACTGCCGTCATAAAAATAAACTGTGGCTTCGCCTTCTTTCTGACCATCCGCATAATTATAAACTTCTTTGAGTTTACCATCTTCATAATAAGACTTCGCCACACCGTTTTTCACATCTGCATCGTAGGATATCCGCTCTTTTACATGCCCATTTTCATAAAAAGACCGCATAACGCCATTAATTTTACCACCGCGATAAGGGATTTTCTCTTTCATATTACCGTCTTCATAATAAACCAGAGCATTCCCCTCCAATTTACCATTAACAAACGGCATATCAGCCTCTTTTATACCACGCTCGTTATAAAGTGCACCAACACCATTTAATATCCCATCAACATACGGCATCAAACTTTTTCGGATATTATTTTCATAAAAGAGCTCATAATTACCAGTAACCGGATCTCCGTTAATATCATACAACACACCGTTAACCATACGTGTATCATCTTCTTTATAAGTATATGTAGCCCAAGCATCATGGAAATTAAAAACCATGCATCCTAAGAGCAAACAACAAAAACGAAAAGACATAAGAGCTCCTACCTTATACATCAATCAACATAGTATAAAAGTAAACTACATTACGCAATATAATCAAGCAAAAAGATAGTTTTACCCATTATATACACAAAACAAAAATCCCCTTAAAGAAAGGGGATTTAGTATAATCAGCCAAGAAATAAAAACTTATTCAGCTTTAGGCATAAATCTAAAGACAAATCCCCAAACCAAAACAAGAGCAATAACAAAGCCTATCATACCGGAAACGGCAAAAGAAAAAACGTTTTCTAATAAGAAGAGAATAAGCTCAACCAAAGCCACGGCAACCGCACTTAAACGCATAAGAGGCTTATTAGAAATCAACTCTCTCTGCTTTGATAATTTTAAGGCAAAAATTGTAAATAAAAGCACAAATCCAGCTTTAATCAAATAAGCCATAAAGAACATGACCAAAAGAATTAAGGTAACAACGGCAGAAACATATCCCACCAAATCATCCATAATACCGGAAAAATTTTCCTTTGTATATGAGCCATCTGGAAAGTTAACTTTTTTAAGCTGATTAGGCGAAACCAAATAAATATTGTCCGTCAAAATATACAAGCCTAAATCATTAATAGATGGGGTTTGAGCATCAGGCCGTGTATCCAACACAACAGAAAACAAATCTTCCGGTCTTCCTTTTTGTCCTAAATCAATATCAATTTTTTTATAGGAACCAGCCGGTTCCACAACTTTACCATTTTCAATCGTCAACGGCAAAAACTCATTAGCAACCAGCAGAACTTCCGGTTTAGCATCAGAATATAAATTTTTAACCGACATCATCAGCACCATCGTCACCAAGACTGCCGTTGCCAATAAAAAGAGAGCCCCAATACCTTTCCCTTGTTTAATGTATAAAATAAATTTTTCCATGCTTTCCTCTCACTTAAAATTTATATTGAATCCCCGCATCAATTAACAAACCTTCATCACCAGCGGTTTCTTGCTCAATATTACCGTAAACCGTAACATCTTTATAATTGTAGTTGACACGAGCCGATAACACGGCACGTCCATCGTCTGACTTATGCGATAATTTATATTTACCGTCCAATCCTGTAACAGACGCATCAAAACCATCATCAGGATCAAGAAATTCAACATAATAAACGCCGCCAATTTGGACCGTTAAATGACCATCTTGAGAAAAATCAACTTTTTTAGCTAAATAAGCTCCCAAGCCTCCTTCTAAAGATAAATCATTTTGACTATCCGTATGAATAGCACCTTCATTATCACCTTCGTCGTAACCGTCACTATAGACACCAAACAAATTCAACTCAGCCAAAGGACTAAACGTAAATCCTCTGCCCAAATTGATATTATAGCGTACTTCATTGCTTACCCCGTATTGATATTCGTTCATATCTGCCGAATATTTTTGCAAATCAGTCACTCTATCATAAGAACCATCCACATATCCGGCATAAAGTTTAGAATACCATTGCGCCCCATTGTTAAAATCATATCCGATAGGTGCCCACAAACCAAAAATATTAGCTTCACGACTAGACCCGTTATCATAATCACTATCAAGCCGAGCAATACTTGCACCCAAACCATAAGTAAGACCATTATCCGCCTTATTTTTCAACATACCATAAGCCACATGAGCCTGACCATCTGTGCCCATCAAAGTTCCATCCGCATCGGTTGAAATATCAACATATTTATAGCCGCCAATATAATTCTGATTAGGTTGATTAAACAAATTATCATTAAACTGCCTGCTCAAATTCCGATAAAGCAAACTATCTTCACGACGGAAATTCGGCAACATATCCGTTCCCAGAATATTAGCAGCCTTTTGATTAAGTGTTTCTTTTGTAGCAGCCGTCTTTAAGCTATCAAAAATATGACTTCCGTTTTGTTTAACATAATTATCTTCCAAATAACCGGAGATATGACCATCACCAATAACATCATTAAAATTCTGTCGGTTCATCACAACGTCATATCCGCCATTTTCATTTTCAACAGAATTAGCCGTAAACAAAGCCGATTTAGAGTTAAGATTAAGCTCATCCACACTATTTGCCTGCAAAGCCCCACTTAAAACATATTTATCTTGAAAATCACCCAAAACAGTCTTTTCGGAAACACTTAAATCACCTTTCAAATCATCCGCAAAAAAGCGTCCGTTTTTCCCTAAAACAATTTCGCCACCCATAGTATTCAAGTCAACCGAGGCTCTCTGTGTTCCTTCTCCATAAATATCAATAGCTTCTCCCTCTTGAGAGATATTAGAAGGTGCCCCATTAAAACTAATGGTACCATTGTTTTCCAAAGTAGCTCCATTTTCTAGATAAACGCCTGTTCCATTTTCTGCACCGGTAATTGTGATGTTGCCGGTGTTCGTAACCTGTGCACCCGTTTCTGCATAAATACCATACGCAGTTCCTCCTGTAGCACCCTGAGGATTATAGTCTTGATTAGTTTCCTCATCATGATAAGCTGTACGATAAATATTAATATCACCGCTATTCTCAATTATAGATTGAGCTCCACCGTAAATACCAACAGCCGTCCCATTTCCTAAATTATTAATATTGATAGTACCAGAATTTATAATAGTCGCCTCGTTTCCGCCACGTAATCCGGTTGTAACCCCATCACCCGTGTTAACAATATCAATAACAGAACGAGCACCTTCGCTTGAAATATTTCCTATCATAGCAGGAGAGCCATCATTTCCACCTAAAGTGTACATACCATACACATCGCCATCACCATGATTAACAATATTGATAGTTCCCTCTGCTAAGCCCAAATAATTTCCGTTTTCATCAAAAGCTCCTTGATAAACGGCATTTTGAAGTTCCACACCACCATACATACCATAAACATTTCCATTACCTGTATTATGAATATTTATAGTCCCCTTAGTTGATGTATTTCCACTCCAGGAAGAGTCTCCACTATAATAAACTACGGAATTATAAGCAAACCAGTTTCTCAACGTATTACCAACCTCAGGCTGCCCCACCCCTGGAATTCCATCCGGACTAACAGCCATTCCGTAAATATTTCCGTCACCTGTGCTATATAAATTAATATTTCCCACAGCTTCACCACCGCCATTAAAAGTAATAACATTAGTAGCATTGGTATATCCACTCAATCCATAAATATCCCCATCATTGTGAATAGTAATATTACCATAAGCTTTTCCGCCAAAATTTCCTCTGGCATTATAAGCACGAACATCACCATAAACACCGGTCACCGTACCGCCACCCTGATTATTGATTTCCAAATTACCATAAGCCGTACCACCAAAATACGACATAGCCATATAGGCTTCTTTTAATGCCGAAACATCTTCAACATGAGAGTAAATTCCAAATACATTACCGCTACCCTGATTGTTAATAGTAATATTTCCTACACCTACATTGGCTTTTCCATTGGCTTCAGCATCTGAAACACCTGAGTTTTGAATATTTCCAAACCCATAAATACCATAAACATTACCATTTCCCTTATTATCAATTGCAATATTTGCTTCATCATCAGGATATTCCGCATCAGAACGTAAATTATAGACATCTTCCTCTTCCGAATAAATACCATACACATCCTTATCATTGTCATTATCAATATTAATATCATCGGCAACACAATCATTACCAACCAAATGTGTATTTTCAGGACAAACAATCGCCACACATTGTGAACCATTCCACTTTTGACCTGTCGGACAAGATGTATCAACACAGTTATTACCAATCAGCTGAGTTCCATCAGGACAAATAATATCAACACATTCTCCGTTTTCCAAATGTTGACCGACCGGACATACATTACCGGAAGATCCACCGCTACCACTATCTACCAACAGAGCCACCGCCAACGCTGTACCGGCTAATGCAGTTCCGGCAATCATATATTTTTTCGTATCATCAGAACTTGATAAATTTTCGCTATAATTAGGGTGAGAAGCTACAGCATCATATCGTTGAGCTAAATCTTTTGCATAAGTCGGATTAACTTTCTGCATACAGGCATGATTTTCATCCGCACCTAAATTACGCAAGCGACTATATGCCCCAAAATCATTATACGCCGCCGCATAACACAATGCCGTATATCCATTGGGAGAAACTGTATCAATATCATAGCCTTTTTTAAGATAATTTTTTATAGCCACAACATTAGCTTGCTTTGCATTTTGATAAGCAAAACCTGCAAAAGAAAGAGCATGTGCCTCATTCACAGCACATAAAATCAAAAAAAACAAAATATTTACGCCAAAAATACGTTTTAATAGTCCCATAATTACACCCTAATTGCACTTCTTCAATTTTAGCATAACAAATAAACCTTAAAAATCAGTTTATATAAACAAAAACAGCCGGAAAAAAATCCGGCTGTTTGTAGGATAAATCTAAATATTTAGAAGCCCATTGCACCAGCACCGCCAGGCATACCGCCATGACCGCCGCAACTGCATTCTTTAGGCTCAGGAAGCTCAGTAACCATAGCTTCTGTTGTAATCAACAAGCTAGCAACAGAGGCTGCATCTTGCAAAGCAGTTCTAACAACCTTCGTCGGGTCAACAATACCGGCTTTAATCAAATCTGTATATTCACCGGTTGCAGCATTATAACCGTAGTTATAATCAGAGCTTTCCAACAATTTTCCGGCAACAACAGCTCCGTCAACACCGGCATTCTCAGCTATTTGACGAATAGGAGCTTGCAAAGCACGACGAATGATATCAACACCGACATGCTGATCTTGGTTAGCCGGTTTAACTTTATCCAAAGCCTTTGTAGCATACAACAAAGCTGTACCGCCACCGGCAACAACACCTTCTTTAACGGCAGCACGAGTAGCATTCAAGGCATCATCAATACGGTCCTTCTTTTCTTTAACTTCAACCTCAGAAGAACCGCCGACTTTCAAAACAGCAACACCGCCGGAGAGTTTACCCAAACGTTCTTGCAATTTTTCACGATCATAGTCAGATGTTGTCTTTTCAATTTCCTTCTTGATTTGAGCCTTACGAGCTTCAATCGCAGCTTTATCGCCGCTACCATCAATGATAGTTGTATCATCTTTTGTAACAACAACACGCTTAGCTGTACCAAGCATATCAACTGTTGTGTTTTCAAGTTTCATACCCAGTTCTTCAGAAATAACCTGACCACCGGTCAAAACAGCCAAGTCTTGCAAAATAGCCTTCCTTCTGTCGCCAAAGCCCGGAGCCTTAACAGCGCAAACTTTCAAACCGCTTCTGATACGGTTTACAACCAATGTAGCCAAAGCCTCACCATCAATATCTTCAGCCACAATCAGCAAAGCACGACCGGCTTGCAAAACAGCTTCCAATATTGGCAAGATAGCTTGCAAATTAGAAATTTTCTGGTCATACAACAAAACATAAGGAGCTTCATATTCAGCCGTCATCTTATCAGCATCGGTAACAAAATACGGAGACAAATAACCTCTGTCAAACTGCATACCTTCAACAACGCTCAATTCAGTCTCAAGGCCTTTAGCATCTTCAACGGTAATAACACCATCATTGCCAACTTTTTCCATAGCTTTGGCCAAATAATCACCAATGCTTGTATCACCGTTAGCAGAAATCGTACCGACTTGAGCGATTTCAGCAGAAGTTTTTACTTCTTTAGAACGAGATTTAACATCTTCAACAACTGCTTCAACAGCCATATCAATACCGCGTTTCAAATCCATCGGGTTCATACCGGCAGCAACAGCCTTGCAACCTTCTTTAATAATAGCTTCGGCCAAAACTGTAGCTGTTGTCGTACCGTCACCGGCTTTATCAGCTGTTTTCTGAGCAACTTCTTTAACCAACTGAGCGCCCATATTTTCAAACTTATCATTTAAGACAACTTCTTTAGCAACAGAAACACCGTCTTTTGTAATTTTCGGGGCGCCATAAGACTTATCCAACATAACATTACGACCTTTAGGTCCTAAAGTAACTTTGACAGTCTTTGCCAAAATTTCCACACCTTTGAGCATTTTTGCTCTGGCATCAGTACCAAATTTAATATCTTTAGCAGCCATAATACAAAATCCTTTCTAATTATCTTTCAACAACAGCCAAAATATCGCCTTCTTTGATAATCAAATGAGGCTCGCCATCAATTTTAACTTCAGTTCCGGACCATTTACTAAACAAGATATGGTCACCAACCTTAACACTCATCGGCAAAATTTTTCCATCAGGAGTTCTGGGTCCTTCACCGGCAGCAATAACAACTCCCTCACTTGGCTTTTCTTTCGCTGTATCGGGCAGGATAATACCACCTGCAGTTTTATTTTCTTCTTCAACGCGTTTAATTAAAACGTTTTCGCGTAAAGGCTTTACTTGCATTTAAATCACTCCCATAAAATAGGTTACACTAAAACTAATAGGTTAGTTAGTGTTTCATTTTTACAAAATCAAGCCTTTCAGAAAGATTTTATCATTTTTTTATATTTTTAAAGAGCGCATCAAACATTTTTGCGATTTTTGAGTTAGAAAAGTTCTTCAATGTAATCTCACGCGCCCTTTGCGCCATTTCCGCCCGTTCTTCGGGGTGAGCCAGATAATATTCCAATTTTTCTTTAAATTCATAATAATCCTTATACGTTGCAACGCTATCACCATAAACTTCTTCAATCTCGGGCAAATAATCCGTTAAAATAAATCCCCCCGAAGCTGTCACATCAAAAATACGGTTGGAAATAAAGCCATAGTAGCGCATATCTTCACGATGATCATTTAGGACAATATCGGCACTTGCATAATAGCGATAGAGCTCATTATTTTCAATAAAATTACCTTTTAAAACGTCCGGTTGTAAACTTTTTTCCCAAAACTTACCAAAGACGCTCAAATTAGCTCCCGCCAAAACCGCATAATCAACACTTTGTCGTCCAAAACCGGTATGATCAGACCCAACAAACAACACCGGATAGGCTTTGTCAGCTTCTTTTGCTGACGGCTTAAATCTATCCGGATTTGTAAATTGAGGAATATACGTCGCCGCAACACCAGCCGGAGTAACCATCTCTTTAATAAACTTTTTAGAAGCACAAGCCACCACATCAACTTCACTTAATATTTCGGGCTTTAACCCTTCAACATAATAAAGGTAAAGAACGCGCTTACGCCCGTCATTTTTATCTTCTGCATCCGGCAAATGCTCAAAATTGTAATACCCTTTAAAATAGATAACATTTCCGATATCGCCTAACTTTAAGTCCTCGTAGTTTTCACGAAATCTATACTCAACTTTATAGCCAAGTTTTTGCAATCCTTGTTTTAAATCATCCGCCAAGAAAAAATCGCCGTCTTTTTGATAATAATAAGGAGATGAAGCCCGTTCGGAAGATGGCAAAACTATCGCAATTTTAGAATAATCCAAGCGATTTAAAAACAAAAAAGCACCCACGAACATTAAAACTAAAACAACCAAAACGGCAATTTTCTTCATCAAACAGCTCCCTACACTTTTTACTTGACAAAAATATTTTTTTGACTATTATACACGCATCACAAATTTTTAAGGCTATTTATTATGGATATTAGAACGCTTATATTAAAAAATCTTAAAAAATGTAAAAAACTATTTATCCTTTTTTGCATTACCTTTATTTTGACTTGCATCATTTTACCATTAGAAACATGGCTCATCAGCCGCCTTGTCGGTTGCTTTGAAATAAAAAACTCAACCGAAGCGCTTAATCAATGTTTCACTGTTTTGCTAATACTGGTTGGATATTACCTTATACGCGCCCTCATAAACGGCTACTACGCCACCTATATAAAAGAAGCCTTTTCCCAAACATTTTTAAGTCATTTAGTAACCGATATTTTCACCAAAATTCATGCTCACTCTGTTCGTTACTTTGATGACGAAATGAGCGGTCGCGTATCATCTGCGCTAACAGGATTATGCCAAGGTTTAACACAATTATTCACAGATACCTGTTTTTTACTCATCCGTCCAATGGGAATTTTAATCGTATCTTATTCCATTATAGCAACATTCAGTCCATCACTAAGCGCCCTATTATTTGCAATAAACATTCCATATTTTTTCGCCGTATATAAAGTAAATCGTCACTTTTTTGATTTAGGCCGAAATCGTGTAAATTATGAAAACATAGCCAAAGGCATTTTAGTAGATAGCATTGCCAATGCCAATTTAGTCAAATACAGCGGATCATTTTTCAGCGAACAACTTTATTTTTACAAAAACTTAAAACAAGCCCTTTTACGTATCGCCGAACAAGGACGTTATCAAATTGTTTCGCGTTTTGCCTTTCATGCAATAGATACCGTATTCTTAACCTCCGGAATCTTTTTAATCTTATATTTTGCTCACAAAGACAATATCGCTTTGGATAATCTTTTTTACGTTTACACCACTTTGGTCAACCTCGTTCTGGCCACCATGGGTATAAACAACTACTGCCAATTTATCTCTGATCAGTTGGGTGGAATTCGTGCCAATTTTTCAACACTAAATCAACCCATTGACATCAAAGAAAAAGAAAACGCCATAAACATTCGCCCAACAAAAGCTGAAATAATATTCAAAAACGTAAACTTTGCATACATCAAAGGCAAACCGATATTTGAAAACCTAAATCTACATATCAAAGCCGGAGAAAAAGTCGGAATAGTCGGACATTCCGGTTCAGGAAAATCCACTTTGATAAACTTGCTCCTTCGCGCTTATGATGTAGATAACGGAGAAATATTGATAAACCAAACCAATATCAAAGACTTAACTTTCCGCTCCCACCATAAAAATATTGCCGTCATCTCGCAAGATACCGCCTTGTTTAACCGCAGTATTTGGGAGAATTTGCGTATAACAAATTCACAAGCGAGTGAAGAGCAAATCCGCCAAGCCGCCAAATTAGCGCAGATTGACGATACCATAATGAATTTACCGCACGGATATAACAGCGTCGTCGGTGAAAGAGGAACAATGCTTTCCGGTGGAGAAAGACAACGCATTGCCATCGCTCGCGCTATTTTACAAAATGCACCTATTTTAATTTTAGATGAAGCAACATCGGCCTTAGATAGTGAAGCGGAGATAATGATAGAAAAAGCCCTGCAAAATATCATTAAAGACAAAACCGTTATCGCCATTGCTCATAGACTTTCTACATTAAGAAGCATGGATAGAATAATCGTCTTAGAAAATGGCAAGATAATTGAAGAAGGTCCCATTGATGAACTACTCAAAAACAAATCCGGCACATTCTATAAACTTTATCAGCTCCAGAGCAATGGCTACCTTTCTTATGGAGAAGAAGCATGACTGCAATAAAATTTATTTTCAAATACTTAAGACAAATTAAATGGTACACCCTCGCCACCTTTGGTTTATTTGGACTTAGTCGTGTATTCCTTTACCTGGACAATTACTACATCGCTTCGTTGTTCGGTTATATTGTTGAAAATCCAACGCAAATTATAACCGGCGCCTCTTTAACCTACATTGTCATATACGCCGCCTTGCATTTCTGCTCAAACATCTGCGACGGATTACGCACCATTTTTGAATTTCGCATGAATATTTTCCTAAAACGCAATATTTACAAAGATGCATTTAAACACACGCATAAACACTCTTCTTCATATTTCACCGAAGAAATGTCCGGAAAAGTATCCAATAAAGTTATCCAACTCGTCCTTCAAACAACAAATCTCTGTTGGAGCTTCAAAGGTGTATTAGAGGCTGTCATTATCCCTTATATCGTTGCTCTTCCTATATTATTTAGTGTTGACAAAGGGTTAGCTTTGGCAATCATGTTCTTTTGCATCATCACCAGTTACTTCAATTATTATCATTGCAAAACTCTAAAACCAATCTCAAGAGAAAATGCCCAATTAGAGTCCGAAGCCGCCGGAATTATCGTGGACAGCATCGCCAACGCCCGCTTAGTCAAAAATTGTGGTGCTGTATTACATGAAAAGGCTTACTTAGGAAAAACCCTCAAAAAAGTCGTCAAGAGTTACCTCAAAAAGGGGCAAGAAACCGGTATATCAAACAGTTTCAATATCTTATCGCTAATGGTCTTACGTGTTATATCTTTACTGATTTTAGTTTACTTTTGGCATATCAAAAACCTCAACATCAGCCAAGTATTGATTGCCTTGACCTATATTCACTTACTTTTATCTCCGATAGAAAGAATGGGGAATTTTATCATTCGCTACCAACAAAATTTAGGCGCTCTAGAAGATGCTATAAATGTCATCTACAAACCAATAGAAGTAAATGACACCCAAAACGCCAAACAATTAAGAATAAATACGCCCAATATTTCCATCCGAAACATGAGTTTTGCGTATGAGGGTAAAGCCCCATTGTTTGAAGATTTCAATTTAGAAATAAAAGCAAATGAGAAAGTCGGTATTGTGGGTTTATCAGGCTCCGGCAAATCCACTCTAATCAATTTAATTCTTCGTGCCTATGACATAAAAGGGGGAGAAATTCAGATTTCAGAGCAAAATATTGCCGACGTCGCTCAAAGTTCTCTACACCGTCAAATTGCCCTTATCCCACAAGAACCGACCTTATTCAATCGTTCTATAATGAACAATATACGCTTTTCAAACCCCAAAGCCTCCGATGAAGATGTTTACAGAGCCGCTCAATTAGCTCAAATTCACGACACGATTTTAAAAATGCCTAAAGGCTACCAAAGCGTCGTCGGAGAAAGAGGCGTTAAAGTATCTGGCGGCGAAAGACAAAGAATAGCCATAGCTTCCGCTATCCTAAAAGACACTCCGATTTTAATTTTGGATGAGGCAACATCAGCTTTAGACAGTGAATCAGAAACCGCTATTCAAAAGGCTCTGCAAAACATCATGAAAAATAAAACCGTCATCGCGATTGCCCACCGTTTATCAACCTTAAGAAACATGGATAGAATAGTCGTGCTGGAACACGGCAAAATCGTAGAAAGTGGCGCCCCTCAAGAACTTCTCAAACACAAATCCGGTAAATTTTCCTACTTATTCAATTTACAATCAGACGGATTTATTAAATCCTGAATATTCACACTTTCCGACGTAATTACATCTCCGCACCACCACGGCTAGGTATCGCAGAAGGCGGATTAAGAGGTTGTCTTTGCCTCTTTTCGGGTAAAGGTTTACCAACTTTACGACGTTCATTTTCAATCGTTTTTTTCCGCACATTGACATAAGCTCTTTTATGCGCCTCCAAAAGTTTTCTTTTTTCCGCTCTTTCAATATCGCTTAAAACTTTTCCTTTAGACTCTTCATTAAGCACAGTTGCAGCCTCTTGCATCGGGTTAACACCGTTAATACTCGTTTGATAAAGTTTATTTTTATTTTTAATATCATCTTTGGTTAAAACATTCCGTAAAAATTCACTAGTTTTAATCAAATCCATTGGTTTTCCGTCCGCGGCAATCTCCCCTTTTTCAACAACAATAACTCTATCAGAAAGAGCTATTTCAGTAGGATTATGTGTCACCATAATCACCGTTTTATCTTGTGCCATATCTTTTAAGGATTTCATAATTTTAAGACTCAAATTCGGGTCAAGACCGGTTGTTGGCTCATCCATAATCACAATTGGTTTATCGGTCAAAAAGACGCGCGCCAAAGCCAACCTCTGCCGTTGTCCTCCGGAAAGCTTAGTACCATCTTGGCCAATTTTATGCAATAACCCATCATTAAATTTCTGAATATCATCATTAAACCCAGCCTTTTCACAAGCCTGCAACAGCTCCTCATCCGTTGCATCCGGTTTAAAGTATTTAAGATTATACCCCACACTTTCATCAAAAAAGTGTACATTTTGATCCACAAACGCAATATGTGCATTAAGTTCCTTATCAGATATTTCGCGAATTTCCTTATCTCCGATAAATATTTGCCCCGATTGCGCATCATAATCATGACGAATAAGACTCATTAAAGTAGATTTACCATTACCGGATGTCCCGACCACAGCCGTTAAACCACCTTTATCAAAATCAATACTTAAATCTTGAAGTATATCTTCGCCTCTTTTAATCTCGCCTTCTCTATCCATAGCCTCAACCAAGCTCATATCAGTGACATCTTTAATTTGCGGATAAGCAAAATTAACATGACGCACACTGATTTTTGTATCTCTTTCTGTCAGTTTTTCATGACCTGTCACACGTTCAAGTTCCTTTGGCGTAATCAACTTTTTAGAAGCATCAATAAGTCTATGTGTACCAGCCTGCATCTCGTTCCAAAATTCAGAAAGCATATTCCCCGAGCTCATCATCTGCCACGACGCCGTACTAATCAGAGCAAATCGCCCGATATCACCGGTTTTAACCACATCAGCAAACGCCGCCGCCATAATTAGGCCTTGCATACAGACATTAATAGCCATACTCATTTTCAAATAGGCTTTACTTTTGGCGTATGTAATTTTTTGCGTAACTTTAGACGCTTTATTCAAGCGGCTCTCCATTTGTTTCGTTTCAACATCAACCCGATTTGTATCCTGAACAAGTGGTGTATTTTTAATAGAATCACTATTTTCTTTAGATATTTTCTGAGAAAAAGAGCGCATTTTACTATTGAGTTTACGATAAGCATTATTCATAAACCCGCCAAACTCAGCCGTAACCACCGTAACACCCAACACGCCCGCCGCCAACATTGGATCAACAGCTACCAAACTAGCAGAACTAAACCCAAAAATAATGGCTTTAGACATACATTCTACAGATTTATTCAGCAAAGTATTTTTGGCCGAAACAATTTCACCCGTTAAACCACCCAAAGAAGCCGGAGCATTATCTTTAAAATATGGACGCGGTTTATGAAGAATATCTTTATAAATTGTACTGGAAGCCGCATTAGCGTGCGTATCATTTAAAACAATCGTCGCCATTTTAGATTTAAAACGGCACAAATCACCCAGTCTTTGGCGAGCAACATTAAGGGCCGCCGCACCAATGAACTTTGCCGTCGCCCCGCTGGCACCGGTAACAATCCCCGGAAGAGAGCCAAATAACAAATTCTGGCAATAAGGTAACAACCCCTGAAAAACAGACTCTCCCATTTTATAACCAACTGATTTTCTAAAATCTTTACCGGTTTTCGCCCATGCTTCTTTAAAAACTTCCCAAGCTGTCTTGAGTGTTCCTTGTTCTTTAACCTTCTTTTCAGGTGCATCTAAAACATCTTGTCCGATTTTCTGTCCGGTAGATTTGAGTTCTTGAGCAATTTTCTTTGCTTCACTTGCCAAATTTTTTAGGCGTTCCTTTTCATATTCGGCGAAATTAGGAATTTTATTTGATTTTTTATCGTTATTTTTTTCCTGAGGCATTTTTAAATCTCCCAAATCAATCTCAGTCCATTAAAGAGATTTTATCATAAAAACACACAAGAAACAAGCACAAAAAAAGACCTCAAACGGCCCCCACAAACACAAATTTTAAAGCGACAAAAACCTATAAGCCCCAAAGAGCTACTTCCCGCTAAAATTAAAAAAATACTTTACCAATATATAGGAGGTAAAGCCGTCAATCTTCCGACACCGCCATCAATAACTCTGGCACGTGCGTTTTTATATCCATTTTGTTGCGTTCGTTCCTCTACAAAGCACATTTCATTACCATATCCACGTTTAAACGTGCTGTCTTTATAAATAGACGGACGAATGGATTGATAATAAAACACACCTCTGCCGCGAAACTGTTTTACATCTAAAGCATCAACTCTATCCAGCATACTTTTCTCCAAATTCTAAAAAAATTTGCATATCAAGATAAATATATACAAAAAATAGAAAAAATGCAATAACTATTTTATTTAAAACAAAATATGGGATGACTCACGTCACCCCATATAATCGTTCTTTAGCCCCGAAGTTTACCCTTCTGTTTCATTATGATAAACATGCGAAACTTCCGGTTTCTTAACATACTCCTTCCACTGCAAAGCATTTTTTTTCATCGGTGTCTGCAATAGAGCTTGATACTGCGCTTCCGTCAGTCCCCATTTGGCAACATATTTGTCAACCAAAACATCAGGAAATACCGCCTGATTCTGAAGTTTTACAGCCTCTCTATGTATCAAAACATTAAATGCCTTTTCAGACAATTCAAATTTTTCAACATAAAGTTTCTGATACTTCAATGAGTACCTCGGATCCATCAGCATCAGATAGATTTCCACCTCTGGTAAAAGATGATATTCTACATTTTTTATAATATCTCCATTTACCAAAGCAGAAATCTGAGCAGATACTTCCATTTGGTAGATGGCAAATTCCTGCAAATCCTCAGGAAGTTCATGCATTTTTGCCAAAGGAAGACGATTGTCGGTAATTATAATACGCAAAGCGCTTTTTACCAACTCTTTATCCTCCCACGAAGAGAAAGGATATTGAGCAGCCAAAAGTACCGCATATTTTTTCTCCACCATTTTACGGTAGAGAACTTGCTTACGATCATCATCTGCCAAACTTAGCAAGCGCGAAACATCCGCCGGACAATTCGCCAGAGTTATTAGTCTATCAAGCATCTGACTGTAAATTAGCTCAGACACCATTGGCTTAATTTCACTCATCTTGGAGATGATGAGTTCATAAACCGCAGGCTCGTTAAGCCTATAATAAGCTATTTGCAGCCATGCATAGGCATCTTGAGTCTCATCAAGAGCTCCTTCCAAGGAAACTTGAAAAAGATCTTTAATATTCTCTTTCCCTTTTTCCAAGCTCTTCAACTTCGCCGGTAACATTTTTGTGATATATGGCGCGAATTCTTTATAAGAGGAAAAATTCGCTCTTACCTGAGCATAAAGCTCAGGGAAGAATACTGCCATATATGGCATCAAAAATGCCACATTTTCTCTCGCATCATAAGCGAATTTGAAGAAGAAGTTAAATTTTGCTCGTCCAACTTCGCCAAGTTGCTGCGGAGACACCTTACGAAGCTCCTCCAAAAACTTAGGTGCCCAAGATGCACGTTTAGACACTAATGCCTCTGCAAACGCCCAACGAGGACTATCCGGAACACAAACCACGCTTGGCTTAACACCAAGAATATCAGATGCCTTGAGCCCGTCAAAAGCCGCCGGAGCTTTATTAATCAGCTCAACCGCGTCCAAACCAAACTTGTTAAGAAGCCTTAGAGCCATTTCTTGTGTCGGGGTGTAGAACTTCATTGCTTGCGCAACAATATCTACATGAGCACTCTCTACAAGAGCAGCAAACTCCTGTTCGGTCTTAATCTCCTGAATCAGGTCATAGCGTTGCTGTAGCAATCGCGCAACTTTTGTCTGAATAGACCAAACACGCGCTCGTATCTGGTCGGTGTCCAACTCAAGCGTCTCAATCGCCTTAAGTTGCTTTTCCACGCTTGGCAAAAACAGTTCAGCATAGGCATTACTCTTTTTGGTGAAATACTTTACCGCCATAAGCGGAAAACACACTCTCATGATTGCGGCAAAAATCCGCACAAATAAATTTGCTTTCATAATTTAAAAAAATTTAAATAAACAAAATACATTAAGAAGATTTTCCCCTTAACGGCTCACCAATTAAAGTCCAAAACCCAAATCACTCCCTAAAGCAGATACTCTAAAGAACGTTCAAATCTATAGAAACAATAATACGGTAAACAAGAAGATAATACCATATTTTTTGTCTAATATCAATACTGTTTCATGAAAAAAGAAAGAAAATTATGCAATTTGTTTTAAGAATTTATCCAAATATTTTTGCCACTCATCAGCCCGTACTTCATCAAAAAATTCCCTTAAAAACGCAATCATAAACAAATGGCGTTTTTCCGCCTCCATTTTTCCGACTTTTGTTTGCATCGCACCTTTAAGTTTCAGCAATTTATCAAAAAAATGGTTAATAGCATGATTAGTTGCCCGATTTTTATTTTGATACTGTTCTGGTGTTAAATTTTCATCCGGAAAAATTTGCTCATTAAAAAACGGACGTTTTGTCGCCGCCGAATACATGACTGTACGACAAACTCCAATCGCTCCAACCGCATCCAATTTATCCGCATCAGATACAATCGCCTGCTCAATCATCTGAAAATTTGGATGACTACCCGATTTAGAAAAACCGATAGAACTGACGATATCAAGCACTTTTCTAGCAAAATCTTCCTGAACTCCGATTTCAGATAAAAAAACCTTAGCCCGCACGCCGTCAGAGCCTAATTTATAATCATCAACATCATGCAAAGCCACCGCCACACGCACAGCTTCCGCATCTGCCAGAGGTTCTTCTGCCAAAATTTTTTCGGCATTAGCCATCACCCGCAAAATATGCTCAAAATCATGTCCGGAATTATCACCTTCATGACATTTTTTAGCAAATAACAATGCTTGTTCAACAATTCCGGACATTTCATTTCCCCTCTAAATAAAACTATTTCAAAAACCTATAAAACCTTTTACTTCAAAATTTTCTGCAAATTAACCTCTAAAGCGCGATATCCGTTTTTTTCATAAAAAGCCAATGCCCGCTGATTAAACATAAAAACGCTGAGCTCCACCGCCTCAACACCTTTCGTTCGCAAAAAGCTCTCTGCTGTTTGTAGCATCTTTCCACCAATACCATGGCTTCGCATAGCTTCATCAACCCCAAAGTTATAAATATAAGCAACTTTGGAATGTACATAACCTTTGCGTGATTTTTCTTGAATAAGCAAACACATAAAGCCACAGATTTTACCGCCATCAACCGCCTTAAAAATAACGGCGTTTTCATCTTTCAGCATATTCTGAATAATCCGCAAATGCTCTTCTTCAGGCGTCGGCTTAAAATAATCCGGCAACGCGTCATCGTGCATTTTTCCCACTTGATAAGAAAGACGGGCAATATCTTCCGCATCGTCTTCGTTTGCTATTAAAACGTCAATATTCTTACTCATTCAAATCCCTTCACATCATAAAAAAGGAGAGCAATCCCTCACTCTCCTTTGTATAACACTATTTTCTTAAAGCATCAATCAATTTTTGCGGGTTAACAATCACTCCCACACCGGCACGATAATCTCCGGTTTCAAGAGAAAGCTGCCAAAATGCCTCAACCGTCAAATCATTTTTGATGCTCCTCGCCAAAACGAACAATCCGCATTCATAAGGCTTGAGGTAAAACCCCGGTGCTGAAAATGCATAAGCATCTAATCTATCATCTCCGGAAACAGTACAGCCGCCTGCCGGAAAACATAATCTGTTTTTCCAAAATTCACTAACTTCTAAAGGAATTTTTGGCGCATTTGGCATTGCCTCATAATCCATCGGATTATCCAAATCTCCGCTATAAACACAATGAATACGCCCTTCTGACCATAGTTTACCCTCAAACTTCAAGTCACCACTATTAACCCAAATATTCAAGTTTTTAGCACGTTCCAGCGCTTCTTTCATCTCCGATACACCGTCATCCTGCTGAAAAACAGGGCTTGTAATTCCCCATAAGATGCAAACCGTATCAATACCATTCTTTCCTTTTTGCAGAAGTTTCTCGTGAATATCGCAAATTTTCTGCAACGCTTGCGCATAATATCGCTGTGTCCGATGACCTTTTTCCATCTGCTGTGCCGAAAAATAATAAACATCGGCAAACGGAGCCACGCCACAAGTTTTCCCCACAAGAGCCGACACAAGCGCACCGCCATTTACTCCACTCCCCAAATCATCAGAACAAACCCGCTCATAGCCTTTCAAATTTTCATGATACTCTAAATGATCACACAACAAAAAGCCATCAATAACAGCCACCGCTCGCCCCAAACCGGTAAGATTTTGCTTATGTAAATGCCGAACACCAAGCCCCGGATTTTTTCTTTGTTCCATAAATTTTTGCGGATTAAAGTTTTGCGGCAATTTAGCAGCATCTTCCGGCCAACGTGTATACTCATCAAAAGACACAAACAACGGATTCATTTTGGCTAAATCATAATCGGACAAATCAAACTTTTCTAATTGTAAAAAAGGAGACACAATACCACTAGGCGATACATAAACAAATTTCTCTAAATCTATCCCCTCCCGACTCTTAATCAGGCCAACATCATAGCGTTCTGCCCGAGGATAAACGTTCCCTTTCCTTTCATCGCCATAAAGAGGCATAGCCAATATTTGATTTTTAGACTTTATCAGCGCTTCGGCAAGTTGCCAATTTTCAGCTTTATTCAGCGTGTTCCAATTATCAAAACCATATTCTTTAGCCACCACATGTTGCATATTCATCAACGACAAATCTTTTTTATCGCCAAACACACTTGCACATCTGGCAACAGCACTTTGTTCATTTTTCTGGAAATTTTTTAATAAAGATTTAGCTTCCACCCGGAAGAATTCAAGATATTTACGCATACCAATTCCTTTCTGATAACTTACCACTTTGCCTGTCCGATAAGCAGAATAAGTCATCTCAAGAAATCTATGTAAAAACAATAACGGCAACGAACCCTTTGGCGGACAATCCGAGCGTTTGCCAAGCTCATACTCTGCTTATACCAAAAAACTTAAGCAAAGTCAAGCCCGCACATCTTTAAAAACTCAAATCCAATTCAGCTAGCATAACTTTCAATAATTGTCTCAACCTGACTTTTAACTTCCCATGGATTATCCACCGCGGCAAAGCGAACCTTAGCCGTTCCGGTTCCGGAAAACATCAAAGTCCCATAGCCTAAAATCCGCCCCAAGATGGACTGTTTAATTTCCACCGATTCAATTTTATTCGTTTTAAGTTCTTGTGTTTTAACGCTGATAATTCCTTTTTTACAAATAACGCGTTTATTGGTAATAACCATTTCAATTGTAGCCAAACGCAAATAGTCGTAGACAGCCCATAACACCGCCACGCCAACAAAGATTTGACACTCTAAACTCTGCCGCAACGTTGCATCAACCAACCATAACAGAACCAACAAAAAGACTAGCAGACACAAAAACCAAGTAAAAAGATAGTTCACCCAATGCAACCGAACTTTTTCTTTAATTTCTTCACCCTGAGATAATGTACCTTCAACATATGACATTAGCGCCTCCTAACAATGACCATTTAGAATATAAATCATCTCACAAATTTATCAATCAATTTATTCCTCTCATCAAAATAGCAAAACTACTCATTTGTTTAATAATGACGAATAATTTGTTCAAAAAAAGGAAGCGTAACATTTTTAACCACCTCAAAATGTCCATAAAAATCTCTTAAATATTGCTTCAATTCCATTTGAATCACGTTGGGTTTATTATAAAATTTTTGATATCTTCCGGTTAATCCAATTTTCCCCATATAATTTGGATGATTAATAGCAACTTTCAGCCCAAATTGGCATGCAACATTCACTATATCCTGCAAATAAGGATACACCTCATCTGAAAAATTCCCCGTACCTAAACAAATATCATAACCTATATTCTGATTAAATCCATGAATATCCAAAAAATAATGCTCACCAAGATTTTGTTGTACGACATAATCTGAAATTAACATCCTAAACGGAGTATATTTCGTTCGGATTAACGTTGATATATCATATTTCTCCCCCAGATATTGCACAAGAGCACCAGTATATAAATCCGCCATTTTCTCTTTTTTAGCCACAAAACTGCGCGTAGAGTGAGGTGCTGACAAAATCAATAATGATGAACGATCTGTAAACTCAAAAATCTCTTCACACAATTCATCACCATGCGAATTATTCTGCATAAACCTTTCATTATATACCTTAAGCAACTCCTGCATTTCAAACCTTACATCATAAAATTTACTATACACACAAACTTTCTACACACTTTTATATTATACAAAAGTTAATTACTCAAAAACTTGCAAAATAAAAATAAAAATAAAATTATAAACTACTAAAACACTTAATTTTATAAATTTGGTAAGAAAAATAATGAAAAAAATTTTTATTTTTTCAGACACGGCCAACGAAATGGTATTGATATTGAATCAACTCTAAATAAGACCGGTCTAGCCCAAGCCCCAAAACTAGCCGAATTTTTATCCGATAAAAATATTGAAATAGCTTATTATTCCAGCCCACTTAAACGAGCGATTGATACCGCAAAAATGAGCATTAATAATCCTTCAGTTAAATTTATAACTGATAATAGACTAATAGAAACAGCTTTCGGCTTTTGGCTTTGTGACACTCCAGAAAAACAACATAGAATTTCAGAAAACTTTAACCGCATAAAATCATGCTTAGATGATATTTTATCCAACAATAAACACCAAAATATAGCTATAGCCTCTCACGGAGGGGTAACACGAGCCCTATGTTGGGCTTGCGGCCATAAAGTTGGAGAAATTAAACATTGTGAATGTTTTCATTTTATGTTAAATAAAGACAACTGGGAATTTATTGAAAAGTTTGACACTCAAATTGACAGTCCAAATGAATACTTAGAAACCCATAAAATTTCACAAAAACATGACTAAAGCTCCGCTACAATAAAATTAACTGATTTTGAAAAGCATTCTACATAAGACATTTCATTTTTTCAAAATCATAATAAGAACTAGAAAAATTCTTCATTGACTTTCTGATTATGATGTTGGTATCATACGCATAATATTTTACAATTATGTCTTACAATTTAAATTTTATGCCTTATGGAAAAGATTTTATTATTTTTTGCAACACTGTTTGTAATTCCGATTATTTTAACACTGCTTTATAACGGATATATAAAATTTCTTTTATGGCGCTGCAAACTTATTTATGATGAAAAAGCCGGATATTGGGTTTTGCCTTTTTGGGCGTGGATGATCGGTCTCATCCAATTTATACGTTTAAAAAAGAAAGGCGTTGATTTTCTATACCAGAGATCTATAACTCTAAGAACGTGGATCCTTTATCAATACGCAGATAGCAATTACATAAATCCCAGTATAGCAAACGATTGGGCTTTTGTGAAAATCTGCCAAATCTATTTTGCCCCCAAATCCGTTCAGCATTGTTGATTGGTACTATTTTCAGACTGTCTTTTAGGCAGTCTTTTTTATTTTAAATAAAAAAGGAAACATGATTTTCCAATAACTATAGAGATTTCTCCTCGCCATAGCGGAAAAATAAACTCTCTAAATATAGATGAAGCCTTAGATAATCTTTATAAACCATTTAGGAAATTCATAAACGAATAAAACTTGCATATTATCCGCCTTCATTTCCCGATCACATATAAACCGCTTTCCAGAATACAAAAAAGGCAGAGTAAATAAACCCTGCCTTTTTCTAAATAAAGTATGCGCTAAAATTAAGCGTTAACAGTAACTTTACCGCCAGCTTTTTCAACAGCTTCAATAGCTGCTTTAGAAGCTGAATCAACAGTGATGTTGATAGCTGCAGTCAAAGCACCTCTAGCCAACAAACGAATACCATCCATTTCTTTAGCAACCAATTTAGAAGCCAACAAAGTTTCTTTATTGATTTCAGAAGCATTCAATTTACCGGCATCAATAGCTTTTTGGATTGAATCCAAGTTAACAACAGCAAAAGTCTTAGCAAACGGATTTTTGAAACCACGTTTTGGCAATCTACGATAGATAGGCATTTGTCCACCTTCAAAACCGTGAACAGCAACACCAGAACGAGATTTTTGACCTTTTTGACCACGACCAGCCGTTTTACCTTTACCGCTTCCGATACCGCGACCAACGCGAATACGGTTTTTAGTAGCGCCTTCATTATCTCTTAATTCATTTAATTTCATTTTATTCACCTTTTTACAAAAACTCAAAATAAAATCAAAAACATTTGCTTCGGGCTAACCTCAACTGTTTGGGGCAGAGCGGCAAAGCCGCTCAACGCCCGACAACAATTATTCTTCAACTTTAATGAGGTGAGCTACCTTATTAATCATACCTCTAACAGCTGGAGTATCTTCCAAAACAGAAGTTCTGCCAACTTTGTTTAAGCCCAAACCTTTCAAAGTAGCAATTTGCTCTTTGCCATGGCCGATGGAACTTTTAACTTGAGTAACTTTAACAGTCTTTTTAGCAACCATGATTAAGCCTCCTCTTTTTCCATCTTAACGTTAGAAGTATTTTCGCGGCGACTTACAATATCACCAACTTTTTTACCACGTTTAGCAGCAACCATACGCGGGCTATTGATAGATTGAAGAGCAGCAAAAGTTGCTTTAATCATGTTGTAAGGGTTATTAGAACCCAAAGATTTAGCAACAACATCTTGCACACCCAAAACTTCAAATACAGCACGCATCGGGCCGCCGGCGATAACACCGGTACCGGCAGGAGCTGTTCTCAAAACAACTTTACCAGCACCGAAACGACCAGCAACATCGTGGTGTAAAGTTCTGCCTTCGCGCAAAGGAATGCGAACCATGTTCTTTTTAGCTTCATTAGTAGCTTTAACGATAGCTTCAGGAACTTCAGCTGCTTTACCGGAACCAAAGCCGATACGACCCTTTTGGTCACCAACAACAACCAAAGCCGCAAAAGACATAGTACGACCACCTTTTACAGTCTTAGCTACACGGTTTACGAAAACGAGTTTCTCAACCAATTCTTCTTTTTTATCCGCCTTATTATGACGATCTAAAGATTGTGCCATGATTACCTCCTAAAATTTCAACCCGGCTTCACGGGCAGAATCTGCCAGAGCCTTGACACGGCCATGATAAACATAACCGCCACGATCAAACACAACTTCACTGACGCCATTTTTAACAGCGCGTTCAGCAACTACTTTACCAACATACTGAGCAGCTTCAATATTTGAAGATTTAGTAATATTGGCTCTTACTTCCTTATCCAAGGTAGAAGCAGAAGCAATTGTAGCACCTTTAGCGTCATCAATAACTTGCGCATAGATATGTTTTCCGCTACGAAATACGGACAATCTCATCTTTCCATTCGCAGCAGCTTTCAAAGCCGTTCTAACACGAGCTCTTCTTTTTTCATATAATTTCTTTGGTGTATTCATTGCTTTACATCCTATTTCTTCTTGCCTTCTTTGCGGCGTACATATTCACCGTCAACACGGATACCTTTTCCTTTATAAGGCTCAGGTTTTCTGTACTTACGAATTTCAGCCGCAACCTGACCTACCAATTGTTTATCAACACCGCTGATTTTAAGAGTAGTCGGAGTTTCACAAACAATAGTAATGCCATTTGGTGTTTCAAACGGAACATCATGAGAAAAGCCCAAAGTAAGAACTAACTTCTTGCCTTCCATACGAGCTTTATAACCAACGCCGTTCAACTCAATGCTCTTGCTGTAACCGGCACTAACACCTTTTACCAAAGAGTTAATCTGAGCTCTTGTTGTACCCCAAAGAGTTCTAGCCGTACGGCTTTGAGTATGAGGAGTAACAACAATTTTACCATCATTGAGTTCTACATTGACATGAGAATCATCATAAGCAAAGCTTAATTCACCTAATTTTCCTTTAACGTTAACAACATTCCCATTAACGGATGCGCTAACACCTTCCGGGATAATTACAGGATATTTTCCAACTCTTGACATCCGCTATCTCCCTAGAAAACTTGGCACAAGATTTCGCCGCCGACATTAGCTTTTCTGGCTTCATTATCGCTCATAACACCTTTCGGAGTAGAAACGATAGAGATACCGAGGCCATTATAAACTCTAGGCAGGTCTCTAACACTGGAATATACACGACGTCCCGGAGTGGAAACACGGTAAATTTCAGTAATTACACTTGTACCCTCATGATACTTTAATTGAATATGAAGTTCATCAACACCAGGACGAACGTTAGTTTTTTCATAACCAGCGATATATCCTTCTCTTTTCAAAACTTCCAATACATTTTCACGCAAGCGAGAAGCAGGTGATACAACATCACTTTTCTTCGCTCTTTGTGCGTTTCTAATGCGTGCGAGCATATCGCCCAAAGGATCAGTCATAGACATAATATCATCTCCTTACCAGCTTGATTTTACCAAACCAGGAATTTCACCGAAACTAGCCAATTGTCTTAATTCAACACGGCTAACACCGAACTTCCTGCTAACACTACGAGAACGACCAGTAATTCTGCAACGATTTCTAACTCTAACCTTTGAAGAGTTACGTGGTAATTCAGCCAATTTCAAAGTAGCCTGAAATCTATCTTCTTCAGGAGCATTTTTGTCATTGGCAATGGCCTTCAACTTGGAGCGAACGTTTGCATATTTTGCAACCATTTTCACTCTTTTCAAGTTTCTGTAAACTGAACTTGTTTTTGACATCGTAAAATCTCCACTTATTTCTTATATGGTAAGTTGAAAGATGTAAGAAGGAATTTAGCTTCTTCATCAGTTTTAGCAGAAGTGCAGATAACGATATCCATACCTCTAACCTGTTCAACTTTTTCATAGTTAATTTCAGGGAAAATAATTTGCTCTTTAATGCCAAAAGCAAAGTTTCCTCTTCCATCAAAGTTCTTTCCGGAAATACCGTGGAAGTCTCTGATGCGCGGAAGAGCCATATTAATCAAGCGTTCAAGGAATTCATACATTCTGTCAGAACGTAATGTTACTTTACAACCGATCGGCATACCTTCTCTTAATTTGAAAGTTGCGATAGATTTTCTGGCTGTAGTTACAACTGGTTTTTGACCAGCGATCATAGCCATTTCCTCAACAGCATTATTAAGCTTTTTCTTGTCTGTAATAGCGTCACCAACGCCCATATTCAGAACAATTTTAGTCAACTTCGGAATCTCATGCGGGTTCTTGTAACCGAACTTTTCCACAAGAGCCTTCTTAATGACATCATTATATAAAGTTTCAAAATTTGTCATCAAATTATCTCCTAATTATCGATTACTTCACCGGATTTCCGAGCGACACGCTTTTTAACACCATCAACAACTTTGTAACCTACTTTTGAAGGTTTACCGTCAGCTGTCAATGCTGCCACATTAGAAACCTGAATGGCTGCTTCTTTAGTAACAATACCGCCAGGATTTGTTTGACTTGGTTTTGTATGTCTTTTAACGAGGTTAACGCCTTGAACAACAACTTTACCTTCTTTCGGCATAGCTTTCAAAACTTCACCTGTTTTACCTTTATCATCACCTGCGATAACGATTACTTTATCACCTTTTTTGATTTTCATTTTGCTCATTACAAAACCTCCGGCGCTAAAGAAATTATCTTCATAAATTTTTTCGCACGCAACTCTCTGGTTACCGGGCCAAAGATACGAGTACCAATAGGTTCACCATCTTTGTTAACCAAGACAGCTGCATTACTGTCAAAACGGATTACACTTCCGTCTTTACGTCTGATGTCGCTAGCCGTTCTAACGATGACTGCACGTTGAACGTCGCCTTTCTTTACACGCCCTTTAGGCATAGCATCTTTAACGGAAACGATAATAATGTCACCGACTGAAGCATGCATTCTCTTGGAACCACCAAGAACTTTAATGCACTGCACCTGACGTGCTCCAGAATTATCCGCAACATCTAGGTTGGTTTGCATCTGTATCATAATTCATTCCTTCCTAATTAGGCATTTTCATTATTAGTTAACACAGTCCAAGTTTTAGTTTTGGAATAAGGTTTAGATTCAATAATAGAAACCTGATCCCCTTCTTTGAACTGATTATTTTCGTCGTGAGCAGCAAATTTCTTACTTTTCTTCACGATTTTCTTGTAAACAGGATGCATAACTTGACGCTCAACGCTGACAACGACAGTTTTATCCTGTTTAGCACTTACTACAACACCTTGAAGAATTCTTTTAGGCATCTGTTTTTCTCCTAACTATTCTTCTTACGCTCTGTTAAAAGCGTATTGATTTGAGCTACTTCTTTACGAACTTTAGAGATAGCAGACGGGTTTTGAAGTTGACCAGTAGCCTGCTGAATACGCAAACTTAATTGCTCTTTCTTGCATTCTACGAGTCTGTTTTCTAACTCATCATCACTCATAGCTCTCAAATCTTTAATTTTAACCATTATGCTTCTCCATTATCAGAATTCAAGCGTTTAACAAACTTGCTCTTAACGGGCAATTTTGCAGCACCCAACGCAAATGCTCTGCGTGCGGTATCTTCATCAACCTCACCGATTTCAAACATAATGCGACCAGGTTTAACTCTTGCTACCCAAAATTCAGGAGCACCTTTACCTTTACCCATACGAACCTCGGCAGGTTTATCTGACACAGGAACATCTGGGAAAATTCTAATCCATAGTCTTCCGGCTCTCTTCATTTCACGAGTGATAGCGCGACGAGCTGCCTCAATTTGGCGAGCGGTAACGCGCTCCGGTGAAAGAGCTTTCAATCCGTATGAACCGAAACTTAACTCAGCACCGCCTTTTGCAACACCGTGAATACGGCCTTTATGTTGCTTACGGAACTTTACACGTTTTGGACTTAACATTTTAAAACCTCATTCTTACTTTTGTTCAGCCAATTTCTTGTCTTGTGCCATTGGATCGTGAGCCATAATCTCACCTTTGTAAATCCAAACCTTAACGCCGCAAGCACCATATGTGGTGTGAGCAGTTGAAGTAGCATAGTCAATATCAGCACGAAGAGTGTGCAAAGGCACTCTGCCTTCACGGTAATATTCAGTTCTTGCAATTTCCGCACCGCCTAAACGACCGGAACAGCAAACTTTGATACCTTCGGCACCAAGACGCAAAGCAGATTGCATAACTCTCTTCATTGCACGACGGAAAGCAACACGTCTTTCCAATTGTTGAGCAACAGAATCCGCAACCAACTGAGCATCCAGTTCAGGCTTTCTGACTTCCAGAATATTTAATTGAACTTCAGAATCAGTCAACTTTTGAATGTCTTTTCTCAACAACTCAATGTCTTGACCTTTCTTGCCAATTACAACACCTGGTCTTGCTGAATGAATAGTAACTCTAGCTTTTTTAGCTGGGCGTTCAATAACAACCTTGCTAATGCCGGCTTGAGCCAACTTTTCTTTCAAAAATTTTCTAATTTTTAAATCTTCGTGGAGGTAATCAGCGAACTTCTCATCAGCATACCAACGAGAGTCCCAAGTGCGGTTAACACCTAAACGAAGACTGATAGGATTTACTTTCTGTCCCATTTAACTTACTCCCCACGCTCTGCAACAACGATAGTCAATTTAGAGAACGGTTTCAAAACTCTAGCGCCTCTACCACGACCACGTGCATGCATACGTTTCATAACAATGCCATTACCGGTATAAGCTTCAGCAACAACAAGTTTATCAATATTTAACTTGTGATTGTTTTCAGCATTAGCAATAGCTGATTTCAATACTTCCAAAGCAACTTTTGCGATTCTTTTCTTAGAAAAGCTAAGTTCTGCAACAGCTTTTTCAGCGCTTAAGCCTCTAATTG
Source organism: uncultured Alphaproteobacteria bacterium (assembly GCA_944392315.1). GTDB lineage: Bacteria > Pseudomonadota > Alphaproteobacteria > RF32 > CAG-239 > CAG-267. Next base: position 19,636 of record CALXWH010000005.1, on the reverse strand, counting down.
TCTGAGCAACAAGGTTTAATTTACGAGAGCTTGAGCGGATAGAGTTGCATACAGCCATAGCCTGGTTGTCGGCAAGTCTTCTTGTATCTTTAGATTTTCCCATAATTAACCTCTCTTAACTTTTTTATCTGCAGCGTGACCATAGAAGGTACGTGTCGGAGCAAATTCACCAAATTTATGGCCAACCATTTCTTCGGTAACGAGTACCGGAATAAATTTATGACCATTGTGAACACCAAATGTTAGACCAACAAATTGTGGCAACATTGTGGAACGACGAGACCAAATTTTAATCACTTCATTACGAGTAGATGCTCTTGCTGCATCAGCTTTTTTAAGAAGATAACCATCTACAAAAGGTCCTTTCCAAACGGAACGTGTCATCTGTTTACCTCCTTATTTCTTTTTATTTTCATGACGAGATCTCATAATAAAGCGATCTGTCTTCTTGTTAGAACGAGTTTTAGCACCCTTAGTTGGTTTACCCCAAGGTGTAACCGGATGACGGCCACCAGAAGTACGACCTTCACCACCACCATGTGGGTGGTCAACAGGGTTCATAGCAACACCACGAGAAACCGGACGTGCGCCCAACCATCTAGCGCGACCTGCTTTACCCAAAGAAACGTTTTGATTATCTGGGTTAGAAACAGCGCCGACAGTAGCCAAGCACTCTTCACGAACGATTCTCAACTCACCTGAAGAGAGTTTCAATTGAGCATAGCCCGCATCTTTACCAACAACTTGAGCATAACAACCGGCAGAACGAACCAATTGACCGCCTTTGCCAACTTTCAACTCAACATTGTGAACAATAGTACCAACCGGCATACTCTTCAACGGCATTGCATTACCCGGCTTAATATCAGCTTTCTCAGAAGAGATAACTTTATCGCCGGCTTTCAATCTTTGCGGAGCCAAAATATAAGCCTTTTCGCCATCTTCATAATTAATCAAAGCGATAAAAGATGTGCGGTTAGGATCATATTCAATTCTCTCCACAGTTGCTTCACAATCAAATTTATTACGTTTGAAGTCGATTACACGATATTTGCGTTTATGGCCGCCACCGATTCTACGACTTGTAACGTGTCCGAAATTATCACGCCCACCGCTTTTTGTCAGACCAACGGTCAGACTTTTTTCCGGATTACCTTTATACAGTTCACTTCTATCAACAACAATAAGCTGACGAAGACCCGGAGTGGCAGGTTTATAAGTTTTCAAAGCCATGACTAAATTCCTGCTGTAACATCAATATTTTGACCTTCGGCAAGAGTAACAACTGCCTTTTTATAATCAGAGCGAACGCCCTCATAACCTCTAAAGCGTTTTACCTTACCGGCTTGTTTAACGGTATTTACTTTATTTACCTTAACATTAAAGATAGCTTCAACAGCTGCTTTAACGCTTTCTTTCGTTGCAGACAAAGGAACCATAAAGACAACTTTGCCATTTTCGGAAGACATCATAGACTTCTCAGTAATTACCGGACGAAGTAATGTATCATACATAGCTGCAGTTACATTGTTTGTGTTATTTGATTTTTTCATTGTAATCTTTCCTCCAAGCAAGCAACGGCCTCTTTAGTCAATACTAACTTCTCTTTTCTCAAAATATCGTATACATTGGCACCAATTGTCGGCAAAACATCTACACCAACAATATTGCGGCTAGCCAATGCGAAATTAACATCAACTTCCTTACCATCTATAAACAAGCAGTTTTTCAAACCGCAAGCGTTCAATTTAGCGAGTAAATCTTTCGTCTTAGGATTTGAAAGCTTTGCTTCGTCAATAATGATAAGATTACCCTCTTTGGCTTTAGCCGAAAGAGCTGTTTTCAGACCTAATTTTCTGAACTTTTTGGTCAAGTCGTGAGAGTGATCTCTTACAACCGGTCCAAATACAATACCACCTTTTCTAAATTGAGTTCCTTTACGGCTACCTTGACGAGCATTACCAGAACCTTTTTGTTTAAAAGGTTTAGCAGGAGTCAAAGCAACATCAGAACGGCCTTTAGTCTGGTGATTACCGCATTGGCGCATAGCGAGCTGCCAATTAACAACGCGGTGTAAAACATCGGCACGAACTTCTACGCCAAAGATAGCATCGTTAAGCTCAATGCTGCCAACGTTTTCATTATTTAAATTTAAGATGTCCTGTTTCATATTCAAAATTCCTTAAACTCTTTATGCATTATCAGCTGCTGTTTCTTCAGCTTTAACTGCAACAGGTTCATCAACCTTTTTCAAACCAGCAGGCATCGGCAATTTAACATCTGCAGTTTTCTTAAGAGCGTCAGTAACACGAACCCAAGCATTTTCACCGCCAGGAACGCCACCTTTAACCATAATCAAACCACGGTTTGCATCAATAGCCACAACTTTAAGATTTTGAACAGTTACGCGTTCATCACCCATATGTCCGGCCATCTTTTTACCTTTAAATACCTTACCTGGATCTTGTCTTTGTCCAGTTGAACCATGAGAACGGTGAGACAAAGACACACCGTGAGAAGCCTCAAGACCGGCAAAGTTGTGGCGCTTCATAACACCGGCAAAACCTTTACCGATAGAAGTCGCGCAAACATCAACATATTGTCCCGGTACAAAGTGTTCAGCAGACAACTCATCGCCAACAGACAAAAGGCAATCTTCAGAAACTCTGAATTCAGCCATTTTCTTTTTAGGCTCAACATTAGCCTTAGCGAAATATCCTTTTAACGGCTTAGATAAATTCTTAGCCTTTACAGCACCTGTTCCAAGTTGAACAGCACTGTAACCGTCTTTTTCATTTGTTCTGACATTGATAACTTTCAAGCCTTCAACAGCCAAAACTGTTACAGGAACGTGTGTTCCGTCAGCTTCAAAAATTCTAGTCATTCCAAGTTTTTTTGCGATTAGACCAGTACGCATTATTATTTTTTCCTTTTTCAATAGGTTGATTTTATCTTTCAAAAACCAACATTAAAATTATAACTTAATTTCTACATTCACACCGGCAGCCAAGTCCAATTTCATCAAGGCATCAACGGTTTGAGGAGTAGGATCTACAATATCAAGAAGTCTCTTGTGAGTACGGATTTCAAACTGTTCACGTGATTTCTTATCTACGTGAGGAGAACGGTTAACCGTAAACTTCTCAATTTTAGTTGGAAGAGGAATAGGTCCTCTAACATTTGCCCCGGTTCTTTTAGCTGTATGAACAATCTCTTTGGTTGACAAATCAAGCAAGCGATGGTCAAAAGCCTTGAGGCGGATTCTTATGTTTTGTGTATCCATCATTTTAACACTTTTCCTATAACTAAATGGCAAATATCTCCACAATGGGAACTTGCCATTTACAAAAATTACTGCAGATATTCGCAACAACCAATCTGCATTATGGGTTATATTTGATTCGCAAGAAAGTTAACACTTCCTTAACATTTGTTGCGTTGCCTTTGTAACATTTAAATTTTAAATTTGCAACAAAAAAATGCACAAAAAATCAAAAAAAATCACATTTTTTATCTTTTAAAACACCTTAGAAAGATTCAACTTAAAAAGATTTAGACAAAAAGTAGATTTTTACGTTTTTACATTAAATTTTAAACATTTTTACCCTCTTCAAAAAATAAAAATAAGAATTACCTAAATAAAAAAAGGAGTAAAAAATGCTATCTTTAATCATATCTTCAATTATCCTAACCTCTGCTCCCGATGCCCCGACGGAAATAATAGGCTCTGCTGCAACACCAGCAGGAGGCAGAAATGAAATTATCGTGGAACAACCGCAATCAGCCAATGATCCATTTGGATTACCAGCCTCAGCCGAACAACCCTCAAATAATTTTAAGGAACAACCCGACATAACTCCCCAATTAAATACCTCACCTTCATCTGTGCCACCTCAATCAACAATTTCAAACAACCCCATACCACTCGTAAGCCAATCATCAGAAGTAAATCCGACAGACATGAACCCTCTAGATTACAAAAATCAAATTGAAAACACGATTTATCAATCCGGAAACAGACTGATTGATGTACAATCAATACCCCTACAAGACATAAGCTCTGCCGTCCAGCCTAATTTGCAACCGGAAATAACCAATTATCCGGCTTTTTAGGTAAAATTACCGAAAACAAATCTGAGAAAAGATAAAAGAAGCACTAATTAAAAAAAGAGCACTAATTAAAGTGCTCTTTTACAATCTGGGGCGGACGATGAGGCTCGAACTCACGACAACCGGTACCACAAACCGGGGCTCTACCAACTGAGCTACGTCCGCCATTGTTCAAGAGTTTTTACAGATAAATATTTATAAAGTCAAGTGAAAAAATATAATTTTTTTATTGGTGAACAAACCAAAATTAACAATTTATTTTCTTTTTAAAGTTTATTATACGTCATTACATGATTAGGGAAAGGATTCAAGAGAAAATGAAAGCATTAAAAATCTTCTGTTTGGCTTTATTTTGTTTAAGCTATACAACCACGGCATCAAATGCTGCAAATGGCACATCTTCCATTGTGATAGACGCCAAGAGCGGCAACATCTTGTATGCAGATAAGGCAGAAGAATTACGCTATCCAGCCTCTTTAACCAAATTAATGACTCTATATATAACTTTCAATGCGTTGGAAACCGGAAAATTAAAATTAACCGACAAATTAAAAGTATCCGCCACGGCCTCCTCTCGCTCCCCTTCAAAACTTGGGATGCCCGCCGGTTCTTATATTGATGTAAAAACTCTTATCCAAGCCTTAATTGTCAAATCTGCAAATGACTGCGCCACTGTTTTAGCAGAAGCCTTAAGTCCATCAGAAGCTGAATTTGCAAAATTAATGACTCAAACCGCCCGTCAACTCGGGATGTATCGCACAACATTTAAGAATGCATCCGGTCTTCCTAATTCAGCACAAAAAACAACTGCCAAAGACTTAGCTATTTTAGGTGCGGCAATGTACCATCACTTCCCACAATACTATCACCTGTTCTCACTAAACCAATTTCAATACAACGGCATCACATACAAAACACATAATTACTTATTAAACGATTCGCTTGGGACAGATGGTATGAAGACAGGTTACACTGCAGCTTCCGGGTTTAATATTCTAACCTCAGCCCAACAAGGCAACTACAGAGTAATCGCTGTTACGCTAGGCCACAAAAAAGTAAAAGAGCGTGATGAAAACGTATCCAAGATGATGGAGATTTCTCTGAATTATATGAAACAAAATCCGGAAAGAATTAACACTGCTGAATTAAAGAGTGCTATTAACAGTTCGCTTCGCGGCAACAAGACACAAACAGCTTACAATCATCACACCCAAAACAAATACCATCGCTAATATATTATGTCAGAAAATAGCCCTCACATTATAATTATAGATGGCGAAAAGGGTTCTGGACGCAAAACACTATGTTTTGAGTTGGCTTTAATTTTACTCTATAATCAGCAAAAGACCGCACTTTTGCTAAAGCCAGATTCAAAACTTAAGGCAATAATAGAAACACGCCGTCAAAAGCACCCAGAACTACTTTCTCCGGATATATTAAGCCGAGAAGAATTTCTAGAGAAAGCACATTTTTACGATGCTGTCATAATTCCTGAATCTAACTGGGAAGACATTTTGGCAGAGCAAGCCTCAACTTACATTACCGTGTTAAAACATAACAAGAATACTGCGAAAGATTTTCAAAACAATCTAACCTATATTAATAACGTCTGGGAATTAAAAAAGAAAATTGCAGCAAAACACAACCACAGCCTAAATTGGATAGTCTGCCAAAACAATCTTTACCCGACAACAAAGCTGGAAACCTATGAAGAGTTAAGCAAGAAATCAAGACTATACGGTTTTAGAACGCCGCCGCCGCTAAATTTTCGTTTTGCCTATCAAAACACGACTTCAGGCATTTCTGCACAAGACCGAACAATGCCTTCACTGGAAAAAACGCTGACATATGAAGATATTTGCGCCAAAAGAGAAATCACCAAACTTGCAGAATTTATCTTTAGCTAATAAATAATCTTTACAAGCCAAGCATTTTATTCTAATGTGGCAATAAAAGTTTTTAACATTTATTCATAAGGGACACAAATGATAGAAACAATAGCAACAAATCCTTACACCGACCAAAAAATGGGCACTGCCGGATTAAGAAAAAAAATCGCCATAGCGATGCAGCCCAACTACATTGAAAACTTTCTGCAAAGCATTTTCAATACGATTCCAAATTTAGAAGAAAAATCGTTTTTAGTCGGCGGAGATGGACGTTATTTCAATAAAACAGCCATACAAAAAATTATAAAGATTGCGGCCGCCAACCATGTAAAAAAACTTTACATTGGTCAAAACGGCTTAGTTTCCACGCCAGCGGGCTCTTGCATTATTCTAAAAAACAAGTTGGACGGAGGATTGATTTTAACAGCTTCGCATAACCCGGGCGGTATAAACGGAGATTTCGGCCTAAAATATTCCACATCCACCGGAGGCCAATGCCAACCACACGAAAGTCAAGCTATTTTAGAACAAACCTTAAAAATAAAAGAATACAAGATATCCGATTCTCCGGATTTAGATTTATCCCACCTTGGTGTTTTCCATTGCGAAGAAACAGAAATAGAAGTTATTGATCCATATACCGATTATATAAAGATGATGGAAGGCATTTTTGACTTCAACCAGCTTCACTCATTATTGACTTCAGAATTTAGATTTGTTTTTGACGCAATGAACGGTGTTACAGGGCCCTATGCTAAAAGGATTTTTGAAGAAATTCTAGGCGCCCCGCAAGGAAGCGTTCTTAATGCTACCCCAAAAGAAGATTTTGGCGGACTTCATCCGGATCCAAATCTAATCTATGCCAAAACCCTTGTAGATTTAATGTACTCAGACAATGCACCTGATTTTTCCGCTGCCAATGATGGAGATGGAGACAGAAATATGATTCTCGGCTCCCATTTCTTCATCTGCCCCAGTGACAGTTTAGCTATTTTAACAGATAACTATCGTTTAATACCAGCTTACAAAGATGGTATTTACGGCGTAGCCAAATCTGCAGCAACATCCATGGCAGTCAAAAGAGTTGCCGACACCTTAAAAATCGGTTTTTATGAAGTTCCAACCGGATGGAAATATTTTGTAAATTTGATGGATTCAAAGCGTATAACATTCTGCGGAGAAGAAAGTTTCGGCACCGGCGCTGCACATATCCGTGAAAAAGATGGCATTTGGGCGGTATTGTTCTGGTTGAGCATCATTGCCGCCACGCACAAAACCGTTAAACAAATTGCCTTGGAACACTGGCAAAAATACGGCCGCAGTTATTTCTTAAGAAACGACTTTGAAGGTATTGAACAAAGTGTAGCTGATAAACTGATGTCAGAATTGGAGCAAAGATTACCTCAGCTTTCCAATAAACAATTTGGAAGGTTCACGGTTTCCACCGCATATCCATTTGTTTACAATGATCCGGTTGATAACACTTCCACACAAAACGGTTTAATTGTTCACTTTACCGATGGTTCCCGCATTGTATACCGCCTGTCCGGTACCGGCACCAACGGCGCGACACTGAGAACATATATAGAAAGATATGTTACAGGCGACATTGATGAAGATCCTAACAAAATGTTGCAAGAACTGTGCGCGGTATCAAGAGAAATCTCTAACGTAACCGCCTTAACAGGCAAAGAACAACCGGATATTATCACCTGATTAAACTTATATTGAGGGTCTATAATGTTTAAGAACGACCAAAATATTCGTCCTGATAAGATATTGGAAGAGCGGTTATTACTGCTCGTGTTTATGCTGACAGCAACCGTTGTCAGCATAGGCATTTTATTTGCCTATCCCACATTTCTACGGCCGATTATTTTGTTCGTCTTCTTTTTCATTATCCTAAGCATCTATATCACCATAACCATTTTGCAGTCTGGAGAAACAGCCATTTTATATGGCGGACTGGCCAATGAGATTTTGAAAAACAAAAAAACGTGTTATACCATAGTAAATGCAGCCGGAAAAACGATTTTACAAAATGAACTGGCCAAAGACTTCTTAAAAGGAGACGACATCCTAAAATTTTTAGAAAATCATATTGTAAAGAGTGAGAGTAACATTCAGCGACTAAAACAATTAAAAGCCTCAGCCGAACATTTAAAAGAAGACTCTTTGGAAATCGCGCTCAAATTTAACACAACGGCAATTTTCTCCGGTGAAGAATGGTATCGTGTAAGTATACGTCCGATTAGCTTAAATCAAATCAATGATGTTGATGATGCCAGCAAGTTTGACTTAAAATATAATATTTATCTGTTGTGGAGTCTGGAAAATATAACCTCAGAAAAGACCATAGATAATATTTTTCAAGAAGAACGCCGTGCTTTTTACAACTTTTTAAATTTTATGCCTTTAGGACTATATATTTTGAATTCAAAAGGTAAGATAGAATATGTCAACCGCACTTTGAGCCGCATTTTAAATATAGAAAAAGAAAATTTATTAGGAAAAGAAATAACGGAATTTCTCCCTATCAGCAGCGAGGGTGAACAACACCTAAACAATGCTTGCACACAATATACAACTTACATAAAAGATGCAAACAACACCACCCATGAATATCTCGTCAAAGTAGACCGCTTCAAACAAGGCGATGAAGAACAAACAAGAGGTGCTGTAATTGGAAATATCCCAACAGATACAAGTTTAAAACTATCCTATGAAGAAATCACTTCAGAGGCCAATAGTGTGTTTAATTTTTCCCCTTTTGGCATGATGTTGTTAGATACAGATTTAGTCATCAAGCGTATTAATCAAAAATTTACAGAGATACTGGGCGTATCTTCCTCCTCTCAGCTTTTAGATAACTACCTTTCAAATTACTTGGATGATGAGAGCATTAATAAAATCAAAAAGCAACTTGCAACCTTTTTATCAGAAACCGAAAAGCTGCAACCAGCCTATTTTGATTTGAACTTAAAAGGAAAAAACAAAAATAAAATACTCCGCATTTATATATGCCCGCTATTTTCATCCCCGATACAAACTAAAGAAAACATCAAAGGTATTGTCTTATTCTGCATTGATGCAACCGAACAAAAAAATCTAGAAACACAATTTGCCCAAGCACAAAAGATGCAAGCCATGGGGCAACTTGCCGGAGGTATTGCACACGACTTCAACAATTTGCTGACCGCGATGATTGGTTTTTGCGATTTACTTCTCCAAAAGCACAAAATTGGCGATTCCTCATTTGCCGACATCATCCAAATCAAACAAAATGCCAATTGCGCCGCAGAATTAGTAAAACAATTATTGCAATTTTCTCGTAAACAACCTCTACAACCGGAGCTAAGCAATATTACGGATATTCTCGTAAATTACACCCCTCTTCTAAAAAGAACTGTTGGAGAACAGATTGATTTACGCTTCCGTCATGGAGAGAACTTGGACTATATTAAAGTAGACAAAGTACAATTCCTACAAGTTGTGCTCAATCTCTGTGTAAACGCCAAAGACGCGATGAATAAAAAAGGAACTCTGACTATTTCAACCCAAAAAGAAACTTTACTAGAGCCCTACCATTTTGGTGCCGAGACGATAGAAAGCGGCAGTTTTATTCGTATGGATGTAACAGACACAGGCTGTGGTATTCCTCTTGAAAATCTATCCCGTATATTTGAACCGTTTTTCTCAACCAAACAAAATGTTGTTGGTTCCGGAACAGGACTTGGTTTAGCAACAGTTTATGGTATTGTCCGTCAGATGGAAGGTTTCATCAAAGTCAAAAGCACCATAAACGTCGGTACAACTTTTTCTATTTATTTACCAGCATATGCCGCTGAGACAGTTGCAAAGAAGGAAGACGACACAACAGCTCGTAGAGTTTTAAACGATAAAAGAGGTCGCGCTGTTTTAACCCCATCAGCCATCCCATCTCCACAAAAAGATAATGAAAAAGTCATCTTAGGACTTAATTTATCGGCAGTGGAAGATCCAAATCAAAATCCAGAAGACATAGAAAACACCAGAATATTGTTTGTTGATGATGAAAACTCCGTCCGCACTTTTGCCTTACGCGCTCTCCGCAAAAAAGGCTATGACGTTGTAGGCTGCAGCTCAGCCGAAAATGCGCTTGAAACACTAGAGCATGACAAGAATTTCCAATTGCTGATAACAGATATGGTTATGCCCGGTCAAAACGGTATTGAGCTATCCAAACAAGTACTGGAAATGTTGCCAGATATCAAAATCATTTTAGCTTCCGGCTATTCTGAAGATATCTTAAAGGGCGAATTCAATGATGTAGATAATTTATCTTTCATCCCTAAACCGTTTAGTTTAAGCGATTTAACTCAAAAAGTTTATGAGGTCATGAAATCATAATGAATAACCGCTACAACGATAAAACCGGACAATATAAACTCAAATTCGCTCCACGCAACGATTTAAGCGAAGAAGATTTTATGGTAACTTCTTGCAATGAAACCGCTTACAAAGCCATCAAACTTTGGCCCTATTGGCAACACTTTGCCTTGAGCATCTATGGGCCACAAAGTTGCGGCAAATCGCACCTTGCTCATATGTGGGTAGACCGCGTTCAAAAGTCTTTACCGCGCCCGATACAAATTCCAATAATAGAGGCGCACAATCTAAATATGAAAAACGTCAATAAAATAGCCCACGAAAATAACTATCTCGTTATAGAAGATATGGATGCCAATATAAATGAAGAGGCCTTTTTCCATCTTTATAATTTTTTCAATGGCCCCGAACACTATATATTATTTACATCAGATTTGCCTCTGTCAAAAATACCGCTCAAATTGCCGGATTTGCGCTCACGCTTAAATATTATTCCAAGTGTAGAGATAGAACAACCCGATGATGAAATGCTGACAGCACTCATTGCCAAACTATTTAATGACCGCCAAATCATCATCACCCAAGAAATATTGGATTACATCTTAAAACATACCGAGCGCTCTTTTTCATTTGTAACCAGACTTGTAGAAGAAATTGATGACATATCCTGGACATATGGACGCGCCGTATCTATTCCAATAATCAAAGAAGCCCTAAAGAATTTAACCAAAAACCAGCAACTGGAATTATTCATATGAGCAGCCACTACACCGAAAACATCAATGGTTGGATTATCTTAGACAAGCCGCAAGGCGTCAGTTCAAATCAAATTTTGCGCAAAATACAATACGAATTACGCGCTAAAAAAGCCGGACATATCGGAACGCTAGACCCTTTTGCTACGGGAGTTTTACCCTTAGCTTTTGGAGAAGCCACCAAACTAATCCCTTTTTTAGAAGAAGGAAATAAGACCTACGAGTTCACCTTAAAATTTAAAGAAGGGACATCAACCGATGACACCGAAGGCGAGATAATAAAAACTTCTGATTATCTCCCTTCAGAAGAAGAAATAGATAAAATATTGCCGCAATTTATCGGGAAGATAAAGCAAATTCCGCCCAAGCACTCAGCTATTCACATCAACGGCCAACGCGCTTATGAATTAGCCCGAAAAGGAACAGAGTTTGAAATACCTCACCGAGAAATCACGATATATGAGCTAAAGATGACAGACTACCGCCCTAAAACATCTGAAGCCGATTTTTGCGTGACCTGCAGCAAAGGCACCTATGTGCGAACACTGGGACATGATATTGCAGAAGCACTAAGCACCTGTGGACATTTAACTTCGCTAAGACGCACACAAAATGGAATTTTCAAAATATCTGATACGATTTTACTGGAAAATTTAAAAAATATATTGTATAAGGGGCAAGGAGTTTCGGCAATTCTTCCTGTAGAAACGTTTCTGTGCGACATCACGGATATCGCTGTAACAGAAGAAGAAGCTCAAAAGCTTAAACATGGGCAAAGCCTCTCTGCACAACGGTTTCAGCCGTTTAGCGGAAGAGCCGCCGCGCTCTATAACCATAAGCTCATTGCCCTGTTGGAAAAGAAAGAAGAAACTTTGATTCCGATTCGGGTTTTTAATCATTAATGTAAAAAAAATTAGAAAAAGGAAATAAAAGATGTCGATTACAAATGAAAAGAAACAAGAAATTATTGCGCAATATGGTACAAAACCGGGCGACACAGGTTCTCCTGAAGTTCAAATTGCAATCTGGACATACAGAATTAACGCATTGATTGAACACTTCAACACTCATCAAAAAGACCTTCACTCACGTTTAGGTTTGATGAAGATGGTAAGTCGTCGTCGTCACTTGCTTGATCACTTGAAAAAGACAAGTGAAGAAAGATATCAAACATTGATTAAGAAATTAGATTTACGTAAGTAATGTTTGAAACAAATAGCGGAGCAATGGGGCTCCGCTATTTGCAAAAATCCTGGTATCATGCCAGGTGAGGTATTTTAGAAGGAAAGGTAAAAAATATGGTCAATTGGAATGTGTGCCGCAAAGAAATGGAATGGGGCGGACGCAAGTTAGTATTAGAAACAGGAAAAGTAGCAAAACAAGCCACCGGCGCTGTCTGGGCAAGTTATGGAGATACAGTTGTCGTTGCAACAGTTGTTGCTGCTAAAGAAGTCAAAGCAGATCAAGATTTTTTCCCTTTAACTGTTAACTATCAGGAAAAATATTATGCCACCGGAAAAATCCCCGGCGGATTTTTAAAACGTGAAGGCAAACCATCCGAGCACGAAGTTTTGGTATCACGTTTAATAGACAGACCGATTCGTCCGTTATTCCCTGATGCGTTTAAGAATGAAGTACAAATTGTCTGCACAACAATCGCTCATGACAAAAAGACTGATTCTGATATTTTGGCCATGGTAGCTGCTTCAGCTGCATTAGCCATTTCAGGCATTCCGTTCTTAGGACCGATTGGAGCCGCCAAAGTTGGTTATATCAACGGCGAATATGTCTTAAACCCAACAGTTGAAGAATTGAAAAAATCCGAACTTGAATTAACCGTAGCCGGAACAGAAGAAGGTGTTTTGATGGTTGAATCTGAAGCCAACGAGCTTTCAGAAGAAACCATGTTAAACGCAGTAATGTTTGGTTTTGATAATTTCCAACCGGTTATTAAGTTAATCAATGAATTAAAAGCAGAAGCCGGCAAAGAAGCATGGGAAGCTCCTGTATTTCCACCGGAGTTTGACGTTTTGTATGAAAGAATTGAAAAAGACTTCCGTAGCAAATATGAAGAAGCCTTCAATGAAGTTGACAAGCAAAAACGTTCAACCCGTTTAGGTGAATTAAGCGCAGAAGTTAACGCCACGATTGATCCGGAAAATGAATTGGAAGTTCGCTATTCTTTGGATGCGATTGAAAAGTTAATGCACTCTGTAATGAGAGAAAAGGTTTTAACAACCGGCAAGCGTATTGATGGCCGTGACACAAAAACTGTTCGCCCGATTACTTGCGAAGTAAATGTTTTACCGACGACTCACGGTTCTGCAATATTTACCCGCGGTGAAACCCAAGCTTTAGTGGTAACAACTTTGGGAACAGCCGAAGATGCGCAAATCATTGACGGTTTAATGGATGAAGAACGCCAAGATTTTATGTTGCAATATAACTTCCCTCCATTTTCAGTTGGTGAATGCGGCAGATTAGGTTCTCCGGGAAGACGTGAAATCGGACATGGAAAATTAGCTTGGCGTGCAATTCACCCAATGATGCCAAAAGATAAGAGTGAATTTCCGTACACGGTAAGAGTTGTATCCGATATTATGGAATCAAATGGTTCATCATCCATGGCAACAGTATGTGGATCCGTGTTATCATTAATGGACGCAGGCGTTCCGTTGAAAAAGCCGGTAGCTGGTATCGCGATGGGTTTAATCAAAGAAGATGACGGCAGAGTAGCCATTTTGACGGATATTCTTGGCGATGAAGACCACCTTGGCGATATGGACTTCAAGGTAGCCGGAACAAAAGACGGCGTAACCGCTTTGCAAATGGATATTAAAATCACTTCCATCACCAAAGAGATTATGAAAAATGCCTTAGCCCAAGCGCATGAAGGCAGAATTCACATCTTAGGTGAAATGGCAAAAGCATTACCGGCACCAAGAGCTGAAATTTCTCCGCGTGCTCCACGTATCATCTCTATCAAAATTCCGGTAGATAAGATTCGTGAAGTTATCGGAACAGGTGGTAAAGTTATTCGTGACATCATTGAAAAGACCAATACAAAAATTGATATTGACGATGATGGAACCGTAAATGTTGCCGCTGTAGACAAGCAAGATGCCGATGCCGCTATTGACATCATCAATGGCATTGTTGCCGTTCCGGAAGAAGGCAAAAACTATCATGGTGTCATCACCAAAATCATGGACTTTGGCGCATTTGTTCGTTTCTTAGGTACGACTGAAGGTTTGGTACATATCTCTGAAGTTAAAAATGAACGCATTGCCTCTGTCAGCGACTTCTACAAAGAAGGCGACAAGATTTGGGTTAAATGCTTAGGCACCGATAACCGTGGAAAGATTAAGCTCTCAGCAAAAAGAGTAAATCAAGAAACCGGTGAAGACGCTTAATTTAAAAACAGTGTTCTAAAGAAAGGCATCTGAACTAAACTCAGATGCCTTTCTTTTTTCCAATAAATAAAGATACAGACAAAGTCTTCAAAAATTATCTCAAATATTGCTCATTAGCCCTTAAAAAGTCGCGTGCAATATCTTTCCCCTCCGCAGTACCTTCATACCAAAAGAAATTATGATTTTCTTCCTTGAGCTCCAAAACTGCCGGCTTAGTCATCTGTTCATATTCAGCCAAACGCTCCGGTAAGACTTCATCATCTTTACGCTTAATAAGACGCCCACCGCAAGAACATTTACCATCGCTAACTTCGTGCGCCATACCACACTTTTCGCAAATACGCCGATTTTTAACCCTCTCCAAAATTAAATCCACCGGTGTATCCCTATAAATAACTGCGCTGTTATACTTTGCCACAAGTTTATCAAACTCTTTAACTTGTCCGACGGTTCTAGGATATCCATCTAAAATCAAAATCTTTGCTTTCAAGCGCTCAAACAAATCACTCAGCATATCGTTAATGATATAATCAGGAGCTAATCCCCCCTCTTTCATATTAGCCGCCAATTTTTTACCTAAATCAGATTGCGCCTTAATTTCTTGACGTATCATAGCACCAACCGAAATAGAAACAATATCACCCAAAGAAAAACCATATCTTTGTGTTAAAACCTCAATCAAGGACGATGCGATATAGCCTTTTCCTGAGGCCGGCGCACCGATAAGTGAGATTACAAATTTTTTATCCATTATTATTCCTCAAAATCTTCCTTACTTAAAACCGTAAAAAAGCTCCAAACATCCATTTGAAGCTTTATAAGAATACAACATAATCCTTAAAAATTATTTTATATATTCATCCAAATCATCCACATAAATTTCCTCAAACTTCGGTTCATACTTTTGACTATCAACTTCATACGGGCGAATTTCCTGTGGTTGTTCAGGTTTTAAAATAACCCGATCAGACTTAACAATTGTATCCGGAGTTATTTTAATAGGCTGAGCCGGATTTATATATTGCTGCTCATCTTTATTTTCAAATGCCCGAGAAGATTTCTTTGCAACATCATCCTCAGTTTTCATATCTTCAGGAAGTTTTAGCTTTTCACGAGACTTAGTTTCTGACGTTGCGGCACTATCCTTTTGCACAGAAGCATCCGTTGCTTTATCACTTTCAACAGGTGCAGCCACATTTTGCAAAGCCTTTTCATCAACATCCGGTTTAACAACATCTTTCGGTGCTGTAGTTTCAGACTTCTTATCATCTTCCGGTTTCATCAATTCCGGATTAAGAGGATGAGCATCTTTAGGTAACCTAATCAAACCATAGCCGGAACCACCACCATTAGCCGGTCCTGAAAGACCAATGGAATAATAACCACCAATATATCCATAATCCAAATCAATATAGTCAATATCAAACATCACCCGAATGATAGTCGTTCCGACGCTGGTCATATCACATTTAAAACCATTACCATTGAGCACAACATCATTATTGCTCTTAACATACATCATAGCGGTATCAGGCTTACAAACCGTAGGTGTCTGCCCATTATAGCTCAAATTATACCCCAGAGCCAAGTTAAGAGCTGTTTTCCCCTTCACAATAGAAGCGTCAACAATTTTCACCCCATCAAAAAAGACATACGCTGGCGTAACGCCAACTTTTGCTGGTACCGTCAAATACGGATTCGTACAAACGTGAGCTTGCGGGTTAGCCTCACAAAGAAGTGCGGTTGCATCCAAGTTATTGTCCACCAAATGAGCTAAAGAGTTAAAAATATATTCTCTAGACATAGACAACTCAGCCGGAGCACATTGTTTATCACGGCAAACGACCAGAGAATTAAGCGGCGGAACTCTTTTATTATAAACTTTTGCAGCATTAAGCGGACTATCCATATACATAGCAGCATCCTCTGCCGTCATATTTTGACCGTTAAACATACTATCTTGAGGATTTGCAATATATTCATAATCTCCGTCATTCCACCAAGACGAAGTTTGAGAACAAGAAACAAGCGCCAGTGCACCAGTCGCACAAAACAGCTTCAAAAACAATTTTTTCCGCACGCTAACTAACCTTTAAATAAATTAACTGTACTCTGTTAATGAAGAAATTACATTGAAAGTCCGCCAATGGGAAGAAAATTGTCACAAATATGCACATCTTGCCGTCATTTATTCGCCGTAAGTTGCTGTTTAATCGCCGCTTCAACCATATCCGTAAATGCCAAAGAAGCCGATTGGATAAAATCATCTTCCGCCCAACCGGTCAAAGTCATAGACGGAGACAGCCTGGAAATAGGCACAAAACGGATACGTTTGATTGGAATAGACGCTCCGGAATATGACCAACACTGCAAAGACAAGAACAATAAATTATACCCTTGCGGCAAACAATCTGCACTATATTTACAAACTCTCGTCAATACAGCAACCATAAAATGCAAACCCCACAAAAAAGATAAATACAAGCGTTTGCTCTGCACCTGCTACGCAGACAATACCGATATAAATTCCGAAATGATAAAAAACGGACAAGCCATCGTCTATTTAGAAAGTCCTTATCAAAAAGACCAAGCAGAAGCAAAAAAGAAACACCTTGGAATTTGGCAGGGAATTTTCATGCATCCCCGACTTTTCAGGCTCATAAAAAGCCATTTACAAAAGTAAAAAAACAAATTAATTTAAATTTTGCATCAGATTCTTATTGACACCTTTAAAAAGTTATGTATAGTGCACAAAAAAGTTATGTTTAAATTTCAAAAAAACAGGTGATTTAAAATGTATGCAGTAATTAAGACAGGCGGCAAGCAATATAAAGTAGCATCAAACGATGTTATCAAGATTGAAAAGATTGCTGGCGAAGCCGGAAGTGAAGTAATTTTTAATGAAGTATTGGCTATGGACGATACAATCGGCACACCGTTAGTTGCCGGTGCAAGCGTAAAAGGCACCATTGTTAAGCAAGCCAAAGACGCAAAAGTAATTGTTTTCAAAAAGAAAAGAAGACAAAATTATCGTCGTAAAAATGGTCACAGACAAAATATCACAATCGTAAAGATTACCGATTTGTGTAAATAAGAAACTAGGAGATTAAAAAATGGCACATAAGAAATCAGGCGGTAGCTCATCAAACGGACGTGATTCTATCGGACGTCGTTTGGGTGTTAAGAAGTTTGGCGGCGAGTCTGTAATCTCCGGCAACATTATCATTCGTCAACGTGGAACAAAATTTCACCCGGGTGAAAATGTAGGCATGGGAAAAGATCACACCATCTTTGCAACAACTGAAGGAAAAGTTGAATTTAGAACAAAAGCTAACGACAGAACCTATGTATCTGTTGTCCCTGCAGAATAATTCAACGATTATAAAAAGAATAACGGGGATGGCAAACATCCCCTTTATTTTTCAAAAAAAACAGCATATACTGTGCTTAGAGAGTGTAACAAAGCGGAAGCAATACAATGAAGTTTTTAGATCAAGCAAAAATATACTTAAAATCCGGAGATGGCGGCAGAGGATGCGTTTCATTCCGGAGAGAAAAGTATATTGAATTCGGCGGTCCGAACGGTGGCGACGGAGGCAAAGGCGGCAGCGTCTATTTTGTTGCCGTAGAAAACCTCAATACGTTGATTGATTTCCGCTATCAACAACACTTCAGAGCTCAAAACGGCCAACACGGCATGGGTTCAGAAATGAGCGGCGCCAAAGGAGAAGACCTTATCATTAAAGTTCCGGTCGGTACCGAAATCGTTGCAAACGATGGTGAAACCGTTTTAGCAGATATGGTTGAACCAGGCCAAATTTATATGGCGGCCAAAGGCGGTGATGGTGGTCGTGGCAACACCAGATTTAAGACTTCCACCAACCAAGCGCCTCGCTATGCCGAACCGGGATGGCCCGGAGAAGAAATGTGGGTATGGTTACGCCTAAAAATCATCGCAGACGTTGGTTTAATTGGTTTACCGAATGCCGGAAAGTCTACTTTTTTAACAGCTGTAACTAAGGCTCGTCCAAAGATTGCTGATTATCCTTTCACAACCTTACACCCAAATCTCGGAGTCGCCTGGGTTGATGGGAAGGAGTTAGTTCTTGCAGATATTCCGGGGTTAATAGAAGGCGCGCATGAAGGGATTGGCCTGGGAGACCGTTTCTTAAAACACGTTGAAAGATGTTCTGTATTTTTACACCTAATTGATGCCACCGCAGAAAACATTGTTCAAGACTACAAGACGATTCGCAAAGAACTTGAATTATACGAAAAGAAGTTGATTGAAAAACCGGAGGTCGCTGCATTAAACAAAATAGATTCGCTGACACCGGATGAAATCAAAAAGAAACTCTCTGCTCTAAAAAAAGCAACAAAATCTCCCGTATATGCAATTTCTGCCATAGCCAACATGAACACAACAGATTGTTTAAGAGAAATTGCGCAATACGTCCCCACCAAAAAGAAGAAACAAACCGAAGAACCGGTATTTTCAGAGCCGGAAGCTACAGCACCCAAAAAGACGTGGTCTCCGCTGGATTAGAAAACACAAGGAAGAAATAAATGACAACTGAAGATACAAAACTACTAAATTTAGTTCAAAAAGTATTAGATGACAACAAAGCAAACGACATCGTTACGATAGACCTAAAAGGCAAGACCTCAATTGCCAATTATATGGTTATTGCAAGCGGAACTTCAAATCGTCACGTTGCCTCTTTAGCAGACAAATTAAAATATGAACTCAAGCAAAACGGCTATGCATGCTCTTCCGAAGGTGAAGAAAAAGCAAACTGGGTTTTAATAGATGCATTTGATGTGATTATACACATTTTCTGCCCGGAAGTCAGAGAATTTTATAATTTGGAAAAAATGTGGAGTTCTGTAGCAGAATTACGCAAGAACTAACCAGAAAAGAGAAACAAAAAATTATAGTGTAATTTTATTGACAACCTGAAAAAAGACTTGATTTATTGTTTCTAACCGTGTATCACAGTTGAAGTAACGAAAGCTACTAAGCAAAAAATAGGGGTATAGCTCAGTTGGTAGAGCATCGGTCTCCAAAACCGAGTGTCGTGAGTTCGAATCTTACTGCCCC